>JACQWC010000046.1 GCA_016209635.1 Candidatus Rokuibacteriota bacterium | reverse complement strand
CTTCCGCCCCGACCCCCCTCCCCCCCACCGCTGGCGGCCCGCTGATCAGACACGGCGGCGCTCCGCGAGCATCCCGAGGATGCCACGCGGGAAGACGAGCACGAGGGCGATGAGGATCCCGCCGAGGACCATTTGCCAGTAGTCCGTGTACCGTGTGACGAGCGTGTCGAGGGCCTTGTAGATCGCGGCGCCCACCGGCGCGCCGGCGAACGCCTGGACTCCGCCGAGCAGTACCATGACGAGCGGCTCCACCGACGTCGGGACGTGGAGGTAGCTCGGGAACACGCTCCCCTTCAGGAACACGAAGGTCGCCCCGGCCAGGCCTCCGAAGAACCCGGCGACGACGAACGCGACCCACTGATGGAACCGGACGTTCACGCCGACCGCCTCCGCCCGCGGGGCGTGATCGCGCGCGGCGCGCAGCGTGAGGCCGAAGGGGGCGCGGCCAACGAGCCCGAGGAGCGCGATCCCGCCGCCGCAGGCGAGGAGCGCCAGGTAGTAGTACCGCAGCGGCGTCGCGAGCCACGACGCGGGCCAGATGCCGAGGAGGCCGTTGTCGCCGCCCGTGACGTCGTACCACTGGTGGACGATCGCGTAGGCGATCTGGGCGAACGCGAGCGTGAGCATCGCGAAGTAGATGCTCGAGAGGCGCACGCAGAACACGCCGATCACGCTGGCGCCCAGCGCCGCGACGAGCGGCGCCCCGAGGAACGCGAGCGCCATCGGGGCCCGGGCGACCTGGAGCAGGAGCGCCGCGCCGTAGGCCCCGAGGCCGAACGCGGCGGCGTGGCCGAAGGAGACCATGCCCCCGGTGCCCATGAGGAGATGGAGGCTCGCGGCGAAGAGCGCGAACGCGAGAATCTCGACGAGCACCCAGACGTGGAAGGTCGGCAGGAGCGGGGGCAGGGCGATCAGCGCCGCCAGGACCACGAGCACCCCCGTCTTGGGCACGGCGATCGCGCTCTCGGCGACCACCGCCGCCCCAGCGCTGCGCTGCTGCGCCTGTGGCCGCCCGAGAAGACCCCAGGGGCGCAGGATCAGGACCACCGCCATCACCACGAAGGTCATGACGAGCGACGCCTTCGGCAGCACCAGCACCCCGAAGGCGTCGATCACGCCGATCAGGACGGCGGCGAGGAGGGCGCCCGGCACGGACCCCATCCCGCCGACGACCACCACGACGAACGCCTCGGTGATGATGGAGGTGTCCATGACGTTCGTCAGCGCCTGACGCGGCACCTGGAGCGCGCCGCCGAGCCCCGCGAGGAAGGACCCGAGCGCGAAGACGGAGGTGAAGAGCCGGGCCTGGTCGACGCCGAGCGCCGCCACCATCTCGCGGTCCTCGGTCGCCGCGCGGATCAGGATCCCCCACTTCGTCCGGTAGAACACGTACCAGAGCCCGGCCGCGACGAGCGGCCCGAAGCCGATCAGCACCAGATCGTAGGTCGGGAAGAGCTGGCCCAGGATCGGGACGGAGCCGGCGAGGCCGGGCGCGGCCGGGCCCGTCTTGTTCTCGGTGCCCCAGAAGAACCGCACGGCGTCGGCGACGACCAGCACCAGCGCGAAGGTGAGGAGGAGCTGGTACAGCTCGGGCGCGCGGTAGACACGGCGGAGCAGCAAGACCTCGACGAGCAGTCCAACGGCGGCGACCGCGAGCGCCGCGAGCAGCAGCGCCGCGTAGAACGCCCCCGCGCCGAGCGGCAGCACCGCGGCGAGCGTGTAGGTGAGGTACGCAGCGAGCATGTAGAACGAGCCGTGCGCGAAGTTCACGATGCGGGTCACGCCGAAGATGAGCGAGAGCCCCGACGCGATGAGAAAGAGCACCATCGCGTGCGCCAACCCCGACAGGAGCTGGATGAAGATGAGGGACGGTGACATGGGGATCAGCCGCTATGCATCTCGACGCGTGACGTCAATGGTGGGTCGAGCGACGGCGACCCGATATTCCCGTGACGGATGATGGGGCCGTCGACGGGGCGGGGAAGGCTCGCGGCTTCGGAACCCCACTCGCCGCCGAGCCTCCCCCGCCCCCTTCCACGACGCTATCCTCGGTCGTGGCGGATCAATTCGCCGGGCGGAGCCTCTTCGCTTCGTCGTCGGAGGGGAGCACGCGCTCGCCCGGGATGTACTCGTGGTTGACCATGACGCCAACACCGCGCTTGGCGTCGAGCTTCGTCGTGCCGACCCACGCGCCCATCGTGGACTGGCCGTCCGACGCCCGGTAGCTCACGGGGCCGATCGGCGTCTCGACCTTGAGCCCCCGGAACGCCGCGACCAGCTTGTCCGTGTCGGTGCTCCCGGCCTTCTTGATCGCCTCGAAGATCGAGAGGTAGGTGATGTAGCCGACGAGCGAGCCCAGGACCGGGTTCTTGTCCGTCCGCTTCATGAACTTGGCGACGAATTCCTTGTGCGCCGGCGCCTGGAGATCGTACCAGGGATAGCCCGTGACCAGCATGCCCTCGGGGGCCTCGAGCTTCAGCGGATCGATGTACTCCGGCTCCCCCAGGAGGATGCCGACCACGAACATCTTCTGGAAGAGCCCGCGCTTCTGCGCCTCGCGGACGAACGCGAGCCAGTCGCTCCCGAAGAGCGACACGTAGAGCGCGTCGGGATTCTGGTTGAGGATCGCGGTGACGAACGGCCCGGCCTCGAGCTTGCCGAGCGTCGGCCAGTGCTCGCCGACGATCTGGACCTCGGGCTTGAGCTCCTTCAGCCGGTCCCGGAAGGTCTCCCACGCGCGCTTGCCGTACTCGTAGTTCGGACCGATCGTCGCCCACTTGGCATGCTTCGTCTTCGCGGCCTTCTCCGCGAGCATCCGACCCTGCTCGTAGGTATTCGGGCGCACACGGAAGACGAAGTCGTGCCCCTTCGACCAGGTCAGCGCCTCCGTCAGCGGCTCGGCCGCGACGAAGAGCGTCTTGTTTTGCTTGGCCCAGTCCGACACGGCGAGGCCGACGTTCGACAAGAAGGTGCCCGAGATCAGCGCCACCTTTTCGGAGGCGACCAGTTCCTGCGCGTGCTTCACGGCCTCGGGCGGCTGCCCCTTGTCGTCGCGGAAGACGACCTCGACCTTGCGGCCGAGGAGCCCGCCCTTGGCATTGACCTCCTCGACCGCCATCTCGACGGCGACCCGGTACGGGCCCGTGAACGGCGCGCCGATGCCGCTGAACGAGTTGATCTCGCCGATCTTGATGGGCCCCTGCGCCGCCGCCGGCCCGCCGAGCGCCAGCGCCACGACGGCGGTGAGACACGAAAAGAGCCGGATCGCACTCATGATGTCGACCTCCTCATGTAGGCCAGCCCGGAACATGGGGGAACGATCGGCAATGTCAGACCAAACCTCCCGGAAGTCAAGGGGCCCCGAACGCCTCGCGCGAGATCGCGTAGAGCACCGCGCGGAAGCCGTAGACCTCGACCTCCCGCTCGTAGGCCATGCCGAGTTTTTCCATGACCCGGCGCGAGGCCGCATGCTCGGGCCGGGTGACCGCCACGATCCGCTCGAGGCCGGTCTGCTCGAAGCCGTATCGGAGCGCGGCGAGCGCCGCCTCGGTCGCGAGCCCCCGGCCCCAGGAGGCACGCTCGAGCGCATAGAGCAGCTCGACCTCGGCGCCGTCGGGAAGCACGTTGAGGCCGCACTGGCCCAGCAGGCGGCCCGTCGCCCGGTCGACGACGGCCCACACGCCGAAGCCGCGCTCGGCCCAGACGTGTTCGAAGCGCGCGAGCGCCCGGGCCGAGCGCTCCGCGATCGCGGCGCCGAGAAACGGACCACCCGCGAGGAACTTCGTCACCTCGGGGTCCGAGTAGAGCTGACGGTGGTCTCCCTGGTCGGCGAGAGCGAAGGGACGGAGCTGGAGCCTGGCCGTCTCGAGCTGGCTCACGCGCGGGAGAGCGGCGGACGGGAGGCGAGCGTCACGCCGCGAGTATACGCCCGGGTGATGATAGACTGGCGGCCCCATGACGAAGCGCGAGCGCGTCGCCGCCGCCCTCGCCACGAGGCCGGTCGACCGGCCTCCGATCGCCTTCTGGCGCCACGTCCCCGAGGTGGACCACACCGCCCGGGGGCTGGCCGAGGCGATGCTCGCGTTCCACCGGCGCTGGGATCTCGACTTCATCAAGATCATGTCGACCGGCGTTTACTGCGTGGAGGACTGGGGCTGCAAGGTCGCCTACACGGGCTCGCCGGGCGGCGCGAAGCAGTGTACGGAGCACGCGGTCAGGCGCCGCGCGGACTGGCAGCGGATCACGCCCCTCGATCCCGGCGCGGGCGCCCTCGGCCGCGAGCTGGAGGCGCTGCGGCTGATCGTGAAGGGCTGGCACGACGATGCGCCCGTCCTCCACACGCTCTTCTCCCCGCTGACGATCGCGCGGAAGCTCGCGGGCGACCGCCTCGGCGAGGACCTCGCCCAGGAGCCCGAGGCCGTCCTCCCGGCTCTCGAGGCGATCACCGAGACGATGGCGCGCTACGCGCAGGCCGCACTCGACGCGGGCGCCGACGGGCTCTTCTTCGCGACCCAGACGGCGAGCCCCGAGGTCGCGACCGAGGAGGAGCACCGGCGGTTCGACACGCCGTTCGCGCGGCGCATCCTCGAGGGAGTCCGCGGGCAGTCGACGCTCACGCTGCTCCACGCCCACGGCAAGGACATCTACTTCGATCGGCTCACGGCGCTCCCCGTCCACGCGATGAACTGGCACGATCGGCTGACGCGGCCGACGCTCGCCGAGGCCCGGCGCCGCTGGGCCGGGACGCTCGCGGGCGGGTTCGGCGAGTGGGCGACGCTCCGCCGCGGCCCGGCCGGGGCGATCGCGGGCGAGGTCGACGACGCCATCCGCCAGACCGGGGGCCTGGGCCTGATCGTGACACCCGGATGCGTGCTGCCGCTCGACGTCCCCGACGGGCATCTCGAGGCGGCTGTCGAGGCAGCGAGGAAGATCCGTTCATGAGCCCGAGGGCGCTGGCGCTGGTCGCGAGCCTGCTCCTCGCGCGGCGGTCGGTGCCTCGATGTTCGACTCGCTGGTCGGGCGCGACGCCGGGAACCGGATCGTGCCGGAGCTGGCCGAGTCGTGGAAGCTGCTCGACGACCTCACGTGGCAGCTCCGGCTCCGGAAGGGCGTCGTCTTCCACGATGGCGAGCCGTTCAACGCCGAGGCGGTCCGCTTCACGATCCAGCGCGTTCTCGATCCGAACCAGAAGTCGCCGAACCGCGCCACCATCTCCGAGATCGCCCGGGTCGACGTCGTCGACGACCACACGGTGAACCTCGTCACCCGCCAGCCCTACGCGCCGCTCCTGAACCGGCTCATCGACTTCCCGATCGTCCCGCCGAGATACACCGCGGAGAAGGGCAGCCAGGGTCAGGCCCTCAGGCCCGTCGGTACCGGGCCGTTCAGGTTCATGGGCTGGTCAAGGACGACCACATGATCGTCGAGGCGTTCGACCGCCACTGGCGGGGCGTGCCCCGCGTCCGTCGAATCGTGTTCAAGTCCATCCCCGAGCCCTTCACCCGCGCCGCGGCGCTCAGGAACGGCGAGGTGGACCTGATCACCACGGTCCCCCCGACGCTCGCGCACGAGCTGGAGCGTGTCGCGGGGCTCCGGGTGCACCGGGTGCCGAGCACGTGGCGCGTCTACATCGGTCTCAACGCCCTGCGGAAGCCGCTCGCTGACGCCCGCGTGCGCCAGGCGCTCAATTACGCGACCGACGTCGACTCGATCGTCAAGACCGTGATGGACGGGAACGCCCAGCGGACCGAGGGGCCGTTCACGCCGAACATGTTCGGCTACGATCCGGCCGTCAGAGGCTACACGCCGGATCCGGCCCGGGCCCGGAGGCTCCTCGCCGAGGCCGGCTATCCCGACGGCCTCGAGCTGACGCTCGAATCGCCCGCGGGGCGCTACCAGGGGGACAAGGAGATCGCCGAGGCCCTCGGGGGTCAGTGGCAAAAGGCCGGCTTCGGGCCCAAGGTCCAGGTGTCCGAATGGGGCGCCTAGTTCAAGCGCTACCTCGGCCGCCAGTTCCAGGACGCAAGAACGAGCGGATCGACGCCCTCTTCGACCTCGGGCGGTCCACCATGGACCAGGCGAAACGGCGCAAGGTCTACAGCGACCTCGCCCGGGCCATGATCGAGGACGCGACGTGGGTCTTCCTCATGCAGCAGGTCGACATCTACGCCACCCGCGAGCGGCTCACCTGGACGCCGCGCGCCGACCAGTGGCTCCACTTCCACCAGGCGTCGCTCGGAGTACACTAGGGCGCACGACGGAGGAGGTCGCCCATGGACGAGACCGCGGTGGCCACGACGAGAGGATTGGCACAGGTCTTCGATCTCCACGCCCTCAAGGCCTTCGCCCCCGGCAAGCGCGTACGGAAGATGCTCTTCAAGACGGACCAGCTCTGGTCAGAGATCGCCTGCTACGAGCCGGGGCAATCGACGGTGATGCACACGCACCCGCGAGAGGAAGAGGCGATCTTCGTGCTCGAGGGCACGGCCAGCATGTTGATCGCCGGCGAGGAGGTGGTCGTGCCCGCCGGCTCGATCGTCAAGTTCCCGCAGAACGTGCCCCACGACGTGCGGAACCTGGGACACGAGCGCTGCGTCATCATGTTCGTCAAGGTCAATCCGAAGATCCTGAAAGGCGGCGGCGATGGGTAACGTCGAGCGCTGCGACCGGACGCTCCCGCTCAACGAGATGATCTATCATGTCCGGCGCGACGCGACGCTCAGGGCGCGCTGGCTCACCGATCTCGAGGGGATCGCCCGCGAGTTCGGGCTCGCGCGCGAGGAGTACGAGGCGCTCCGCGACAAGGACGTGCGCCGCCTCATGGACATGGGCGTCCACCAGTACTACATTCCTCAGATCCTGCGCCTCTTCTTCGGCGCCGCGCAGAACACCAACTCGAGCCCAGCGCTCGAGTACTACAAGCGTGCGTACCCGGCGGAGACCGCCCGGGCGCTGGCGCTCCAGGCCCGGCTGGAGGGGCGTCGTGGCTAGGGTCGTCGCCGCGATGGCCATGACCCACTCGCCCGGCCTGACCGGGTGGTTCACGCGCGCGTCCGAGGAGTACCAGCAGGCGGCGCTCAGGGCGACGGCCGAGATGCGCCGCCGCCTCCTGGCGGCGCGGCCGGACGTGGTCGTCATGGTCAGCAACGACCACCTGCTGAACTGGCCGATCAACAACGTGCCGGAGTTCACGGTCGGGATCGGCGACGAGCACGTGGGCCCCGCCGACTGGTTCGACGAGTGGCTGGGAATGGAGAAGTACCGGGTGCCCGGCCACCCGGCGCTCGCGCGCTGGATCGTCAACGAGGGCGCGCGCCGGCGCCTGATGCTCGCCTATCTCAGGCGGATGCAGTTCGACGACGGGATCTCGGTGCCGATCCACTATCTGAACCCCGACGGGAAGTTCCCCCTGGTCCCCGTGACGATGAACTGCACGGTGCCGCCGATCCCGACGCCCGAGCGCGCCTACCAGGTCGGCATGGTGCTGCGCGAGGTCCTGCGCGCCTACCCGGGCCCGGAGCGCATCGCCGTCATCGCCACGGGCGGCCTCTCCCACGAGCCGGGCGGACCGCGCTACTTCTGGGTCGACGAGGAGTTCGACCGCTGGTTCCTCGACCTCTTGAAGAAGGGCGATCACCGGGCGCTGCTCCGCGAGTGCACGCTCGAGCGCATGGAGGAGGCGGGCTCGGGAGGGACGGCGGAGCTACTCGCGTGGATCCTGGTCCTCGCGTTCACGTCGGGGCCCGCGGACGTGCTCGCCTACATGCCGGCGATCGCCTGGCGCTCGGGCACGGGCATGGTCCTCTGGAACGACGTCGCCCCGTGAACGACTGGGGCCTGGCGCTCCTCCGGGTCACGCTCGGCCTGATCTTCGTCATGCACGGCTACTCCACGTGGGCGGGCCCCGGCCCGGGGGAGACCGCGGGCGTCGTCACGGCGATCGGCTACCCGGCGGCCCTCAGCACCGCCCTCGCCTGGTACCTGATCCTCGCGCACCTCGGCGGTGGCGTCCTGATGATCCTCGGCATCTGGGCGCGGATGGCGGCGCTCCTGAACGTACCGATCATGGCGTCGGCGGTCTTCCTCGTCCACTGGCAGCAGGGCTTCTTCCTGCGGGGAGTCATCGTCGACGCGGCCGCCGGGCGGGCCTTCGCCGGCGGCTACGAGTTCGCGCTCCTGGTCCTGGCCGTGACGCTCGTCGTCGCGCTCCTCGGCCCCGGATCGCTCTCGCTCGAGGCCGTCCGCGCGCGGCGGGTGATCGAGGTCCCCTGAGCATGGCGCGCACCCAGCGGCTCGACCGGAGGTTGGTCCACTACGAGTGGAACAACGCGCTCGCCCCTCGGCTCGAGATCGAGCCCGGGGACACCGTGATCTTCGAGACGCGCGACGCCGCCGACGGCTACTACACGCTCGCCTCCACCCACGCGGACGCGGCGGCGCGGGGCCCCTTCCGCGGCCACCCGCTGACAGGCCCGGTGCGCGTGCAGGGCGCCGCTCCCGGCGACGCGCTGGTCGTCGAGATCCTCGACGTGAAGCCGGCGCCGTTCGGGTGGACGGCGATCCGCCCGGGCCGCGGCCTCCTGCCGGAGGCGGAGTTCCCGAAGGCGCATCTCCAGCTCTGGGATCTCTCCGACGGCACCCACGCGCGCATGGGCCACGGGATCGCCGTGCCGATCGAGCCGGTCCCCGGCGTCATGGGCGTCGCGCTCGACGAGCCCGGCGGCCACAGCACGATGCCGCCGAGGAAGAACGGCGGCAACATGGACGTGAAGCAGTTGACGCGCGGCGCGACCCTCTACCTGCCCGTCTGGGTCCCGGGCGCCCTCCTGAGCGTCGGGGACGCCCACGCCGCGCAGGGCGACGGCGAGGTGTGCGTCACGGCGGTCGAGATGTCGGCCGAGGTCACGCTCCGTGTCGATCTCCAGCCCGGCCGGCGTCTCCGGGAGCCTCAGCTCAGGACCGGCGGGCCGCTCGGGGCGGGGACCCCCCACTTCGCCACGACCGCCCACGGCCCCGACCTCTTCGCCGCCGCCCAGCAGGCCGTCCGCTACATGATCGAGCACCTCGTCGAGGAGCGCGGCCTCGCCCGCGAGGAGGCGTATATCCTCGAGCGTCGCCGTCGATCTCCGGATCAGCGAGATCGTCGACGCGCCCAACTGGATCGTCTCCGCCTTCCTCCCCGAGTCGATCTTCACGTAGGCCGCCCGTGAAGGTCGAGGCGCTCGATCACCTGGTGCTCACCGTCCGCGACATCGCGGTGACGTGCGACTTCTACCGGCGCGCGCTGGGGATGGAGGTCGTGACCTTCGGCCAAGGCCGCACGGCTATCAAGTTCGGCGCCCAGAAGATCAACTTGCACCCAGCCGGTCGGGAGGTCGAGCCGAAGGCCGCGCGTCCGACCCCGGGCTCAGCCGACATCTGTCTCCTGAGCGACGAGCCTCTTGCGGGCTGGATCGCTCACTTCAAGGGCCTCGGCGTCCCGATCGAGCTCGGGCCCGTCAGGCGGACGGGAGCCCTCGGCCCGATCGAGTCGATCTACGTGCGCGACCCCGATGCGAACCTGGTCGAGATCGCCAACCCGGTCACCCGAGAGATCACCAAGCGGGTTGCCGGCGAGGCCGCCGACCCGATCGCGCCTCTCCGAGCCTGGCTCCGAGCGTGGCAGGCGTGCGTCCGCGCCGTGGACTTCGCGGGCGGTCGGGCGCTCTGCATCCCCGACCTCCTCGCCTTCGGCACCCGCGCCGAGATCGTCCAGGGCGTCGAGAATGTCGAGGCGCAGCAGTGGCGGCAGGTCTGGCCCCGTATTCGCGACTTCACGGTCCGGATCGACGAGGCGCGCGGGGAGGTCACGGGCGATCACGCGTGGGTCGCCGCCCGCTGGGACTCGCTCGGCACTCGGCCCGACGGCACGACCTTCCCGCGCCCCGGCCGGCTCACGATCGCGCTCGAGCGGCGCCGGGGCCGGTGGCTCGCGAGGCACACGCACTTCTCCCTGGTTCCTCAACCGTAACGACAAGGAGGCTCCATGCACATCGGCGTCTGCATGTTCGCGACGGAGTACGCGATCCGCATCGACGAGCTGGCCCGCGAGGCCGAGAAGCGCGGCTTCGAGTCCCTCTGGGTCCCGGAGCACACCCACATTCCCGCGAGCCGCCGCACCCCCTTCCCGAGCGGCGGCGCCCTGCCGAAGGAGTACTCGCACACGCTCGACCCGTTCGTCTCGCTCATGGCGGCCGCGGCGGCCACGACGCGGCTCAAGGTCGGCACGGGCATCTGCCTCCTCATCGAGCGGGACCCGATCGTCACGGCCAAGGAGGTGGCGAGCGTCGATTTCCTCTCGAACGGCCGGTTCCTCTTCGGCATCGGCGCCGGCTGGAACGCGGAGGAGATGGAGAACCACGGCACCGTGCCGAAGACGCGCTTCCGGCTCCTGCGGGAGCGCGTGCTCGCGATGAAGGAGATCTGGACCAAGGACGAGGCCGAGTTCCACGGCGAGTTCGTGAACTTCGACAAGATGTGGGCCCATCCCAAGCCGGCCCAGAAGCCCCACCCGCCGGTCCTCCTGGGCGGCGAGAGCGGCTACACCCTCCAGCGCATCGTCGACTTCTGCGACGGCTGGTTCCCGCGCGGGCGGAACGCCGCGGCGATCCTGCCGGGTCTCGCCGACCTCAAGGCCCGGGCCGCGCGGGCGGGACGCGACATGAAGACGATCTCGGTGTCGGTGTTCGGCGCGGCCCCCGACGCGGCGACTCTGGAGCAGTGGGCCGCGGCCGGCGTCACCCGCACGATCCTCCGACTGCCCTCGGAGGGACGCGACACCGTGCTGCCGCTCCTCGACCAGTGGGTGAAGCTGATCCGCTGAGCCTCGACCTCCCCGAGTGGGTCGTCGAGCTCCTCACGGCGGCGCGGGTCGGTCGGCTCGGGACGGCCGACGCCGCCGGCCGCCCGCTCGTCGTCCCCGTCTGCTATGCCTTCGACGGGCGTCACTGCTACTCGGCGATCGACGCCAAGCCCAAGCGCCCGTCGACGCGGCATCTCAAGCGCCTGAGGAACATCGAGGAGAATCCCCGCGTCTCGCTCGCCGTCGACCACTGGGAGGAGGACTGGAGCCGACTCCGCTGGGTGATCGTCCAGGGGCGGGCCGAGATCCTCGCCCGCGGCTCCGAGTTCTCCCACGGGGTCGACCTCCTCCTCGCCAAGTACCCCCAGTACCGGGCGATGGGTCTCGACCGCGAGGCGGGGCTCATGATCCGGATCGCCCCCGAGCGCGTCCTCCACTGGCGTTCCGGGTGAGGCCGCGCTTCGGCTCGAGGCGGCGGCGCTTGGCGGCGACCGTGGCGTAGTCGGGGCAGTCCTCCATCCGCTCCGAGGTCCAATACATGGCGTGGGCGCGCAGCTCCTCGACGTAGAAGCGGATCTCGCGGCCGCTCCTGAACTTCGCCCGGTCGAACGTGTTCCACGAATGGAGCTCGTCGAGCGGCGCGCGCCAGCGACCTTCCGGGCGCCGCCGCGGGGCGCCGATCGGGATCGTCGCGATCGGCAGGAGCGGTCTCGGGATCTCGAGGAGCCGTCGGAGCTCCGCCGCCGTGCGGTCCTCGCCGCGCCGCCCGAGAGCCACGCCGAGGTGAGCCCGGCGGCGGCGACCGCGAGCTGGATGTTCTGGACGGCGGCGCCGAGGGTCGCCACCCAGATGCGGTAGCTGTTCTCCGCGTACTCCTTGCGGACCCGGGCGTTCAACCGCGACTGCGGATAGGCGATCTGGTAGCGCGGGTCGAAAAGGAGGAGGTCCTCGCGCGAGACGCGGCGCCCCGGCTCGAAGTTCCTCACGCTCCGCCGCTCGCGCGCGACCGCGAGGAGCGCCTCGAGCCGGGCGCGGTCGGTCGCGACGGACGTCGAGTCCGGACCGCGATCAGTCGACCCGGGACTCGTCCCGGTACATGACCTTCGCACGGGTCGTCTTGATCCACCGGTCGATCTCCTCGTCGGTCATGAAGTTCCTCGGGTCGAACCGGTTCCAGCTCATGATCTCCGCGAGCGACTTCTTCCACCGCTTGTAGGAGGGCTTGGCCGGCGGCCCGAAGCACATGACGTCGATGATCGCCAGCTCCTCCGGGACGCCGAGGAGGGGCTTCACCTGCTGCTGGATCTGCTCCTGGCCGATGGCGGTGATCCACCAGACCGCGTAGCCGAGCGCCGCCGCGGCCAGATGCGCGGACATGGTCGACGCCGCCACGCTCTGGAGCAGGATCCGCTCGGCGTTCTGCTTGTAGAGCCGGTCGAGCGGGGAGCCGTCGTTGAGCACGGGGAAGGCCTTGACGAAGCGGAAGTCCGCGACGATCACGATGAGGCCCGGCGCCGTCTTGACCCCGTTGTAGTTGGGCGTGGGGAAGCCCATCCGGAGCCGGGCGCGCGCCTGCTGCTCGTCGACGAAGCACTGGCCGATCGTCCGCTTCAGCTCGGGATCGGTGACGATGATGTAGTGCCAGGGCTGGGAGTTGGCGCCCGACGGCGCGTGCCGGGCCGCCTCGAGGATCAGCTCGAAGTGCTCATGCGGGACGTCCCACGGCGCGAAGGCGCGGTTCGTCATCCGCGCGCGGACGACCTCCATCAGCGCCTCGTAGCGGACGACGTTGTTGTAGACGTTCGGCTCCGGGATGGCGGTCGCAGTCATGGCGTGCTCCTCTCAGCCCCAGACCCGGCGCGCGACCTCGACGACGAGCGCGAGCTTCCGCTCCTGCTCCTCCGGCGTGAGCGGGTTGCCCGGGGCGGTGCTGGCGAACCCGCACTGCGGACTCAGCCCGAGCCGCCCGAGATCGACGAAGCGGCTCGCCTCCTCGATCCGCCGGCGGAGCGCGTCGGCCGGCTCGAGCGTCCCCGTCTTCGTGCTCACGAGACCCAGGACGACCCGCTTCGCCGGCGGCACGTGAGCGAGCGGTGCGAAGCTCCCCGCGCGCGGCGAGTCGTACTCGAGGAAGAAGACGTCGACGTCGAGGCCGTCGAACAGCCGCGCGGCGACCGGCTCGTAGCCGCCCTCCCCCATCCACTTGCCCTGGTTGTTGCCGCGGCAGAGGTGGATGCCGACCGTCAGCCCTGCGGGCCGCCCGCGCAGGGCCTCGTTGACCAGCGTCACGTACCGGCCCACCATCGCGTCCGGATCGTATCCCCGCCCGGCGAACCGCTCCCGGTGCCGTTGGTCGCAGAGGAGCGGGAGCGAGACGTCGTCGAGCTGGACGTAGCGCGCGCCGAGCGACGCGAGGTCGGCCAGCTCCTCCTGGTAGACGCGGGCGACGTCGGCGAAGAACTCCTCGCGGTCCGGATAGGCCTTCTCCGAGACGCCCTCGCGCCAGCGGAAGAAGTGCTGGGAGCACGGGCTCGGCAGCGTCACCTTCACCGTTCGCGTCGTCAGCGCTCGGATGAAGCCGAACTCGCCCGTCGCGATCCCCCGGAGGCGCCGGAGCCTGCCCGTGACGACGGGCGTCATGTAGCGCATCTTCCGGCCCTCCGCGTCTTCAAAGGTGAGCTCGGCCTCCATCTCGGTGAAACCGCTCACCGCCGCCGGGAAGTGGCCAAAATAGATCAGGCGCCGGAACTCGCCATCCGTGACGACGGGGAGCCCGACCCGCTCCTGGAGCCCGACGGCCTCCGCGATCCACCGGTCCTCCTCCCGGTGGAGCGCCTCGGCCGCGAGCTTCCCCTCGTCGAAGGCGCGGCGGGCGGCCAGGAGAGCGGGAGGTCGGAGGAGACTCCCGATGTGCTCGGCTCTGAAGGGCGGGCTCATCGCCGCTACGTCGAGGACGATTCGATCTCCTCGTGCCAGAGCCCGAGGGCCCGGAGGGCGGGCTCGTCGTTGAACTGGAAGAGGCAGGCCGGGACCGTCGCGGATAGGTTCCGGTGGTGGACCCAGTGCCACGGCGGGGCGACGAAGGTGTCGCCCTCCTCCCAGGCGAGCGTCGCGTCGCCGACGCGGCTCTCCCCGCGTCCCTCGACCACCTGGTAGACGCGGCCAGCCGTCCGGCGCTCGGCGCGCGTCGCCTCCCCCGGACGGAGCCACTGGGCCTCCGAGCCCATCGTGGCGAGCGGAAAGCCGCCGGTGGTCGGATCGACGTGGCGGAGCACCACGGGCTCGTGCGCGGGTGCCCCCGCCGCTAGGCTCGCGAGCGCCCGGCGCACGGTTCGCCAGGGCCACCTGACTTGTGGGTATCCGGTCGCCGCGTAGCGCGGGCGGCGCGGGACGAGCCCCGCCCCCGTGAATTCGTCCTCCGAGGAGTCGGTGTCGGTCTCGGGTAGGCAAGCGGGCCGCATCGGCGACGCCCAGCTCGCGTCGAAGCCCCGCACGAGCGGGATGTCGAGCCCGTCGAGCCAGACGACCGGTTCCGTGCCCTCGTGGCCGTGGTCGTGCCACCGCATCGGAGGCGTGATGATCAGGTCGCCGGGCTCCATGACGCACTTGACGCCGTCCACCGTCGTGTAGGCGCCGCGGCCCTCGACCACGAGCCTGAGCGCCGCCGGCGTGTGGTGGTGGCTCGGCGCGGACTCGCCCGGCATCAGGATCTGAAGACCGGCGTAGAGCGTGGAGGTGATCGCGTAGGCGCCCTCGAGGCCGGGGTTACAGAGGACGAGCACCCGGCGCTCCGCGTGCTCGATGTCGACGAGACGGGCGGCCTCGGCGAGGAGCGGCCGCACCTCGGCCCAGCGCCAGCGATGCGGGAGGGCGCGCGTGACCCGCTCCTGGGGTAGGAGGACGTGAAGGGCGGTCCAGAGCGGGCCGATCGACCGCGCCTCCAGCGCCTCCGAGTAGGCGGACGGCAGACTCTCGTCACGGGTCGTCGCGGCGCGCGCCGTCATGAGGACCTCCCGAGGCTGGCAGGCTCGAGGACGACCACCGGGATCTCCCGCGCGGTTCGCTCACGGTAGACTTCGTACCCGCCGTAATGCGCCGCCAGCCGCGGCCAGAAACGCGATCGCTCCTCCGAGGTCGCCTCTCGGGCTCTCACCTTCCTCAGATCTCGCCCGATCTGAACCTCGGCCTCGGGGCTGGCCTTGAGGTTCAGGTACCAGGACGGGTGGCGCTCCTTCCCCGCGTTCGAGGCCACGACGACGACCGCCCGGCCCTCCACGAAGCCGAAGATGGGGACGGTCCGAGATTCGCCCGACTTCCGCCCCCTCACCGTCAGGAGCACGACCTGGCATCCCATCGTCCGCCCCAGCAGCCTCCCGCCCGACAGCCGATAGATCGCCCTGTGCAGAGGATACGAGAGGCGCGATGTCCCGAGCTCCCCCATCCCCACGTACCAGAGCTTCCTGATGCTCGCCATGACCCACCTCCGGCAGGACACGACTAGGCGAGAGAGTCCCAGAGGTCCGCTGACCCGTCAAGCAGGACCATCGGTCGCTTCTCCCCCCGGCCCCGCCGGCACGACCCGGGAGGTGCTAGACTGAACGCCGCCATGCAGTTCGAGGTCGAGGTCCATGAGAACGAGCTGGGCGAGTGGGTAGCGACCGCCGTCCAGTACAACGTGACCGCGACCGGACGTACCGAGCAGGAGGCGCTGGCGCGCATCATGGACGCGCTCGCGCTGCACTTCAAGACCGCGACCCGCCAGTAGCTCGACGTCGGTCTATAATCGGCCGGGATGAAGGGCGCGCTCGAGGGCCTCCGCGTCATCGACTGCTCGCGGCTCATCGCGGGCGGCGTGCTCGGGACGATCCTGGCCGACCACGGCGCCGACGTCGTCAAGGTCGAGAACCCGCGCGGCGGCGACCCGCTGAGGACGTGGCTCAAGGACCGGGGGGAGCTGTGGTGGAAGGTCTACGCGCGGGGGAAGCGCTCGATCACGCTCAACCTGGCGAGCCCGCGCGGCCAGGAGATCCTGAGACGCCTGGCGCGGGACGCCGACGTGCTGATCGAGAACTTCGTCCCCGGCACGTTCGAGAAGTGGGGGCTCGGCTGGGAGGTCCTCGCCACGGTGACTCCCCGTCTTGTGGTCGCGCGCGTCTCGGGCTGGGGCCAGGACGGCCCCTCCCGCGACCGCCCCGGCTTCGGCACGATGGTCGAGGCGATGAGCGGGTTCGCCG
>JACQWC010000048.1 GCA_016209635.1 Candidatus Rokuibacteriota bacterium | reverse complement strand
GAGTACGGCACCACGGTCGTCGGCGGTGTCACGCCGTCGAAAGGCGGCGGGACCCACGAGGGCTTTCCGGTGTGGAATACGGTTGCCGAGGCGGTCGACGCCGAGGGGGCAAACTGCGCTCTCATTTTCGTTCCTCCGCCTGCTGCGGCTGACGCGATCATGGAAGCTGCTGCGGCGGGGATTCCCCTCGTCGTCTGCATCACGGAGGGGATCCCGGTCGCCGACATGGTCCGCGCCAGGCACTTCCTCGCGGGGACGCCGAGCCGGCTGATCGGGCCGAACTGCCCCGGCGTCATCACGCCGGGCCAGGCGAAAGTCGGGATCATGCCGGGCCACATCCACAAGCCGGGGCCGGTCGGCGTGGTCTCGCGGAGCGGGACGCTCACCTACGAGGTCGTCGGCCAGCTCACGGGGCGGGGGATCGGCCAGTCCACGTGCGTCGGCATCGGCGGCGACCCGGTCACCGGCACCACCTTCGTGGACGTGCTCGGCCTCTTCGCCGACGATCCCGAGACCGAGGCGATCATGCTGATCGGCGAGATCGGCGGGACGGCCGAGGAGGACGCGGCCGCGTTCATCCGGGACCACGTGAGGAAGCCGGTCGTCGCGTTCATCTGCGGCCAGACGGCGCCGCCCGGCCGGCGCATGGGCCACGCGGGCGCGATCATCGCCGGCGGCAAAGGCACGGCCGCGGAGAAGATGGCCGCCCTGGAAACCGCCGGCGCCACGCTCGTCAGGAGCCCCGCCGACATGGGAGCGGCCGTCGCCAAGGTGCTCGGGACATGACGATCGAGCGGACGCTCGCCATCATCAAGCCGGACGCCGTCGCCAAAGGTGTCGCGGGCCAGATCATCACGCGCATCGAGCACGCCGGCTTCAAGATCCTCGCCGCCAGGCTCATCCACATGTCGGCGGACGAGGCCCGCGGCTTCTACGTCGTCCACAGGGAGCGCCCGTTCTACGGAAGCCTCTGCACGTTCATGACGCAGGGGCCGTGCCTGCCGATGGTGCTCGAGGGCGAGAACGCGATCCAGCGCTGGCGCGACCTCATGGGCGCGACGGACTTCACCAAGGCCGCGCCGGGGACGATCCGCCGGGACTTCGCCTCGTCCATCGAGGCCAACGCGGTGCACGGCTCCGACTCGCCCGAATCGGCCGCGTTCGAGATCCCGTACTTCTTCTCGAGCCTCGAGCTCTGCCCCAGGTAGACCCCGCCTGGTTCCCGGCCACGCTCGGCGGCCGCGAGCGCTGGTCCACGATCGGGGCGGTCCTCCTCGGCGTCGTCGGGATGACGATCCTCGGCATCGTCTTCACCGTGCGGAGCGGCGACCCGCGCTGGCTCTTCGCGAGCCTGCCGTTCACGCTCGTGCTGTTCGTGGCGGGCCGGTTCGCGCCGACGGGCTACCGGCTCGCGCCCGAGGGCATCCAGATCGAGCGCAAGGCCGGCGCGAAGCTGATTCCGTACCGGAAGATCCGCGGGGTGGACCGTGCGGAGCGCCGGGTCAACGGCCTCACCGCCCTGGGCTCGAGAGGGGTCTTCGGACGATTCGGGCGGTTCTGGAACCCGAGCCTCGGCTTCTACCGCCTCTACCTCGCGAACCGCTCGAACCTCGTCTGGCTCGCGACCGACGATGGCTGGGTCGGGCTCTCGCCCGATCGTCCGGGGGAGTTCGTCGAGCGCCTCCAGGGGCGCCTCGCTATACTTGGGCGCGGAGGCGCGTGATGATCCAGCTCCTGCTCGGCGCGCTGGCGCTCGCCGCCGCCGCGTCGCCGGCGTCGGCCGCGGAGTACCGGCTGCAGGTCGTGAGCGTGCTCGACGACGCGTTCCGGTCGTTCATGAGGCCGGGCGAGGCGGCCGATGGCGCCACGGGCCCCGGGCTCGCGAGGCTCGAGGCGAGCCTCGACACCGGCGACTTCCCGAAGGCGGTCCTCCTCTACGACCGCCACCTCCAGGCCGCGGCCGAATCCACCGCGCGGGCGTACGGAGGCGTCCCGGTCCGCGCCGACGTGAAGGCGGGCGGCGAGACGCCGCAGCTCTGGGACGAGGTCCGCTGGGAGGGGACGCCGGGCGAGCAGAGCGTCTGGGTCGTCGCGACGCACGCGCGGCGCCGGGGCGAGCTCTACCGGGTGGCGCTCAAGGGCGCGGGGCCGATCCGCCACTACGTGCCGTACTCGGTGTCGAACGGCCGGACCCGGCTCCGGGTCGCGAGCTTCCCCCTCAACTTCCTCTGGTCCCACGCGGAGGACGCGGACTTCTGGCCGAAGCGTCTGGCGCCGGTCGTCGATCTCGGCGCGGGGATCGCCGTGATCGTCGGCGCCAACACGGCGTTCCTCGACGCCGACCAGGCGTACATCGTCGTCGTACACGGCAGCCAGCCCGCCACGTCCAAGGCGGTCTTCGGCTGGCGGGACCGGCATCTGGACCGCGAATCTCCCGGCGACGGGTTTTTCAGGATCAACAGGCGCTGGTGAGCGAGCACGTCGCACGCGTCGAGGCGGGGACGTCCCGTTCGGTCTGACACGGCGAGCCGATGAACCTTCCCGAGCACTTCAACGCCGTCGCCTTCTTCGTCGATCGCCACGTGGCCGAGGGGCGCGGCGGGCGCACGGCGTTCCGCTTCGCCGGGCGCGCGAT
>JACQWC010000042.1 GCA_016209635.1 Candidatus Rokuibacteriota bacterium | reverse complement strand
TGGCTGACCTCCACGCTCGTGTGTGCCGAGAGCACGGGCGGCTCTGGCCTCGATGAGGCTAACCCGCGTTGAGCGCCGGAGGTCAGCCTCACCCCGCGGAAGTCATCCTGTCTAGGCTTCGCGAGGACTGGCGGAGGGACGTCGATTGAATCCAAGAGCCAGACGTGGGCGAGTCCGAGCCACAGGGACGCGATGATTGAGAGACAGGCCGTGCTCATCGTCACCCTCACCGTCATGCTCCTCGCCTTGCCGGTCGCCGCCGAGACGGAGCAGGCGGGCAAGATGTACCGAATAGGATTCCTCGGGCGTGAGTCGCCCACCCCAGAGGTTGCCCATCTCCTCGATGCCTTCCGCGGCGGCCTTCGCGAACTCGGCTACGTCGAGCATCAAAACGTGAGGATCGAGTGGCGATGGGCCGAAGGCCGTGCCGATCGTCTGCCCGGTCTAGCGGACGAGTTGGTTCGGCTCGCGGTCGACGTCATCGCGACACAGGGTGTGCCGGAGACGCGCGCTGCGAAGCAGGCCACTCGGAACATTCCGATCGTGATGGTCTACGTGGGTGACCCACTCGGCAGCGGTTTGGTGGGCAGCCTGGCTCATCCTGATGGCAACGTGACCGGCCTCTCGTTCCTGTTCCCTGAGCTGACCCTCAAACAGCTGGAGGTCCTCAGGGACACCGTCCCCAGGGTCACGCGCGTCGCAGTCCTGTGGAATCCGAGGAACCCGAGTCACCGCGGAGTCCTCGATTCGCTCCAGAGGGCGGCTCCCTCGCTCGGACTCGCGCTTCGACCAGTGACAGCGAGTGCCGCCGACGAATTCGACCGCGTTTTCGCCGGCATCGCGCGGGAACGGATTGGCGCGCTCATCGTCGTCGGCGATCCACTATACTTCCGGCATCGTGGACCGCTCGCGGCGCTCGCACTGAGGCATCGGCTGCCGTCGGCGTTCAACCTGCGGGAGCACGTCGCCGCCGGCGGGCTCGTCTCATACGGGGTACACTTCTCCGATCTGTACCGTCGTGCGGCGTTCTACGTCGTGAACGTCCTCCAGGGGAGGAAGGTCTCCGATCTCCCGATAGAGCAGCCAACCAGGTTCGAGCTGGGCATCAATCTAAAGACCGCCAAGGCCCTCGGTCTCACCATCCCGCCGTCGGTGCTGCTGCGCGCGGATTATCTCATCGAGTAACGGCCTGCATCCGATGGCATGGAAAGCGCGAACCCTAACTCCGGCATGCAGCCGACGGCCTTCGGCCGCGGCTGATACCGACGTTATGCCGACAAGAACCCATTGCGATGACCACAGACATCGCTCTTGATTTCACGGGCCCGTTCGCTTGGTTGTCCAAGAGCGACCTCCCGTGCGTCTTTGAAGTGCCGATGTCAAGACAGTCGGGGATCTACCTATGGACGGTCGGCACCACCGATGGTGATCTCGTCTACTACGTGGGTGAGACCGGACGCGAGTTCGGCATACGGTTAACGGAGCACCTCAAAGATCAGCTCGCGGGCATGTATCACATCTACGACCCGGCGGCATTTGTCCACGGCGTCAAAGAGCCGCTCTGGGGCGGCATGTTTGGCAAGTCTCACGAGGGAAGCCTGTCAGAGTTTGTGGTAAGACTGCCCAAACTCGCCACGGCTCTGGTTGGGTTCGTGCGCGTTATCCGCTTCTACCTGGCGCCGTTTGCTGGCGACGCGCGGATCCGCAAGCGGATCGAGGCGGCCCTTGCCGACCACTTTTACGCGCAGGGCGGTATAGTCGGGCAGTTCCAGGACGAGGGGATCCACTACGAACGCACCCGGCAAGGCGAAGCGCCCCTGGTGGTGAACTGCCATTGGTCTGGTCACATCCGAGGTGCCCCTGAAACGTTGGTGCTGTCCTACGAGTCAACGATCGGGGCGGCATAACATCGGCGTGCACCCGACGGTCTCGCGTGTCGCGGCCCGTGCAGGAACATCGCACGGGCTGCGCCACGCGGCCCACGGGTGACGCCGGGCGTTAGAGATTTACGGAGGGAACGCGATGGCTGAACGCCAGTCGGTAGCTGTCGAAACATTGAAGGCAATCGCCAATGCATTCAATGCCCACGATCTGGACGCCATCATGGACTTCTTTGCCGACGACTGTTCGCTAGACATGCCCCGCGGGCCGGAGCCCTGGGGACAGCGCTTTACAGGCAAAGCGGCAGTGCGGGAGGCGTTGCGGACACGCTTCAAAGGCCTGCCGGACGTCCACTACAGCGATGATCGACACTGGGTCAGCGGCAATATGGGCGTGTCTGAATGGCTACTCACCGGAACGACGCCTGCGGGAGACCGAGTGCGGGTACGCGGATGCGACCACTGGGAGTTTCGAGATGGGAAGGTGATTAGAA
This sequence comes from Candidatus Rokuibacteriota bacterium, assembly GCA_016209635.1. Taxonomy (GTDB): domain Bacteria; phylum Methylomirabilota; class Methylomirabilia; order Rokubacteriales; family CSP1-6; genus JACQWC01. The sequence goes on along the minus strand of JACQWC010000042.1, from coordinate 28,407 downwards.
AGGATTCGTACTGGAAGATCGTCGAGAGGCCAACGCTCTAACTTGGGATGGAGCCGACGCGCTACTCGGCTCATCCCAGCGTTGGGCAACATGAAACGAGCTATCCAGCAGACTTCCTCGCCTGCCGTGCTAGCCACGGGTGTTGAACTTTCACGCCGTGGATATGACGTCACGTTCACGCTTGGGAACACTCGCAAAGTGGACATGCTCTGTGCCGTCCCGGACGGGCGCACATTTAAGGTCCAGGTAAAGGGCCTCTCCAGCCGGAATGGTTTCTACATTGATAAGTCGTTTTTCGAGGGCACCACGCAGGACGACCTGTACCTGGTTGTTGTCTACGTCCCCCCTCTCGGCACGGATGGCGCCATGGAATTTTATGTGCTCTCTCAGTCCAATCAGGTGTGGGCTCGTGAAACCCGCCTGCTTCATGGCCACTTTGGACGCTTCCTTTGTATCTTGTAGCGGCTCAGACGTACCAGGTATGGGAAAGGACTTCTTTCTCTGGATGGCGTTTCAGGAGGCCCTCAAGGCGTTCCCTCCAGTACCGACTTGGCCGACTTGGTCCTCCTGAAGCCAGGACGCAACCACCAAGCTTCTTCACCGAGACCATGTCGGTGTCGAGGGCATGCGTGGCTTGAACGGGGCCGGTCAGGACGGTTTGACTGTTGGCCGCGCAGGAGTCCGGCAGGCTAAGATCTGCGTCGAGCGGACGGGCTGCGCCCGCCGCTCGCGCCAGCGTTGGACGCTACGTGACATAGGCGCGAGGAAAAGAGATGCCAGCCACCGAGACCACGGCGTCCGCAGTTTACCGGTACGTTGAGCCTGTAGGACCGCCTACTCGGAGGTGACCCTGACCACCTCGTCGACCGTGGTCAGCCCCTCGATCACCTTCGCGAGCCCGGTCTCGCGGAGCGTCCGCATTCCCTGGTTCCGGGCGAGCTGGCGGATCTCGCTCGCCGGGGCGCTCCGCTGGATCAGCTCGCGGATCTCCGGGCTCACCGGCATCACCTCGTAGAGGGCCACGCGACCCTTCATCCCGGTGAAGTTGCAGGTGCTGCAGCCCTTGCCCCGGGAGAGGGTGCACGTCCCGAGCCCCTGGGGTGCGTGGCCCCACGGGACGAGGCTCCCCTCGTCGACCTCGTACGGTTCCCGGCACTCGGCGCACACCGTCCGCGCCAGACGCTGGGCCACGATCAGGTGAATCGACGAGGCGAGGAGGAAGGGCGCCAGGCCCATGTCGAGGAGCCGGACGACGGTGGAGGGGGAGTCGTTCGTGTGGAGGGTGCTCATCACCAGGTGGCCCGTGAGGGCCGCGCGGACCGCGATCTGGGCGGTCTCGAGGTCGCGCATCTCGCCCACGAGGATGACGTTCGGGTCGTGGCGGAGGAAGGACCGGAGGGCCGCGGCGAACGTGAGGCCGATCTCCTCGTTCACCTGGACCTGGTTGATCCCCTTGAGGTTGTACTCGACCGGATCCTCGGCCGTGACGATGTGCAGTTCGGGCGAGTTCAGGGTCCCGAGCGCGGAGTAGAGGGTCGTCGTCTTGCCGCTCCCGGTCGGCCCCGTGATGAGGATCATCCCGTGGGGGCGCTGGATCGCCCGCTGGAGGTGCTCGAGCCCCCAGGCGTCGAGCCCGAGCGCGGCCAGGTCGAGCTTCAGGGCGTCCTTGTCGAGGACCCTGAGCGAGATGCTCTCGCCGAAGATCGTGGGGAGGATGGAGACGCGGAAGTCGATCTCGCGCGAGCCCCAGCGGAACTTGATCCGGCCGTCCTGCGGCAGCCGGCGCTCGGCGATGTCCAGCTCGGCCATGATCTTGAGGCGCGAGACGACGGCCGGCTCGAGACGCTTCGGCGACGTCATCAGCTCGTGGAGGACCCCGTCGGTGCGGAGCCGCACGCAGAAGGTCGCCGGCTGGGGGTCGAGGTGGACGTCGGAGGCGCCGCGGCGGATCGCTTCCTCGAGGAACATGTTCACGAGCCGGACGACCGGGATCTGATCGGCGGAGGCCCGGAGCTCGTGCAGGTCGATGCCGGCCGGCCCCCCGCGCCGCGCGTCCCGCTCCGTCTTCGCCAGCTCGGCCTCCGCCTGGCTGAGCACGTCGCCGAAGCTCTCCGTCGGCTGCCCGTAGTGCAGCTCGATGGCCTTCCGGACGGCCGAGGGACGCGCGATCGCCGGCACGACCCTGAGGCCCGTACGAAACGCCACCTCGTCCAGCGCGGAGAGGTTCGTCGGGTCCACCATCGCCAGCGTCAGCGAGCTCGGCGTCCGCCGCACGGGGATCACCTCGTACTTCCGCGCGACGGCGGGCAGGACGAGCGTGACGATCTCCGCGGCGATTGGGGGCTCGAGGACGTCGACGACCAGGACGTTGTACTGCTGCGCGAGGAAGTGGATCAGCTCCTCCTCGCTGATCAGGCCGAGGCGGTTGAGGACCGCGCCGAGCCGTTCGTCGCTCCGCACCTGCTCGGCGATCGCCTGATCGAGCTGCTCCTGGGTGACCAGCCCCGCCGCCAGGACGAGGTCGCCGAGGCGCCGGCCCACCGGATGCGCCACGGGGGGCGCGATGGCGGCTCGAACGTCCTCAACGTGGGCAGGGTCGGCCATGGTCAGGCGCCGGGCGATGGTCCTCTGCGATCGTTCACGCGGACGAGAGGAATGCAAACGCGACACCAACCCCCAGGCACCCTCAACTCGTCGAAGTACAAGGCGTTCGACACCGGAGGTCGCGACGGCCCCTCCCGCCGGGCGAACAGGGCGGACAAAAAGAGGCCATCGGTGGCGCGAGACTGAGCAAGGACCCACGGAGACGACGCCCGAGGCCCGATGGGGTAGAGTAGGGGCGCGATGACGGCCGGGCGCGTCCGGGGCGGCCAGAACCAGTACGGGTTCACCATCGGCATCCTCATGCTCGACACGCGTTTTCCTCGCATTCCCGGTGACATGGGGAACGCGACCACGTTTCCCTTCCCCGTCCGCTACCACCGCGTCGGGGGCGCCCATCCCGACCTGGTTGTCCGTCGTGGCGCCGAGGGGCTCTTGCCGGCCTTCGTCGAGGGGGCCCGGCTCCTCGAGCGCGAGGGCGTCGGCGCCGTCACGACGAACTGCGGCTTCCTCGTGAGGTTCCAGCGCGAGCTGGCCCGCGCCGTCGGCATCCCCGTGTTCACCTCGAGCCTGCTCCTGGTCCCCCTCGTCCACCGGATGCTCCCGCCCGGCCAGCGGATCGGGATCATGACAGTGAACGCGGCGACCCTCGCCACTGAGCACCTGGCGGGGGCCGGGATCGGAGACGATATTCCGCTCGCCATCGCGGGCCTCGAGGGGGAGAAGGAGTTCACCCGCGTGCTGCTCGACGACGAGCTGGAGCTGGACGTCGACGCCGCCCGCGCGGAGCACGTGCGGGTGGCGCGGCGGCTCGTCGAGGACCACCCGGACGTCGGAGCCATCGTGCTCGAGTGCACGAACATGCCGCCATACGCGGCCGACATCCAGCGGGAGACCGGACGGCCGGTCTTCGACGTCGTCTCGCTGGTCCACCTGGTGCACGGCGCGCTCGGCGCCGGGCTCCCGCCCCGCCCCGCGCGGTGAGACCGAGCGACGTCGTCGTCATTGGCGGCGGCGTCATCGGGGCGTCCGTCGCCCACCACCTCCTCGAGCGCTCGCCGGGACTCGGCGTGACGCTGCTCGAGCGCGAGGGGGAGGTCGGCACGGGCGCGACATCGAAGGCGACGGGCGGGGTGCGCCACCAGTTCTCGAGCGAGGCGAACGTGCGCCTCACGCTCCTGTCCTACCCCTACTTCGCGCATGCCGAGACGCTCCTCGGCCGTCCCGTCGACTTCGTCCGTCACGGCTATCTCTTCGTCACCGCCAACCCGGCGACGCTCGAGGCGTCCCGGGCGAGCGTCGCGCTCCAGCGCTCGCTCGGCGTGCGGAGCGAGATCTTGCCCCCGGGCGACCTCAAGCGATTCCTCGTCCACCTCGTCACGGACGACCTCGTGGGCGCGAGCTTCTGTGAGGACGACGGCTCGGCCGATCCCCACGGGCTCCTCCAGGCCTTCCTCGGCATCGCGCGGGGCCGGGGCCTGCGCGTCCTCACCGCCACGCCGGCGACGGGGATCCTCACGGCGGGAGGCCGGGTCGCCGGCGTGCTCACGCCGGAGGGCGAGATTGGGGCGCCGGTCGTCATCAACTGCGCCGGCCCCCACGCGGACGCGCTCGGCGCGCTCGCGGGGGTCCTCATTCCCTCGAAGCCGTACCGGCGACAGGTCCTGGTGACGGAGCCGCTGCCGTCCCTCCCGGAGGTGTTTCCGCTGATCGTCGACCTCGACACCGGATGGTACGTGCACCGGCAGGGCCGGAGCGCCGTGCTGATGGGCGGCACCGACAAGGATCAGCACCCGGGCCACGACACGACCGTCGACTGGAGCGCGTTCGGCCTCGTTTTCGAGGCCGCCGGCCGGCGGGTGCCGCCGCTCGCGGACGCGCGCGTGATGCGGGCCTACGCGGGCGTGCGCGACCTCACGCCCGACTACCACGGCATCCTCGGCGCGGCGCCCGGCCTCGGCGGCTTCTACGTCGCGTGCGGCTTCTCGGGGCACGGCTTCATGCACTCGCCCGCGATCGGCCGCCTGATGGCCGAGTTGGTTCTTGACGGCCGGGCGACCTCGATGAATATTGAACCGCTGTCACTCGAACGCTTCTCGCGCGGCGGGACCGCGACCGAAGCGAACATGTTCTAAGGGGGAACTCCGATGAGACGAGGATGGATCGGAATCGGCGTGATGCTTGGCTGCCTCGCCCTGGGGGGGCCCGTCGCCGCGCAGCAGAGCCTGAGCTGGACCGCCGGCGCCGTCGGCGGCGGCTGGTACGCGATCTCGGGCGGCATGGCCGAGCTGCTGCGCGAGAAGGCCGGGCTCAACATCAAGGTGATCCCCGGCGGCGGCACGCAGAACCCGGTGCTGGTGCAGAAGGGCGAGGCCGAGATCGGCATGGGCCTCCCGCCGATCCTCGGCGCGGCGCTCGCCGGCGACGACCCCTACAAGGGGCAGAAGATGCCGGACCTCCGCGCGCTGGCGGGGAACATGAGCCTGAACACCTTCCACTTCTACGTCGGCGCCGAGACGCCCTTCGCGTCGATGACGATGGAGGAGATCTTCAAGGGCCGAAAGCCGATCCGCCTCGCGATCTCGAAGCCGGGGTCGTCCGACGTGTGGGTGTTCGAGAAGGTGATGGAGTTCTACTCCATGTCCTACAAGGACTGGGAGGCGGCCGGCGCCAGGTTCTTCCGCGGCTCCTACACGGAGCAGGCGGGCGCCTTCAGGGACCGGAACACCGACGGGACCTTCACCTTCCTGGCCCTGCCCGGGGCCTCGATCACCGAGGCGAGCGTCGGGCGCTCGCTCAAGCTCCTGGCCTTCCCCCAGCCCCTTCTCGCCCACCTCGCCAAGTTCGGGCTGGGGAAGGGCCCGATTCCACCGGGGACCTACCCGAAGGCGGCGAACGCGGGCGAGGCCGTCGTGTCGGCGACGATGGGCACCACGATCACGGTGTCGGCCAGGATGTCGAACGACCTCGCCTACACGATCACCCGGTCGCTCAACGACAACGTCGACCGCGTCCGCAAGATCCACGGGAGCCTCGCCGAGTACGATCCCGCGCAGGGGCATCTGTACCTCGGCGTTCCGCTCCACCCGGGCGCCGAGCGCTACTACCGGGAGAAGGGCTACCTCCGGTAAGTCGATGAGCGGTGCGGGCGCTTAGCGGTCCGGTCGGGTGGGGGGTCGCGGCGTGGGCCGCCGCGGCCTCCCTCCTTCACCTCTACACCGCGGGGTACGGCGTCTTCGAGCCCCGCGTCCAGCGCTCGCTCCACCTCCTGTTCCTGGTCCCCCTGATCTTCGTCCTCTACCCGTTCCGCGCGCGGTCGCCCCGGCACCGCCCGAGCCTCTGGGACTGGGTCTGGGCGGCGCTCGCCCTCGTCGCGAGCGCCTACCTCATCTGGGACCGGGACCGCATCAACCACCGCTGGGAGGGCGCCTCCGAGATCCTCCCCCACGAAGTCGTCCTCGGGACGGTCATGGTCCTCCTCGTCGTCGAGGCATGCCGTCGCTCGCTGTCGCGCTGGATGGCGGTGACCATCTCGGTGGCGCTCGTCTACCTCGCGACGTGCCAGTGGTTCCCGGGCGTCTTCCACTACAAGGGGTTCACCTACCCCCGGATGATCGAGGTCCTCTACCTCGGCGGCGACGACGGGATGTACGGCTTCCTCACCGGCATCTCCTCGAACATCCTGTTCATCTTCGTCCTCTTCGGGGTCGTCCTCATGAGGGCGGGCGTGGGCTCGTTCATCATCGACTTCGCCGTGCGGGCGACGGGATGGATGCGCGGGGGACCCGCCAAGACCGCGGTCGTCGGCTCCGCTCTCTTCGGGACGATCAGCGGGAGCACCGTCGCGAACGTCTACGCCACGGGGTCGTTCACGATCCCGCTCATGAAACGGGCCGGCTACACGCCCAAGACAGCGGCGGCCATCGAGGCGATCGCCGGGACCGGCGGCCAGATCATGCCGCCGGTCATGGGCGCCGGCGCGTTCATCATGTCGGAGGTGACGGGCGTCTCGTACTTCGAGATCATCAAGGCCGCGGCGGTCCCGGCCATCCTCTACTACGTCGGGCTGATGGCGATGGTGCACTTCCTGGCGCTCCGGGCCGGGATGCGCCCGCTGCCCCGGAGCGAGAAGCCGCCGTGGCGTCCGGTGTTCCGCCACGCGTACTTCGCGCTGCCGTTCGTCCTGATCGTCTACTTCCTGGCGCAGGGCTACTCGCCGACCAAGGCCGCCTTCTACGTGGTCCTCGTCACCTTCGCGCTCTCGTTCCTCGACCTCGCCACGTGGATGACGCCAGGGCGCGCCCTCGCGACGTTCGCCGAGGCGGCGGGGAGCGCGGCGACGATCGCCGTGGCGCTCGCGGGGTCGGGGATGATCGTGGGCGTCCTCACCAAGACGGGCTCGGCGCTGGCGTTCGGCGGCGCCGTGCTGACGGCGTCGATGGGGAACCTGCTGGTCGCGATGCTCCTCGTCTTCGTCGTGGTGAGCGTCCTCGGCACGGGGATCCCGACGACCGCAGCCTACATCATCGCCGTCACTGTGGGCGCCGGCGCCATGACGAACCTCGGCGTCGGGCTCCTCGCAGCGCACCTCTTCGTCTTCTACTACGCGGTCCTCTCCGACCTCACGCCGCCGGACGCCGTCACGGCCTTCGCGGCGGCGAACATCGCCGGCTCGGAGATGATGGCGACGGGGATCGAGGCGTTTCGTCTCGGCATCGCGGGCTTCCTGGTGCCGTTCGCGTTCGTCTACCACCAGGAGCTGCTGCTCAGGGGGACGTGGGCGGAGGTGGGGACGATGGCGGGGTTCGTCGCGGTGTCGGCGATCGCGCTCGCCGCGGCCGTCGTCGGTCACGCCGCCGGGCGTCTCCTCGCGTGGGAGCGGGCACTCGCGCTCGTCGCCGCGGCCCTGATGATCGTGCGCGGCCCGTTACTCCAGATCGCGGGCCTCATCCTGTTCGCGGGGCTCGTCGCCTGGAGCGCCCGGCGCGCTCCCGCGGAGGCGCCCGCGACCGCCTGACGCTCGCAGGCGCTCGATCAGCGTGCGGTCGGCGGGAGGGAAGGGGTAGTCGTCGAGGCGCTCGGGTTCCACCCAGGCCATCGCCTGGGACTCCCGCGGCTCGATCGTCCCGGATTCGAGGCGGCAGCGGAAGAAGTGGAGGATCACGGTCTTGTCCGGATAGTCCCACCGGATCACGTCGACCGGCTCGGCGATCGCGAAGGTCGCCGACAGCTCCTCGCTGAGCTCCCGCCGGAGACAGGCCTCGAGCGACTCTCCCGCCATGCGCTTGCCTCCGGGGAACTCCCACAGGCCCGCCAGGTGCGATCCCGGCTGGCGACGCGTGATGAGGTAGCGGCCCGCGCCGTCCTGGATGAGCCCGGCCGCGACCTCGACGATCATCGCGCGCGCCCGGGGGCCCGGCTAGGAGGCCGTCCAGCCGCCGTCGACGGCGAGGACCGACCCGGTGACGTAGCGGGAGGCGTCGGAGGCCAGGTAGAGACACGCCTGGGCGACGTCCCCGACGACGCCGGCGCGTCCGATCGGGATGCGGTGGGCCAGCAGGCGGCGGCGGAAGTCGGCGACCACCTCGCCGATCGCGGTGTCGATGGTGCCGGGCGCCACTACGTTCACGCGGATCCCATCGGGGACCAGCTCGACGGCGGCGGCGCGCGCCAGCTGGTGGAGGCCACCCTTGGAGGCGACGTAGGGGGCGAACTGGCCGACGGCCACGGTGCCGAGCGCCGAGCCGATGTGGACGATGCTGCCGCCGCCGCGCTCGCGCATGAGAGGGACGACGCCCCGGGTCAGGATGAACGCGCCCACCAGGTTCACGCGGAGGACCTCGGCGAAGTCGGCGGCGCTGATCTCGGTGAGTGGACCGCGGAGCCGCACGGCGGCGGAGTTCACGAGCACGTCGATCCCGCCCCAGGCGCTCCGGGTGGCCGCGAGGAGCCGGTCGACGTCCTCCTCCCTCCCCACGTCGCCGCACACTCCGGTCGCGTCGCCCCCCGCGCGCCGGATCGCCGCGACCGTCTCCTCGAGCGGCGCCGCGCGCCGGCCGAAGACGACGACGCGGGCCCCCTCGGCGGCGAACAGCTCAGCCGTCGCGCGGCCGATGCCTGTCCCGCCCCCCGCGATCACCGCGACCTTGCCGTCAAGCGCCCGCACGGCGCGCCTTTCTCCCGGACCGGTCGAGGGGATAGCTCCCGCAGAAGTCCCGCATCGGGCAGGGGCGGCAGCGGGGCTTGCGGGGCGTGCACCAGGTGGCACCGAAGTCCATCAGCGCCTGGTTGAAATCGTAGCCGCGGCGGGGCGGCACCAGCGACTCGGCGAGGTCCCAGAACCACTTCTCGCCCCGGACCCGCGCGGCGCCGCGCGGCCCGAGGAAGACGCGCCCGAGCACCCGGCGGACGTTCGTGTCGAGCACCGCGGTGTCGCGCCCGTACGCGAACGAGAGAACCGCCCCCGCGGTGTAGCGGCCGATGCCGGGAAGGCGGCGGAGCGTCTCCGCGCTGTCCGGAAGGCGTCCGCCGTACCGGGCGATCGTCTCCCTCGCGATCTGACGGAGCCGCACGGGGCGAATGTTGTAGCCGAGCGGGTACCAGACGCGCCTGACCTCGTCCACGCGCGCGCGGGCGAGGCACTCCAGCGTGGGGTATCGCTCGAGGAACTCGTGGTACTTCGGCACGACGCGGTCGACCTGGGTCTGCTGAAGCATGATCTCCGACACGAGCACGCGGTAGGGGTCGCGCGTGCGCCGCCACGGGAGGTCGCGCCCGTGCGTCGCGTACCAGGCGAGGAGCCGCCGCTGGAACTTGCGCATCGCCTGGCGATCCGGGACCCGCACGGGGCAGCAGTCTAGCACGCGCGGGGCGAGGGCCACCGGCGCGCCGCGGCCGCCGGGGCCCTCGGGTACAATGGCCGCATGGCGAACCGGCTGCCGCTCCACGAGCTGCACGTCGCCGCGGGCGGGAAGTTCGAGACGCTCTGTGGCTGGGAGCTCCCGCAGTCGTACGGCGACGCGGCGGGCGAATACGCGGCCGCGCGGCGGCGCCTGGGTCTCGTCGACCGGGGCGACCGGGGGGTCCTCGAAGTCACCGGCCGGGACCGCGCGCCGTTCCTCCACGCGCTGGTGTCGAACGACGTGAAGTCGCTCGGGCCCGGGCAGGGGTGCGCGGCGACGCTGCTCGACGTCCACGGCAAGATCCAGGTGATCCTCGCGCTGCTCGTCCTCGAGGACCGGATCCTGATCCTCACGCCGCCCGGCATGGCTGAGAAGACCCTCGCCGAGCTCGACCGGTTCCTCTTCTCCGAGAAGGCGGAGCTGAGGGACGCGACCGGCGAGCAGGCGCTCGTGCTGCTCGTCGGGCCGGCGGCGGCGGCGACCACCGAGGCGCTGACGGGGGAGGCACCGCTCGAGACTCCCTGGTCCCACGCGCCGGCCTCGCTCGGCGGCGTCGACGTGCGTGTCGCGCGCGGGGCCCGGGAGACCGGCGAGGACGAGGTCTGGGTCTGGGCGCCGGCGGCCGAGGGACCGCGGCTCTGGGACGCGGCGCTCGCGGCGGGCGCGCGGCCGATCGGGACAAGCGCCTTCGAGTCGCTCAGGATCGAGGCCGGCACTCCGCTCTTCGGCCACGACGCCGGCCCGACAGTCCTGCTTCCCGAGATCCCCTTCGCGACCCTCGTGTCCGACACGAAGGGCTGCTACCCGGGCCAGGAGGTCGTGGTCAGGATCCGTGATCGTGGTCACGTGAACCGGCTCTTCTGCGGGCTCCTGCTCGACGGGGAGAACGTGCCGCCAGCCGGCGCGCCCGTGCTCGTCGACGGCGCCGAGATCGGCAGGGTGACGAGCGCCTGCTGGTCGTTCGGACGGGAGCGACCGCTGGCGCTAGCGTTCGTGCGGCGCCAGCACGCGGACCCGGGATCCCGCGTTGCGGTGGGGGCCGGCGCCGAGGCGCTCCCCGCGACGGTGTCGGCGCTGCCCTTCGAGCGCTGAGGGGCCGCCCATGTCCGAGAACCGCCTCGCGCGCGAGACGAGCCCCTACCTCCTCCAGCACGCCGGGAATCCAGTCGACTGGTACCCGTGGACGGCGGAGGCCTTCGAGAGGGCCCGGGCCGAGGACAAGCCGATCCTCCTCTCTGTCGGCTACTCCGCCTGCCACTGGTGTCACGTCATGGAGCGCGAGTCGTTCGAGGATCCCGAGATCGCCGCGGTGATGAACCAGCACTTCGTCAGCATCAAGGTCGACCGCGAGGAGCGGCCCGACGTCGACCAGATCTACATGCAGGCGGTCCAGGCGATGACGGGCCACGGCGGGTGGCCGATGACCGTCTTCCTCACGCCCGAGGGCGTGCCCTTCTACGGCGGCACCTACTTCCCGCCCGCTGACCGCCACGGGCTGCCGGGATTCCCGCGTCTCCTCACCGCCATCGCCGACGCCTGGCGGACGCGGCGGGGCGACGTGGTTCAGTCCTCCCGGCAGATCGCGACCCAGCTCGACCAGGCCGAGCGCCTGAAGAGCGCGGATCAGCCCCTGACCGAGGAGGTCCTCCTCGGCGCCTTCCAGGGGGTCGCCGCCCAGTTCGACGACGAGCTCGGCGGTCTCGGCGGGGCGCCGAAGTTCCCCCAGCCGATGATCTGGGAGTCGGTCCTGCGCTTCTGGAAGCGGACGGGCAATCCCGCCGCGCGCGAGATGGTGGTGACGACGCTCACGCGGATGGCGCGCGGGGGGATCTACGACCAGCTCGGCGGAGGATTCCACCGCTACTCCGTGGACGCCCGGTGGCTCGTCCCCCACTTCGAGAAGATGCTCTACGACCAGGGGCAGCTCGCCCGGCTCTACCTCCACGCGTGGCTCGCCTTCGGCGACCCCGAGTACCGGCGGATCGTGGAGGAGACCCTCGACTACGTCCTCCGCGAGATGACGGACCGGGCGGGCGGGTTCTACTCGGCGCAGGACGCGGACTCCGAAGGGCACGAGGGCAAGTTCTTCGTCTGGAGCGCCGGGGAAATCCGCGAGGTCCTCGGGGACGCCGACGCGGCGGTGGCGCTCGCGTACTGGGGCATGGACCGGGGCCCCAACTTCGAGGGGGAGAACATCCTCTACGTCGCGGGCGAGCCGGAGCCGGAGCGCATCGCCCCCGCCCGCCGCGGGCTCTTCGAGGCGCGCGAGCGGCGCGTGCGTCCCGCGCGCGACGACAAGGTGCTCGCGGCGTGGAACGGCCTCGCCTGCCGCGCCTTCGCCGAGGCCGGGCGGGCGCTCGGTCGCGCCGACTACATCGCCGCCGCCCTCCGCAACGCGGAGTTCGTGCTCGCGGCGATGCGCGCCGACGGCCGGCTCCTGCGCACGTGGAAGGAGGGCGGGGCGAAGCTCAAGGGCTATCTCGAGGACCACGCGATGGTGGCGGCGGCGCTTCTCGAGGTGTATGAGGCCACGTTCGAGCGCCGGTGGCTCGATGAGGCGCGGACGCTCTCGGACGAGATGCTCCGCCTCTTCCGGGACGAGCGGATCGAGGGGTTCTACGACACGGGCGCGGACCATGAGCGACTCATCGTCCGCCCCCGCAACCTCTTCGACAACGCCGTGCCCTGCGGCAGCTCCGTCGCCATCGAGACGCTCTTGCGGATGGGGATCCTCACCGGCGAGACGCGGTACACGACGGCCGCTCTCGAGGCGCTGCGACCGATGGCCGATCTGATGATGCGGCACCCCACCGGCTTCGGGCGGTTCCTCTGCGCCCTCGACGTCCACCTGGGCCCGGTCGTGGAGGTCGCGCTGGTCTCCCCGCCCGCGGGCGACGACTTGCCGCTCGTGCGTGAGGTGTTCGGTCGCTATCTGCCGAACCGGGTGGTGACGGGTCTCACGGCCGGCGACGCGCGGGCCGCGGCCGGCATTCCCCTCCTCGAGGGACGCCAGGCGCTCGACGGTAAGGCGACGGCGTACGTCTGCCGGAACTACGCCTGTCAGCTCCCGGTGACCGACCGGGAGGCGCTCGCCCGCCAGCTCGACGCGCTATAGGGCAGAGTGTGACCCATCCTGTCGCGGCCGGGCCGGATCCCGGGGGGCCGCGCGTGAGATGAGCGAAGAGCTGGCAGTGCTGAGAGCCGTGACCGGGCGCTTGGAGACGACCGGCATCCCGTACATGGTGACCGGGTCGATCGCCCTCAACTACTACGCGGTGCCCCGCATGACCCGGGACATCGACGTCGTGGTCGAGCTGTCGCGGGACGATACCGAGCGGGTGTGGGACCTGTTTCACGACGACTTCTATCTCGACCGCGAGGCAGTCCGCCGGGCGATCGGGGTAAAGGGCGCGTTCAACCTGATCCACAGCGCCTGGGTAGTCAAGGTGGATTTCGTCGTGCGTAAGGATACCGAGTACAGGCGCACGGAGTTCGCCCGGAGGAGACGCGCGTCCGTCGAGGGACAGGAGTTCTTCGTTGTGGCGCCAGAGGATCTGGTCATTTCCAAGCTCGACTGGGCAAGAGACACGCGATCGGAGATCCAACTCGGCGACGTCCGGAACCTCCTCGCCTCGGTCGCCGACCTCGATCGTGATTACCTGGCCGGCTGGGTCGCCAGGCTCGGCCTCGAGGTGCTCTACCGCGAGGTGGGAGGATGAATGATACGCCTCCCGAGGTGGACCGGAAGTACCGGGAGCTGCTGCTCGAGCGCTCGGGCGAGGCGCGCCTGAAGATGGGGTGCTCCATGCACGCGACTGCGCAGGCGCTCGTCCGGGCCTCGGTGCTCGCACGGCACCCCACGGCCTCGGCGGCGGCTCTGCGGCGGGAGCTCTTCCTACGATTTTACGCGCGCGACTACGACGCCGAGGCCCGAGAGAGGATCCTAGCCCGGCTGGAGGGCTCTCGGGTCGGGTAGCGCGGGCCCGGCCTACCGGCGGCCGGGCGGTGGGCCGACCGTCGTGCCCGGCGCGGTCTTGTCGATCTTCACGGCCGGCGTCGTGAAGGTCGCGCTGTTGCCCGCGGCGTCCGTCACGACCACCGTGCCAATGACCGCCGCCGCCTCGTCGGTCAGGATCAGGGGGCTCGCCGGGCTGGTTGAGGCGACCCCCGAGAGGTTGTCCGCCGCCGTGAAGGAGATCGACACGTCCGTGTTGTGCCAGCCCGCAAGGTTGGGCGCGGGGCTCGGCGCGCCGAAGGAGAGGGTGGGCGGCGTCTTGTCGAGCTTCACCGCGGGCGAGGTGAAGGCGACGCTGTTCCCCGCGCGATCGGTGATCGACACGGTCCCCGTCACGACGGGCCCCTCGGTCGCCAGCACGAGGGCGCTCCCCCCGGGCTCGGTCGTCGCGACCCCGGAGAGCGCGTCCGAGGCCCTGAAGGGGATGGAGACGTTCGTGTTGTTCCAGCCGTTCACGTTGGGGGCGGGGGTGGCCGCGCCGAAGGTGAGCGTGGGCGGCGTCTTGTCGATGCTGACCCGGCAGGTCGTGCTCGCGCTGTTGCCCGCGTTGTCCAGCACGCTTCGCGTCACGATCTGGTTGGCGCCTTCGGTCGCGAGGGCCACCGGCGCGGGTGGCGTGTCGATCCCGGAGAGCGCGTCGGTCGCGCTGAAGTTCACGGTGACGTTCGTGTTGTTCCAGCCGTTGGCGTTCGCCGCCGGCGAGGGGCTGCAGGCGAGCCCCGGGGGGGTCTTGTCGATCCGGATCGTCAGCGTTCGCGGCGCCTGCTGGTTCCCCGCGTTGTCGCGGGCGAAGTAGACGAGGGTCGTGGTGCCCTCGGCGGTGATCATGACCGACGCGACGCTCCCGCTCACGACCGCGCCGCCCGCCTGGGCGCCCGCGAGCGAGTACTGGATTTCCTTCACTCCCGAGCCGTTCGGGTTGTCCGTGGCATGGAGCGTCACGGTGACGTCCGTGTTGTTCCAGCCCTTGGCGTTCGGCGGCGGCGAGGGAGCGGCGTCGCTCGCGGGAGTCGCGGATGCCGCTGCGACCGGTGCCGCGGCCGGGACAGGGGCGACCGGAGCCGCCGGTGGAGCCGCGGGAGCCGTCGGTGGAGGAGCGGGCGCTGCGACAGCCGGCGTCGGGCCGAAGACCTGAATCCTGTGATTGAATGCGTCGGCCGCGATGATGCGGCCGGCCTGATCCAAGGCGACGCCGAAGGGCGCCGTGAACTCGCCCGGTCCGGCCCCCGGCCCGCCGAATCTCGCGAAGGAGGCGCCGCGGGCGTCAAAGATCTGGATGCGCGAGTTGTTCGCGTCGGCGACGATGATGCGACCCACGGCGTCGACGGCGACTCCGTACGGCGCGTAGAGCTGGCCTGGCCCGGCGCCCGAGGTTCCGAACATCGTCACCGGTCGACCGCGGGGATCGAAGAGCTGGACGCGGTTGTTGAAGGAGTCGGCGACGTAGATCCGGCCCGCGGCGTCCACCGCGACCCCGGTGGGGGCGTTGAACTGCCCGGGCTCCTTGCCGGCGCTCCCGAAGGCCAGCAGGAACTTGCCGTTCGCGTCGAAGAGCTGGACGCGCGCGTTGCCCTGGTCCACGACGACGATGCGCCGCCGGCGGTCCACCGCGACGCCTTCCGGCTTCGCGAGCTGGCCCGGGCCGCTGCCCGGGGTCCCGAAGGTGAAGAGGAACTTGCCCTTGTCGTCGAAGACCTGGACCCGCGAGTTGAGCGTGTCGGTCACGACGATCCGCCCGCTCGCGTCGACCGCGACCCCGTGCGGCTCGGCGAACTGACCGCGGCCACTCCCCGAGCTCCCGAACGCGAAGAGGTGCTTGCCCTGGTCGTTGAAGACCTGGACACGGTGGTTCAGCGCGTCGGCCACCACGATCCGTCCGGCGCGATCGACCGCGATGCCGTAGGGGACGTTCAGCTCGCCCGGCGCGCTGCCAGGGCTCCCGAACGCGAACTGGACCCGGAAGGACTCGGCCGCGGCCCGAGATTCCGGGCCCAGCGCCAGAACGCACACAAGGGCGAAGCCCACGCCCAGCGTCCAGGATGTCCTGAGACCTACGCTCCGCATTCCGTCTCCTGAGCCCCGCTCAGGCGCACGAGGGCGCCGCAGACCCCGCGTGGTCTTCGCGCATAGGTTAAAGGCCGCAGTCTCACAGAGCCAAGCTTATTCGATTTCGAGATCGTGAACGCCCCCAGGGAGGTCGTGATGGGTCAGGGTGTTGAATTTGCACGGGAAGGCAGACGGAGTCAAGGGTGGTATACTTTCGTCGTCTCCGTGGGGGGAGGACTCCTGAGAACCGGGTGCGGCCCGGGACCCCTCGAACCTGATCTGGATAATCCCAGCGAAGGGAACACGGCGGACGCGCGGAACGTACGGCCGCACCCGTCCGGGGGAGCGGCCGTTTCGGTTTATGGCGACTCCACGATGAAGATCACCGTCAACGGTCGGTCGATGGAGGTGGTCGAAGGCCTCTCCGTCGAGGGGCTCCTGGCGCACCTCGGGGTGAGGCGGGAGTACACGGCGGTGGCGGTCAACCGCGAGATCGCGCCCAGGGCGATCTACGCCTCGCTCACCCTGCGGGACGGCGACCGCGTCGAGATCGTTCGCCCCATGGGCGGTGGAAGGTAGTGCGAGCCGACGGCGGCCGCGGAGCGGGAGGCGGAGCGCGCCGGAGGCGAGTCTGCGTGGAGGCGTGCGAGCCGACGGCGGCCGCGGAGCGGGAGGCGGAGCGCGCCGGAGGCGAGTCTGCGTTGAATCGTAGTGGTAGGAGGTAAGTCATGTACGACACGAATCTGGTGCTGGGGGGCAAGGAGTTCACGTCGCGCCTCATCGTGGGCACCGGGAAGTACCCGTCCCTTGAGATCCTGCGGCAGGCCCTCGAGGAGTCGGGCGCAGAGATCGTGACGATCGCGGTGCGGCGGGTCAGCCTCCCCGGGGCCGGCGACTCGATCCTGGACCACATCGACACCACGCGGTTCACGCTGCTCCCGAACACGGCGGGCTGCTACACGGCCGACGAGGCGATCCGGACCGCGTACCTCGCCCGGGAGGCAGGGCTCGGCCACATGCTCAAGCTCGAGGTGATCGGCGACGCCCGGACCCTCTTCCCCGACGTCGCGGGCCTCCTCGAGGCGACGCGGACCCTGGCCCGGGATGGCTTCACGGTCATGCCGTACACGAACGACGACCCGGTCGTCGCCAAGCGGCTCGAGGAGGCCGGCGCCGCGGTGGTGATGCCGCTCGGCGCGCCGATCGGCTCGGGCCTCGGGATCCGGAACCCGTACTACATCAAGATCATCCTCGAGACAGTCACCGTTCCCGTCATCGTCGACGCTGGCGTCGGCACGGCCTCCGACGCGGCGATCGCGATGGAGCTCGGCTGCGACGGTGTCCTCATGAACACCGCCATCGCCGGCGCGCGGGACCCGGTGGGCATGGCGCGCGGGATGAAGCTCGCGATCGAGGCCGGGCGCCTCGCGTACCGCGCCGGGCGGATCTCGAAGAAGCTCTACGCGACCGCGTCCTCGCCGCTCGAGGGCGTGCCCGATTGGACGAGCTGAGCCTCTGGCTCGTCACCGACCGCGGCCAGACGCGTGACCGGGACCTGGTCGACGTCGTTCGCGACTGCCTCGCCGCCGGGCTGCCGGCCGTGCAGGTGCGCGAGAAGGACCTGGGCGCCGCCGACCTGGCGCGCCTCTGCCGCCGCGTCCGCGAGCTGACGCGGGAGGCCGGGGCGCTCCTCAGCGTCAACGATCGCGTCGACGTGGCTCTGGCCGTCGGCGCCGACGCCGTCCAGCGGACGTGCACCTCACTCGCGGTCGAGGAGATCCGCGCGATCGCCGGCAAGGCGCTCAGGATCGGCGCGTCGGTGCACTCCCTCGCCGAGGCTCGCGAGGCTGAGCGCGCGGGCGCCGACTGGGTGGTCTTCGGCCCGATCTACGACACGCCGTCCAAGCGGGCCTGGGGACCACCACAGGGGCTCGCGGCCCTCGAGCGCGTGGCCGCCGCGATCCGAATTCCGCTGATCGCCATCGGGGGCATCACGCCCGAGCGCGTCTCCGAGACGCGTGCGGCGGGCGCCCGTGGGGTCGCGGCGATCGCGGCCATCCTCTCGGCCGACCGGCCCGCGGACGCGACGCGCCGGTTCCTCGAGGCTCTGGAGAGTGCCGCGTGACGGTCCTCGTCGTCGGCGGCGGTGTGATCGGTTGTGCCACGGCCTACGCGCTGGCGAAGGCGGGGTGCGCGGTGACGCTCCTCGAGCGGGCGGCGCCCGGGGCCGAGGCCTCCGGCGCGGCGGCGGGCCTCCTGGCGCCGCTCGGCGAGTCCACGCAGACAGCGTTCGCGCGGCTGGCGCTGGCCTCCTGGCGGCTCTACCCGGGCGTGGTCAGCGAGCTGCGCGAGCGCACCGGCATCGACGTCGAGCACGTGACGCGCGGGACGATCTACCCGCAGACCGCCACCGCCAGCGCTGAGCAGGCGCGGGAGTGGGCCCTCGCGCCCGAGTTCGGCGTCCAGGTGCTCGAGGGCAGGGATGTCCAGGAGCTCGAGCCCGCCCTCTCCCCCAAGGTGCGGCGAGCGATCCTGGTCCGGGGCGACCACTGGATCAACAACCAGCGGCTGGTGACGGCCTACGCCCAGGCGGCGGTGTCGGCCGGCGTCGAGCTCGCCGTCGGGACCGAGGTGACCGACGTCGTCGTCGAGCGCGGCCGCGCCCGCGGCGTGGCGGCAGGCGCCGAGCGCTTCGAGGGAGACGCCGTCCTGCTCGCCGCTGGCGCGTGGACCTCGCAGCTGACGGGCGCCCTCGGCGCGCGCCTGCCGGTCGAGCCTCGGCGGGGCCAGATGATCGCGCTCGCCCACCTCCCCCCCGTGCTCACCTACTGCGTGCACGGCGAGGCCTACCTGGTGCCGCGGCCCTCGGGCGAGTTGCTCATCGGCGCGACGGTCGAGAACGCTGGCTTCCGCCGCGAGATCACCGCGGAGGGCGTCGCCGGCCTGCTGCGCGCGGCCATCGACCTCGTGCCCTCGGTACGCGACCTGCCCATCACCCGGACGTGGTACGGTTTCAGGCCGTGGGCTCCCGACAGCCTGCCGATCCTCGGGCCGTGGCCCGGGATCGAGGGGCTCTGGGTCGCGACGGCGCACTTCCGGAACGGCATTCTCCTGGCGCCGATCACGGCCCAGGTCATGTGCGAGTGGATGCTCGGCGGACGCCCGTCGATCGAGGTGAAGGAGTTTCTTCCTGACCGTTTCCTAAGGGAGCGTCCGAAATGACGAAAGAGGATCTGAAGCGTCGTGTCTGGGAGGCGATCGATCGGCGGGGACCGGAGATCGTCGGCCTCGGCGAGGAGATCAGGAAGAACCCGGAGCTCGGCTTCAAGGAATGGAAGACCGCGCGGCTCGTGGAGGGAGCTTTCACCGGGCTCGGGCTCTCGCCGCGGGCCGGGCTCGCGCTCACCGGCGTCCGCGCGGATGCGCGGGGCCGGGCGGGCGACGGGCCAACCCTGGCGCTCCTGGCCGAGCTGGACGCGCTCGTGGTCGCGGGCCACCCCGTCGCCGACCCCGTAACCGGCGCGGCGCACGCATGCGGTCACAACGCCCAGGTGGCCGGGCTCCTCGGCGCCGCGATGGGCCTCGCCGACGCCGCGGCCTTCGAGCACCTGGCCGGCCGCGTCGTCTTCTTCGCGGTACCGGCCGAGGAATATGGAGACGTTGAGTGGCGCGTCAGCCAGGCGCGCGCGGGCAAGCTCGAGTTCCTCGGCGGGAAGCCCGAGCTCCTGAGGCTCGGCCACTTCGACGACGTCGACCTCTCCATGATGATCCACCTGACCTCCCGGCCCGAGGACGGCAGGGCCGGCGTGCCCGCGTCGAACAACGGCTGCGTCGTGAAGACCGTGCGATACCTGGGGCGGGCCGCGCACGCGGGCGGCGCTCCGCACATGGGCGTGAACGCGCTCTACGCGGCGCAGATCGGCCTCATGGCGATCAACGCGATCCGCGAGACCTTCAGAGACGAGGACACGATTCGCGTCCACCCGATCATCACGCACGGCGGCTCGCAGGTGAACGCGATCCCGGCCGAGGTGCGGATCGAGACCTACGTGCGCGGCCGGACCGTCGAGGCGATCCTGGAGGCCGCGCGACGGGTCGATCGCGCGCTGCGCGGAGGCGCCGTGGCACGCGGCGCCAGGGTGGAGATCGAGACGCTGCCCGGGTACATGCCGATGTCCTGCGATCCCACGATGGCGCGGCTCTTCAGGGCGAACGCCGAGGTCCTCGTCGGCGAGGCGCACTACCGCCAGATCGGTCACCGGACGGGCTCGACGGACATGGGGGACCTCTCCCAGGTGATGCCGGTGCTCCATCCCTACCTCGGTGGGGCCCGCGGCGGGGGCCACGGCGCCGACTACGAGATCGTCGACAAGACGCTCGCCTACGTCGGCACGGCCAAGGCGCTCGCGGCGATGGTCGTCGACCTCCTGGCGGACCGCGCCGCCGGCGCGCGCGAGGTGCTGGCCCGGGCCAAGCCGCCGATGACGCGCGAGAGCTATCTCGCGTTCCAGCGGTCCGTCGCGCGCCGCGAGCTCTTCGAGGGCTGACGCGGGTGTACGGCAAGAGCGACGTCGACTTCCCCAAGCGGGTCGTCTGCCTGACCGCGGAGACGGCGGAGATCGCCTACCTCGTGGGCGCGGGAGACCGGGTGGTCGGGGTGCCCGGAACCGCGCGGCGGCCCCCGGCCGCGCGCGACAAGGTGCCGGTCGGAGGGTTCACGACGTTCCGGGTCGACAGGATCCTCGGGCTCGGGCCCGACCTGGTCCTCGCGTTCTCGGACCTCCAGAAGGACGTGGTGAGCGAGCTGATCGGCGCCGGGGTCACGGTGCTCTGCACCAATCAGAGGTCGTTCGACGAGGTGCTGGGGACGATCCTCCTGATCGGCGGCGCGCTGGGAGAGGCGGAGCGCGCGTGGGCACTCGTTCAGGACATGAGCGACGAGGTGAAGCAGGTCCGCGAGTACTCGAGCGTGTGGCCCGACCGGCCGCGGGTCTACTTCGAGGAGTGGCACGATCCGCTGATCGTCGGGATCCGGTGGGTGTCCGAGCTGATCGAGATGGCCGGGGGCCGGGACGTCTTTGCCGAGCGTCGCCCGGCCAAGGGCGCCCGGGAGCGGATCGTCGAGCCGGAGGAGGTCGTGAGCCGCGACCCGCAGATCATCCTGGCCTCCTGGTGCGGCAAGCGCGTCGATCCGGCGGCGATCGCGGCCCGACCCGGGTGGGAGCGCATCAGCGCCGTCCGGAGGGGCCAGATCCACGAGATCGACGGCGGTGACATCCTCTCGCCAGGCCCCTCCCTGATGGTGGGGCTGAGGCGAATCCACGAGATCGTCCAGGAGTTCCAGGCCGCCGCGGCGTAGCAGAATTTCGTCGCCGTTTCAGGAGCTTAGAACGCCCCCAGAAAAGGTTTGGGACCCGGCAACGGGCGCGCTACGATCGGAGTCCGCCGCCAGAGATCCCAAGGGAGTCAGGTGAATGGCTGACCTCGTCCCCACGCAGCCGGAGCGCTTCTTCGCCGACCGCTTCAACGTCACGCCCGGGCTCATGGAGCGGCTGCTCGGCTCGGCCCTCCGGGGAAAGGTGGACGACGCCGACATCTATCTCGAGTACCGCGTGAACGAGGAGCTGGTCCTCGAGGAGGGGACGGTCAAGAGGGCGTCCCGGCATGTCAGCCAGGGCGCTGGCGTCCGCGCCCAGGCCGGCACCCGGACCGGGTACGCGCATACCGACGACATCTCCCTCCGGAATCTCGAGGAAGCGGCGCGGCAGGCGCGGGCGATCACCGACAGGGTGGACGCGGCCGGGGTCGTGGCGCTGCCGGCGACCGGGCGTCCCCACGACCTCTACCGCCTCGCCGAGCCGCCGATCGTCACCGACCTCTCGCGCAAGGTGGCGCTGCTCCGGCGGGTCGACGAGACGGCGCGCGCGGCTGACCCGCGGGTCCAGCAGGTGATCGCGAGCCTCGCCAGCGAGGAGGTCGTGACGCTGATCGCGACCGCCGCGGGCTGGACCGTCGGCGACATCCGGCCGCTGGTCCGCCTGAACGTCACGGTGATCGTCGAGGAGGCCGGCAAGCGGGAGATCGGCACCCATGGAGGCGGGGGCCGGGTGCCTTTCGACTTCCTCCTCGAGGAGGAGCGCTGGAAGCACTTCGCGACCGAGGCGGCGCGGCAGGCGGCCCTCAAGCTCCAGGCCCTCGACGCGCCGGCCGGGACGATGACGGTCGTGCTCGGCCCGGGCTGGCCGGGCATCCTCCTCCACGAGGCTGTCGGCCATGGGCTGGAAGGCGACTTCAACAGGAAGGGAGTCTCCGCCTTCGCCGGGCGCATGGGCCAGAAGGTTGCCTCGGAGCTCGTCACCGTGGTCGACGATGGCACGATTCCCAACCGCCGGGGCTCGCTCAACGTCGACGACGAGGGCACGCCGACCGGTCGCACGATTCTGATCGAGAAGGGTGTCCTCCACGGCTACATGCAGGACCGGCTCAACGCCCGGCTCATGGGTATGGCCCCGACGGGCAATGGCCGCCGCGAATCGTACGCGCACCCGCCGATGCCGCGGATGACGAACACCTTCATGCTCGCCGGCGCGGACGATCCCGACGAGATCATCCGCTCGGTGAAGCACGGGCTCTACGCCGTCGCGTTCGGCGGCGGGCAGGTCGACATCACGAGCGGGAAGTTCGTGTTCTCGGCGAGCGAGGCGTACCTGATCGAGGACGGGCGGATCACGGCGCCCGTGAAGGGCGCGACCCTCATCGGCAACGGTCCCGACGCACTGACGCGCGTGACCCGGGTGGGCGCGGACCTCCAGCTCGACGAGGGCGTCGGGACCTGCGGCAAGGACGGTCAGTCCGTGCCGGTCGGCGTCGGCCTCCCGACGATCCGCGTGGACGGTATCACGGTCGGGGGCACTTCCCTGTGAAGACGGACCTGCTGCTCGGGGTCCTGGAGCGCGCCGCGCGGCACGGGGCGAGCGCGGCGGACGGGTTCCTCGTCGAGGAGCGCTCCTTCAGCGCGACCGTACGGCTCCACGAGGTCGAGACCGTCAACCACGCCCAGGACCAGCGACTGTCGCTGCGGGTGTTCGTCGGCAGGGCCTCCGCCGCGGCGTCCACCTCCGATCTCTCCCGCGAGTCCCTCGAGCGCGTCGTCGACGAGGCGACGGCGCTCGCCCGGATCACGGCGGAAGATCCGCACGCCGGGCTCCCCGGTCCCGCCGAGCTGATCGAGCGCGTGCCCGACCTCGACCTCGAGGACGCCGTGGGCCACGACCTCCCGCCCGAGGAGAAGATCGCGATCGCGCGCCGCGCCGAGGCGGCGGCGTTCGCGCACGATCCGAGGATCACGAACTCCGAGGGCGCCGAGCACTTCGACCGGCGGGCGCACTACGCCTACGCAACCTCCGGGGGCTTCGCGCGCGAGTACGCGACCTCCGCCTTCAGCCTGACCGTGGCGCCGATCGCCGCGCGGAACGGTGAGATGCAGCGGGACGCGTGGTACTCGAGCGCCCGGAAGCGCGCGCGGCTCGAGGACCCCGAGTCGATCGGCCGCACCGCGGCCGCGCGCGCGGTGCGACGGCTCGGCGCCCGGAAGGTGAAGACCGCGGAGGTGCCGGTCGTCTTCGATCCGGAGACCGCGGCGAGCCTGGTGCGCTCGCTCGCGGGCGCGGCGAGCGGTCCCTCCCTCTACCGGCGCGCGTCGTTCCTCCTCGACCGGCTCGGCTCGCGGGTGGCTTCGCGTCTCGTGACGATCGTGGACGACGGCCTGATCCCCGGCGCGCTCGGGTCGCGGCCGTTCGACGGCGAGGGGCTCGGGAGCCGGCGCACGCTGGTGGTGGGAGAGGGCGTGCTCGAGTCCTACCTGCTCGACACCTACAGCGCGCGCAAGCTCGGCCTCGCCTCGACGCATC
The DNA here is from genome assembly GCA_016209635.1 of Candidatus Rokuibacteriota bacterium. GTDB lineage: Bacteria > Methylomirabilota > Methylomirabilia > Rokubacteriales > CSP1-6 > JACQWC01. The sequence continues at coordinate 4,933 of JACQWC010000042.1, read as the reverse complement.
ACGCCGCGCGCGACGGGAGCGGCGTCGGCGTCTCCACGACCAACCTGATGCTGCTGCCCGGGGGCGCCAGTCCGAAAGACTTGATCGCGTCGGTGGCGAGCGGGCTCTACGTGACCGAGCTGATCGGGTTCGGCGTCAACGGCGTCACGGGCGACTACTCCCGCGGCGCGGTGGGGATGTGGATCGAGCACGGCGAGCTCGCTTACCCGGTGGAGGAGGTCACGGTCGCCGGCAATGTCCTCGAGATGTTCGGCGCGGTCGAGGGCGTCGGCGACGACCTCGTGCTGCGCGACCGGACGGCCTCGCCCACGCTCAAGATCGGTCGCATGGTGGTCGCCGGCGACTAGGGATCCGAGGAGCCAGATGATCATCGACAGCCACTGCCACCTGCACGACGCCGCGTTCGCCGACGTCCGGGAGACGCTCCGGGAGGCTCTCGCCCACGACGTCTGGGGCGTGGTCGCCGTCGGCTGCGATCCCGAGACGAACTCGAGGACGCTCGCCGCCGCCGCGACCGTGCCCAAGGCGGTCTGGGCCTGCCTCGGCTTCCATCCCGACTGGGCCCATCTCACCGATGGGGACCTCGACCGCGTGGAGGCGCAGCTCGCGGAGCACCACCCGCGCATCGTCGCGCTCGGCGAGATCGGCCTGCCCTGGTACTCGCTCGAGGGCCGGGCCGACGCTCCGGCGCGCATGACGCGCGGCCGGGCCCGCCTCGACCGGTTGCTGGGGCTGGCGGCGCGCTGGGACCTCCCGGTGGTGCTGCACGCGCCGCACGGCGCGGCGCAGGGCGCCCTCGACGCCCTCCGACGCCAGGGGATCGAGCGCGCGGTCTTCCACTGGCACAAGGCGCCCCCCGAGGTGACACGCGCGATCGTCGAGGCCGGGTACTTCGTGTCGGTGACGCCCGAGGTCGTATACCGCGACCGCGATCGTGAGCTGGTCCAATCGGTTCCGCTCGACTCGCTCCTCGTCGAGAGCGACGCGCCCTGGGCCTACCGCGGGGAGTTCGAGGGCTTCACGTCGGGGCCCTGGCTCGCGAGCCGGGTCGCCGAGGAGGTCGCGAAGATCAAGCAGCTGCCGGTGGAGGACGTGATGTTCCGTCTCTCCACGAACGCCTGCCGGCTCTTCGATCTCGTCTGGGCGTGACCGAGGAGCGTCACACCGTCCCGGAGGCCGGCGGAAGCCTCGCCCTCGTCCTCCACCTGCCGGCCGACCGAGGGCCGGCGCCGTGCGTCGTCGCGTGCCACGGTCTCCTCGCGTCGAAGGACAGCGACAAGTACCTCCTGCTGGGGGCGGAGTTCCCGCGGGCGGGGCTCGCCCTGGCGCGCTTCGATTTCCGCGGCTGCGGGGAGTCGACCGGCGTGGAGGCGGAGACGACGGTCGGCACGCGCGTGGACAACGCGCGCGCCGTCTTGAAGTGGCTCGGGGCCCATCCCCGGCTCTCGGGTCGCTTCGGCCTGCTCGGGTCGAGCCTGGGCGGCTTCGCGGCGCTCCACGTGGCGGCCGAGCGCGGTGACGGGCTCCCCGTGGTGACCTGGAACGCTCCGGCGACCTTCGAGGGTATGGCGGGCCCGCCGGCGACCACGGCCCCCGGCTTCGGGCCGGCGTTCTTCGCCGAGTTGAGCACGGGCCGCTACGCGGCGGCGCCGACCGGCGTCTCGCGCCATCTCGTGATCCAGGGGGAGGCCGACGACGTCGTGCCCGTCGCCCACGGGCGAGCCCTCCACGCGCGGGCGGCCGAGCCCAGAGCGCTCGTCATCATCCCCGGCGCGGACCACCGGCTCACGGACATGGCGCACCGGAGGGAGGCCCTCGCCCGCAGCCTCGAGTGGTGCCTCAGGTTCCTCCCGTGAGTGCGGAGGTGCCGCGGGTATGGTAGGAGTGAGCACGTGAGAAGCCGCAGCGCGATCGTCGTCCTCGTCCTCGTCGCGAGCGCGGCCGCCGCCTACGGCGCATTCGCGTGGTACCAGTCGCGGCTCGTGGTCGTCACCGACGACGCGTACGTCGACGGGCCCGTGGCACCGGTGAGCGCCAACATCTCCGGCCAGGTCGCCGAGGTTCTCGTCCGCGACAACGAGACCGTGGCGACCGGCCAGTCGCTCGTTCGCCTCGACGCGCGCGACCATCGCGCCAAGGTCGAGCAGGCGCGGGCCGCCGTGCGCATCTCCGAGGAGCGCCACCGGGCGGCGATCGAGCGGGTCGCCCTCGGACGCGAGATGGCGGCGAGCCAGCGGACCCAGGCCCAGGCCGCATCGATGCGCGCCGAGGCCGCCCGTCAGTCCGCGGTGAGCGTGCTCGAGGCGACCCGCGCGATCGCGAGCGCCCGCCGGGCCGCCCTCGCGGCGGCGGTGGCGGAGCGCGAGCGGGCCGTGGCTCTCCACGAGCGCGCGACGCGCGATCTCGCCCGGGCGGCCGAGCTGCTCCAGAAGGAGCTGGTCTCGCGCCAGTTCCTGGACTACGCCGAGGTGGAGGTGCGCACCGCGGCGGCCCAGGTGACGGCCGCCGAGGAGCGCGTCGGGCAGGCGCGGCGCGACCTCGAGACCGCCGAGGCGGACATCCGGATGCGCGAGTCGGGCTTCGAGCCGCAGCAGATCGGTCTCCGGACGGCGGAGGCGCGCGTGCTCGACGCCACGGCGCAGGGGATCCAGGCCGACGCGCTCCAGCAGGAGGTGCGGGTGCGCGAGGCGGAGCAGGGTCTGGCGCTGGCGCAGCTCAGGGAGGCCCAGGCGAACCTGGCCCTCGCGCTCATCAACCTCGAGTACACGGAGATCCGCGCCCCGCTCGCTGGCATGGCGGCGAAGAAGTCCGTCGAGGTCGGCCAGGTCGTCCAGCCCGGCCAGCCGCTCCTCGCGATCCTGGCCCTCCACGACGTCTGGGTGATCGCGAACTTCAAGGAGACCCAGCTCCACCGGGTGCGGTCCGGTATGCGGGCCGAGGTGGTCGTCGACACGTATCCCGAGCGGACCTACACCGGGACCGTCGAGTCCATCGCCGCGGGGACAGGCGCCAGGTTCTCGCTCCTGCCCCCCGAGAACGCGACGGGGAACTGGGTCAAGGTCGTCCAGCGCATTCCCGTGAAGATCGTCCTCGACCCGCACGGCGGCGCGAACCCCCACGCGCTGCGGGCGGGGATGTCGGTAGTCGTGACCGTTCGCGCCCGGTGACCGACACCCTCTCCCCCGCGCGGAAGTGGTCCATCACGGTCTGCGTGATGCTCGTCACCATCATGCAGATCCTCGACACGAGCGTCACGAACGTGGCGCTCCCCCACATGCGCGGCTCGCTCAGCGCGAGCGTCGAGGAGATCACCTGGGCGCTCACCCTCTACCTCGCGGCGAACGCCGTGGTCATCCCGGCGACCGGCTGGCTCACGGGGCTCCTCGGCCGCCGGCGATTCTTCCTGATCGTGACGACGCTCTTCATGGCGTCGTCGTTCATGTCGGGCCTGGCGCCGACGCTCGACACGCTGATCCTCGCCCGGATCTTCCAGGGGCTCGGCGCCGGGCCGATCATCCCGCTCTCGCAGGCCGTGCTGTGGGAGATCTTTCCCCTCCACCAGCGCGGGGTCGCGACGGCGGTGTGGGGGATCGGCGTCATGTTCGGGCCCATCGTCGGCCCGACGCTCGGCGGCTGGATCGTCGACAACTGGTCGTGGCGCTGGATCTTCTACATCAACCTGCCGATCGGCGCCGTGGCCCTCATCATGGGGCACTTCTTCGTGTTCGACTCGCCCTGGGGCCGGCGGCCGCAGCGGGTCGACTGGGCGGGCCTGGCGCTGATGACGGTCGGGTTCGGGGCGCTCCAGCTCTTCCTCGATCGGGGCGAGCGCGACGAGTGGTTCGACTCGACGTTGATCCTGGCCCTCGCCGTGGTGGCGGTCGCGGCGCTCCTGGCCTTCCTGATCCGGGAGCTCACGGCGGCGGAGCCGATCCTCGATCTCGGCGCCTTCGCCGACCGGAACTTCGCGGTCGGCACGATGATGATCGCGGGCGTGGGTCTGACCCTGAACTCGTCGATGATGCTCATGGCCCTCTACACGCAGCAGGTGCTCGGCTACGACGCGTGGACGGCGGGAACGGTCCTGGCGCCGGGGGGGCTCGGCAACATGGCAGCGCTCATCCTCGCCGGGCGGCTGGTGGTCCGGGCGGACCAGCGGGTCCTGCTCGCCTTCGGCTGTAGCTTCATGGCGATCGGCGCCTGGGTCATGGCCAGCGTCACGCGCGGGGTCGACTACTGGTGGCTCGTCTGGCCGCGGTTCGTCCAGGGCTTCGGGACCGGGTTCGTGTTCGTGCCGCTGGCCACGATGGCGCTGGCGACCGTGCCCAAGGAGAAGCTCCCGAACGCGACCGCGTGCTTCAACGTCGTGCGGAACCTGGGCGCGAGCGTCGGCATCGCGGTTGTCGCGACGCTGCTCGCGCGGCGCAGCCAGTTCCACCAGGCGACCCTCAGCGAGCACATGAACGCGTGGGATCCGGAGCTGACGGCGTGGCTCGGCGACCTGACGAGGCGCTTCGCGGCGGAGGGCGCCGATCCCCACACGGCCGCCCGCCAGGCGATGGCGACCCTCTACCGCGCGACCGTCGAGCAGGCGCACGTGCTCGCGTACGCGGACGACTTCTGGCTGCTCACGGTCGTCAGCGTCGTGATGCTCGCCTTCATCCCGTTCCTCCACCGGGTGCGCCTCGCCGACCCTCGTGTCTCGCCATCGTCCGCCGGAGGGCGCGAGGGGCCGAGCGGCCCGGTCGTCACTGAGGGGTGAGGACAGCGGGGGGAAGTGTAGTGCGGGGTGGCGGCTCCGGCGCCTCACGTCCCGTAGAGCCACCGCGGGAACCACAGCGCGATCGGCGGGAAGAGCATCACGAGCAGCAGCCCGATCACCTGGAGCACCATGAACTCCGCCATCCCCCAGTAGATGTCGGTGAGCTTCCAG
>JACQWC010000041.1 GCA_016209635.1 Candidatus Rokuibacteriota bacterium | reverse complement strand
CCGCGCTCGCGCTCGAGGTCCATCGAGTCGAGCACCTGGTCGACCGCCTTCTTGGCGTCCATCGTCCCGGTGAGCGCCAGGAACCGGTCCGCCAGCGTCGACTTGCCGTGATCGATGTGCGCGACGATCGAGAAGTTGCGGATGCGGTCGAGGACCATCCGCCTCAGTCTAGCATGGCGCGGTGCAGCAGTCCCCGGCGGCGGGCGGGGCGGGAGCGTCCGTCAGGATCGGAGTCGCGTCCGCTCGGGGATGACGGCGCCGGACTCGAGGACGACGTTGGCACCGATCTCCGCGTGGGCGCCGATCCGCACGTCGGCGCCGACGACGCAGTCGCGAAGCATCGCGCCCTCGCCGACGTCGACGCGCTCCCACAGCACGGCCCGCTCCACCCGCGCGCGGGCGCCGATGCGCGAGTGCTCGCCGATGACGGAAAGCGGGCCGACGTGGCAGCCCGCGTGGAGCTCGACGCCCGGCCCCACGACCGACGGCGCCTCCACGCGCGCGTCCGTCGCGGCCGATCCGCCGGCCTCGATCCAGCTCTCCCCGCGCCGGTCGCCGGGGGGGTGGAGCCCCGTGCGCACGCGTCCCTCCAGGAGGTCGATCTGCGCGGCGCGATAGGCACCCGGGCTCCCGATGTCGCGCCAGTAGGCGGGCACGCACCAGCCGAAGCACGGGATCCCGTCGGCGATGAGCGCGGGGAAGAACTCGCGCTCGATGGACACGGCGCGGTCGCTGGGGATCCTCCGGAGCAGTTCGCCGTCGATGAGGTAGACGCCCGCGTTCACGGTGTCGGTCGTGATCTCCTCGGCCGTGGTGGGCTTCTCGCGGAAGCCGCGGAGACGGCCCTCGTCGTCCATCTCGACGAGGCCGTACGGCCGCGGGTCGTCGACGCGCATGAGAAAGATCGTTGTCCGCGAGCCGTGCTTCTCGTGGAAGCGGCGCATGGCGGCGAGATCGACGTCCGTGAGCACGTCGCCGTTGAGCACGAACACGGGCCCGGCGGCGAGGTCGGCCGCGTTGCGGACCCCGCCGCCCGTGCCGAGCGGCTCGGCCTCGACGACGTATCGCAGGCGGACGCCGGCGGACGTGCCGTCCCCCAGCGTCCGCCGGACGTCGTCGACGCGGTACGAGCACGAGAGGATGACGTCCCCGACGCCGTGCTCGCGCAGGAGGGCCAGCTGGTAGGCGAGGAACGGCCGGTTCAGGAGCGGCACCACCGATTTCGCGCGGGACAGCGTGAGCGGGCGCAGGCGCGTCCCCTGGCCGCCCGCCAGGATCACCGCCTGCACAGGGGACTCCGGCCGGCTCCCGGGCCGGCTACGGCGTCGGCGACCAGGGCTCCGCCTCGCTGATCAGCATGACCGGGATCCCTTCGCGGACGGGGTACGCTTTGCGGCAGGCCGGGCAGATGATGCGCGTCTCCTCGAAGACGAGGTCGCCCTTGCACGCCGGGCACACCAGGATCGCCTTCAGCTCCTCATCGATCACGGCACCACCTCCCCTCGCGAGCACGCGGGCGCGGTGAGCATCGGGAGCATGGTAACACCCGCGTCCAGCCGGGGCTCGACGGCGCGCCGACGGGGCCGGAAGGCCCGCTCGGAAGCTCCCGTCAGGCGCGCCGACTCCCGCGGAACCAGTCGAGGGTGAGGCGCAGGCCCTCGTCCGTGTCGACGCGCGGCTCCCACCCGAGCAGCGCGCGCGCGCGGCCGATGTCGGGCTGGCGGACCTTCGGGTCGTCCTGGGGCAGCGGGCGGAAGACGATCTCGCTCCGGGACCCGCTCAGCCGGATGATGCGCTTGGCCAGCTCGAGCAGGGTCATCTCCTGCGGATTGCCGATGTTGATGGGATCGTTGATCGGCGCGTTCATGAGCCGCCAGAGGCCGTCGATGAGGTCGGAGATGTACTGGAACGACCGCGTTTGGGAGCCGTCGCCGAAGACGGTGAGCGGCGCGCCGTCCAGCGCCTGGGTGATGAACGTCGGGATCGCCCGTCCGTCGTTCGCGCGCATGCGCGAGCCGAACGTGTTGAAGATGCGCACGATCCGCGTGTCGATCCCGTGGGCACGGTGGTACGCCATCGTCATCGCCTCGGCGAACCGCTTCGCCTCGTCGTACACGCCGCGCGGTCCGACCGGGTTCACGTTGCCCCAGTAGTCCTCGCGCTGCGAGTGGACCAGGGGATCGCCATAGACCTCGGACGTGGACGCCAGGAGGAAGCGCGCCCCCTTGGCCTTGGCGGTCCCGAGCGCGTTGTGGGTGCCGAGCGCGCCGACCTTCAGCGTCTGGATGGGAAGCTCGAGGTAGTCGAGCGGGGAGGCGGGGCTCGCCAGGTGGAGGACCCAGTCGAGCGGTCCGTCGAGGCGGATGTACTCGCTCACGTTGTGGCGAACGCTCGAGAAGCGGGGATGGCTCGCGATCGCCGCGAGGTTGTCCGGCGAGCCGGTGATGAAGTTGTCCATGCACACGACTTCGAAGTCGCGCGCCAGGAGGAACTCGCAGAGGTGGGAGCCTATGAAGCCGGCGCCCCCCGTCACCAGAACTCGCATCGTGGGCGTCGGGACCCGCGCGGGCTACGAGGACGGCAGCGCCGGCTTGCGGCCGATCGAGTAGTACTCGAATCCGACCCGCCGCATCCGCTCCGCCTCCCAGAGGTTCCGCCCGTCGAACACGGCCGGACGCCGCATCTCGGCCCGGAGCCGCTCGAGGTTGAGGAACTTGAACTCGTTCCACTCCGTGACGAGCGCCAGGCCGTCGGCGCCCTGCGCGGCCGCGTGGGGCGAGTCGCAGTACACGACGGACGCGGGCAGGACCTTCCGCGCGTTCGGCATCGCTACCGGGTCGTAGGCCCGCACCGTGGCGCCGAGGCCGACGAGCTTCGACACGACCTCGAGACTCCTCGCGTCGCGCATGTCGTCCGTGTTGGGCTTGAAGGCCAGGCCGAGCACCGCGATGGTCTTGTCGTCCAGCGGTCCCAGCGCCTTCTGGATCATGTCGATGAAGTGGGCGACCCGCTCGCGGTTCACGTCGACGACCGCCTTGAGCAGCGTGAAGTCGTAGCCGAAGGTCGACGCGGCGTGGATGAGGGAGTCCGTGTCCTTGGGGAAGCAGCTCCCGCCGTAGCCGAGCCCCGCCTGGAGGAACGCGGGCCCGATCCGGGCGTCGAGCCCCATGCCCTTCATCACCTGGGTGACGTCGGCGCCGGAGGCCTCGCAGAGGTTCGCGACCGCGTTGATGAACGAGATCTTCGTCGCCAGGAAGGCGTTCGACGCGTACTTGATCATCTCCGCCGACGGGACGTCCGTGATGATCATCGGGCGCTCGAGCGGGGCGTAGAGCTCGAGGAGCGTCATCGCGACCTGCTGGGTGGGCGCGCCGATCACGATGCGGTCGGGGCGCAGCGTGTCCTCGATGGCCGACCCCTCCCGGAGGAACTCCGGGTTCGAGACCACGTCGAACGGCACGGGCCGCTTCTGGTGGCGCTCGATGACCTCGCGGACGAAGTCGCCCGTGCCCACGGGGACGGTCGACTTGTTGACGACGACCGTGTAACGCTCCATCGCCCGGCCGAGGGCCCTGGCGACTTCCTCGACCGCGGCGAGGTCGGTCTCCCCGCCCTCCTTCGGCGGCGTGCCGACCGAGATGAAGACGATGACGGACCGACGGACGGCGGCGGTCAGGTCGGTGGTGAACGTGAGGCGGCCGTCCGCGACGTTGTGGGCCACCATCTCCTCGAGACCGGGCTCGTAGATCGGCATCCGCCCGGCCTGGAGCGCGGCGATCTTCTCCTTCTGGTTGTCGACGCAGGCGACCTCGTTCCCGAGATCGGCAAAGACCGCCCCGGTGACGAGGCCAACATACCCGGTCCCGACGACGCAGATGTTCATGGGCGAGGGCTCCCATCATAACAGACGCTCGGTGCCTTCTGGCAACGGGGAGTGGATCGGAACCATCCACCTGTTCGAGAACTGACCATCGCCATCTCCCTCTCGAGCCCCCGATCACGGCCTGGAGGCGCCTGGAGAGAGCGAGGTGCAAAGCCAATGCCAGCAGCAAAATCGAGCGTTCTCCGGGAGGGATGGCGCGCGCGGCGTGCATGAACGGCACGCCGTGCATGGACGGCACTAGCGCTCGGAGACCGCCGCCTCATCTGCCTCGCGGTCATCGGTCCGCTCGGGAGGTGCGTCGGCCTCGGCCGCCGCCCAGCGGAAGAAGACCACGGTGAATGCCACGAGCGGGACGAGGCCCGCGGGCACCCACATGATGATCCCGCCCAGTCGTTGGTCCTCGAGCGGACCGAGCGCGCCGAGCCGCGGGGCGGTCGCGTAGAAGGCGTAGAGCACCTCGTCGGCGCCCGTGATCATCGCGGCCACGACCGTCATCGGTATCCCGAACGCGAAGAGATAGAGGATCTGGGCGCCGTAGGGGAGCTGGGGGGCCAGCCGCGAGGGGGAGAGGACCGGCCACCACCCGAGGATCGCGGTTCCGATCAGGACGAGATGCTCGACGATGTGCCAGCCGTGCCGCTCGAGTGCCGCGCCGTACGGTCCCGGCAGGTGCCAGGCGACGAGCGCGACCGTGTAGAGGGCGAACTGCGGCAGGGGTCGCACGAGGACGCGGACGATCGGCCGCGTGGCGCGCCACCGGAGGAGCGGCGCCAGGATCCCGTCGAGCATCCAGGCGGGCGTGCCGGCGAGGAGCAGCGGCGGGACGACGAGCGTGAGCAGGAGATGCTGGACCATGTGCGCGCTGAAGAGATAGTAGTCGGCGAGGTCGTGGAGCGGCCCGTTCAGGGCGCCGAGGAGCACCAGGAGCCCGGCGCCGAATCGCGCGCCCTCCACCGACCGGACGGGCTCACCCTGCGCGCGCCGCGCCGCCGCCCAGAGGGCTCCCAGGAGCGCCACGCCGACGAGGACGTCGGCGTGCACCTCGCCCGAGGTCCACGAGAACGCGGGGGCCGGAGGGACCGCCTCCATTCAGCGTCCGAACACGAGGAATGCGCCGGTCAGCGTCAGGAGGGCCAGGGCGAGGCCGCCCGCGATGACGAGTGGACCCACGAAGAGCACGCTGAGGGCGCGTGAGTCGTAGCGGAGGTGCATGAAGAAGAGGACGACCAGCGCGAACTTCGCCGCGGACATGACGAGGAGGAGCGGCACGATGATCGGCGTCAGAAAGCGGATGTAGATGGCGCCGACCTCGATCACCGTCACGCCCGTGAGGACGAGCGCGACCTTGACGTAGGTGGCGACCGAGGCGTGCGCGGTGATGGGATGCTCGTCGCTCATCGAGGGGATCCCCGCATCATGGGAGCAGGTAGAGGAGGGTGAAGATCACGATCCAGACGATGTCGACGAAGTGCCAGTAGAGCCCGGCCACCTCGACCTTCGTCGCGTCGGCGGTGGAGAGCCGCCCGCGGAGGTCGAGGATCCAGAGCGTCAGGAGCCAGATCACGCCCACCGTCACGTGGCCGCCGTGGAACCCGGTCAGGACGAAGAAGGTCGACCCGAAGAGGTTCGTCTGGAGGGTCAAGCCCCGGCCGACGAAATGGGTGAACTCGTAGGCCTGGAACCCGAGAAAGATGAGGCCGAAGAAGGCGGTGCCGGCGAGCCAGAGGCGGGCCTGGAGGCGGTCGCCGCGCTGCACGGCGGCCAGGGCCAGAACCATCAGGAGACTCGACATGAGGAGGTCGAAGGTGCTGATCGTCGTGAGCGGGATGTCGAGGATCTCGGCCGGAAACGGGCCCGTCACGCTCCGGCCGCGGTACGCCATGTAGGTCGCGATCAGCGTCCCGAAGAACAGGCACTCGGAGCCGAGGAAGACCCACATCGCCACCTTGCGGTGATCGTTCCCGAGGTTGCCGATCTGGTGCGCGTGGGCCGGGTTCCGGTGATGCTCCAGCGCGAACCGGAAGACGCCGTACAGGGTTACCAGCGCGCCCACGACGACGACGGCCAGGTGGGTCAGCGCTCCGGCCGCCGTCACCGCCACGCCCAGCGCGGTGAGGATCGGCCAGTGCGAGGGCGCGGGCAGGTGGATGTCGCCGGCCGGGACGCCGGGGGCGCCAAAGCGCGGAACCCCACTCGCTCCGGCACCCCCCGCGTCCCGGCCGCCAGCGCCGCTGCCGACCCCACGCGCCGCGGACCCGCCCCCGGCCCGCCCGGCCGACCCGCCCTCGCCCCCGCTCGCTCCGGCGCCGGGACGGCCGTACTTCTCCCGCCAGAAGGTGTCGCGGCCGTAGACGGGAGGGATCGCATCGAAGTTGTGGACGGGCGGCGGCGATGTGGTCCGCCACTCGAGGGTCCGCCCGTCCCACGGATCGGCCGGGGCTGGCGCGCCGGACCGCGCGGTCCGCCACGCGTTCAGCATGAAGACGAGCACGCCCAGGCCGATGCCGAGGGCGCCGATCGTCGACACCATGTTCCAGAAGCTCCAGCCCGCGGCCGCCGGGTACGTGTAGATGCGGCGCGGCATGCCGATCACGCCCAGGTAGTGCTGCGGGAAGAAGGCCAGGTTGAAGCCGGCAGCGAACACCCAGAAGTGGAGCCGCCCGAGTCGCTCGTCGAGGAACCGTCCCGTGATCTTGGGCCACCAATAGTAGGCGCCGGCGAACAGCCCGAAGAGGCTCCCGCCGATCAGGACGTAGTGGAGGTGGGCCACGACGAAGTAGCTGTCGGTCTGCTGGAGGTCGACGGGCGGGGACGCGTGCATGATGCCCGAGAGTCCGCCGATGGTGAAGAGCCCGACGAGGCCGACCGCGAAGTGCAGCGCCGTCGTCGTCCGGATCGACCCGCCCCAGAGCGTCGCCAGCCAGTTGAAGATCTTCACGCCCGTCGGGATCGCGATCAGCATCGTCGCGATGGCGAAGGCGGCGTCGGCGACCGGCCCCATGCCGGCGGCGAACATGTGGTGGCTCCACACGCCGAAGCCGAAGAACCCGATGAGCACCCCGGAGTAGATGACGACGGGCGCGCCGAAGAGGGGCTTCCGGGCGAACGTCGGGAGCACCTCGGAGACGATCCCGAACGCCGGGAGGATCAGGATGTAGACCTCGGGGTGGCCGAAGATCCAGAAGAGGTGCTGCCAGAGGTGCAGGTCGCCGCCCGCGGCGACGTCGTAGAAGTGCGTGCCGAAGAAGCGGTCGAACAT
>JACQWC010000045.1 GCA_016209635.1 Candidatus Rokuibacteriota bacterium | reverse complement strand
GATGATCGGGAAGTTCGGCGCGTACCCCTGCGTCTCCTTGATGTCGGCCGCCCAGCCCTTGTGCGAGTCCACGGGATCGATCGAGAGCCCGATCGCCTTCACGCCGCGCTTGTCGAACTCGGGCTTGAGGCGCGCGACGTACCCGAGCTCCGTCGTGCAGACGGGCGTGAAGTCGCGCGGGTGCGAGAAGAGGATCGCCCAGCGGTCGCCGAGCCACTCGTGGAAGCTCAGCGCCCCCTCCGTGGTCTCGGCGGTGAAATCGGGTGCGGTGTCTCCCAGTCTCAGGCTCATCGGTTGTCTCCTTGTCCGGTCGCCACCCGGACGATGTAGTCGGCGAAGCGCGGCGTGGGGTCGAACCCCAGCACCGTGGCCGCGTCGGCAACGAAGTTGGAAGTCGCGTTGACGTCGTAGAAGTAGACTCGCCCGTCGGCGCGGCTCACGAGATACTCGACACCCCCGATGTCGATGGACGCCGCGCGGGCGAGCGCGAGCGCCTGGCCGATCACCGCCGGCGGGGCGTCGTAGCGCGTGACGGCGAGGGTGGGCCTCGCCTCGGCCGGGCAGAGGTTGAAATCGCCCGCGCCGCGGACGATCCGGATCGCGTAGAGGTAGCGGCCGTCCATCACCTCGACCCGGACGATCGCGCCCCCCTCCGGCTCGACGTATTCCTGGAGCAGCGCCACGCCGTCGGGGCCGAAGTCGAGACCGGCGGCTCGCGCTTCGAGCTCGGCCCGCGAGTCGAACCGCTCGATGAGCGCGCCCGAGCCGCCGACGTTCGGCTTCACGAGCACGGGGAACCGGACACTCTCGCTCGATTTCAGGATGTGGTCTCGGTGATTCACGACGATCGTCCGCGGGTAACGGACGCCGAGCCGCTCGAAGAGCCCCACCTGGAGCGCCTTGGATTTCTCGAACCGATACGCTTCGAGCGGATTGAGCAGGGGCACGCCGAGGCGGGCGTAGTGGTCCAGCAGCGCCTCGGTGTAGAAGAGCACGCCCCCGTGGCCGCGCCGGTGGGACGATGGGCTCGTGCGGTTCACGATCACCGAGTACCGCGCGGCGTGGTCGGCCGGGTCGAAGGCGTGGTTCGAGTGGTCGATCTTCTCGAAGGGCAGTCGGCGGTGCTGGAGCTCGGCGATCAGCCGCGCCGACCACTCGGGGTGCTCGTCGAGAATGCCGATGGGCGCAGAGAGACTCATCGCAGGATTTTGCGGAAACATACTAATATCTATCGATATGGTCAATAATTAGTTATCGCTGTAAAGACAGATACTTACAAACTATATGTGAGCGAGCAGCGCCGGAGGTGGCGAATCGTCTCCTACGCCGCCGCCTGTTCGTGGGCAACCCCGAAGACTCTCCAGCCTCCAGGAACCCCCTTCAGCGCGTGGGTACCCCGATCTTCGAACCGAAGGCCCGACCCCGCGACCAGATCCCTCACGGTGCTCGAGACGAGGACCTCGCTCGCTCCGGCCAGGCCGGCGATTCGCGCGCCGATGTGGACGGCGACGCCACCGACCTTCGGCCCGATCACCTCGCACTCGCCCGTATGGAGACCCGCCCGCACCTCGATCCCCAGGTGCCGGACCGCGTCCGTGATCGCGCAGGCGCAGCGGATCGCCCGGGCCGGGCCGTCGAACACCGCGAACAGGCCGTCGCCGGCGGTGTCGATCTCTCGTCCTCGAAACCGCTGGAGGTCTGCGCGAACCACTCCGTAGTACGCGTCGAGGAGGTCGCGCCACCGACGGTCGCCCAGCGTCACCGCGTGCGCGGTGGATCCGACGATGTCGACGAAGAGGACCGTCGAGAGGACGCGCTCGGGCTCGCTGGCTTCTCGGACCCCGGTCAGGAACTCCTGGATCTCCGCGAGGAGCCGGTCGGCGTCCTCCGCAAAGAAGAGATGGTCGATGCCGTCCAGCTGGACGTATTTCGCCCCGGGGATGTGCTTGGCGAGGTATCGACCGTGCTCGGTGCCGGTGAAGGGATCACCGGTTCGGTGCAGGATCAGCGTCGGCACCGTGATGGTCGGCAACACAGAGCGCGCGTCGGTGTCGAGTGCTCGGCGCAGCAGCGTCACGGCCGCCCCGGGACTCGCGGCCAAGCGCTGGTAGCGAGCCCACCAGTTCCTCATCGACTGGTTGTCGGACTGGCTGGCAAGGAGGGCCTCGAACGCGACGCCCTTACCCCACCCTTCCTCGATGGCCTCGAGCAGGCGTTCGGCATCGTCCGCGCGGATACCCCAGGGATAGTCCTCGCTCCATGCGAGTCGAGCGTAGGAATTGAGGAGGATCAGGGCGGCGGTGCGCTCCGGGTGCGTGGCGGTGAACAAGAGGTTCAACGCCCCCGCCTCCGACGTCCCGAGCAATGCCGCGCGCTGCGATCCTGCTGCGTCCATCACGGCGCGGATGTCGTCCATTCGCTCCTCGAGCGTCGGGAGCTTGTCGAGGGGGACGGGGTCGGACAGACCCGTGCCGCGCTTGTCGAGCAGGATCAGACGGCTGAACGAGGCGAGGCGGCGCAGGGAGCGAGCGAGGCTCGGCTCCTCCCACAGATGCTCGATATGGGAAATCCAGCCGTGAACGAAGACGAGGTCGATGGTCCCATGGCCGGTCACCTGGTAAGCGATGTGGAGGTTCCCGCTCTTGGCGTACTTCGTTTCTGGGACCATCTCCCCCTCGTGCGCCCACCTTATCCCAGCACGTTCAGTTCCGCCAGCGCCTGGCGCGCGCGGTCTTCAGGTCGGTCAGGAACTCATCGAACCGGTGCGGCGCGCCCGCCGTGATGCTCCAGCGGGGTATCCGCGCCAGGTTGACGCGATTCCGGAGTGCAATGGGTTATCCTCGCAGGATCCGAGCCATCGTCTGGGGGGGCGCTATGGAGATGGATCCGGTCGCGGTTCAGGACATGCTGAAGGGGACCCTGGCGGAGCTCCTGGGGATCCGGTTCGTCGAGATGAGGGCCGAACGGGTCGTGGCCGAGCTCACGATCCGGGACGAGTTGCGCACGGTTGGCGGGAGTCTCCACGGCGGGACGCTGATGGCCTTCGCCGACACGCTGGGGGCCACCGCGACGGTCCTCAACCTGCCCGCCGGCGCGGGCACGACGACCATCGAATCCAAGACGAACTTCTTCGCGGCGGGCCGCGCCGGGACCGTCCGCGCCGAGACGGTCCCACTGCACCGGGGCAAGCGGACGATGGTATGGCAGACGCGACTGACCGACGAGGCCGGCCGCCTGCTCGCGCAGACCGTCCAGACCCAGCTGGTGCTGACGTGACCGGGCTAGAAGGCCCCCAGCACCCGGTCGAGCGCCAGCGCGCCGCCCCCGGCGATCAGGCACGCGACCGCCATCGCGAGGAAGGCGAGGTTCGCTTCGTAGCCGTGGCCCTTGCCTGCCGCGAGCTGCCAGTTCACGAAGAAGCCGTTCGGCCAGTGCACCTTCGCGATCGCTCCGATCATCACGATGGCGACCGCGAGCGCGGAGGGGCGGGTCAGGAGCCCGAGGATGAGGCCGATGCCCCCGAGGAACTCGAAGAAGCATACGAGGTAGGCGACGGGAAGCGGGAGGCCGATGGAGGTGAAGTACCCCGTCGTCCCCTTGAGCCCGTATCCACCGAACCACCCGAGAACCTTCTGCGCGCCGTGCGCGAAGAAGATGACCCCGAGGACGACCCGGACCACGGTGATTGCCCACGACGGTGATGTAGCGAAGAGCCAGTCCATGGTGGACCTCCCCCGTTGAGCCGTGACCATTCGGGCCGCGGCGGCAGCGAGCGCCCGTGTCCTTCCCCTCCGGTCACCACAGTGGTGACCGGCTGACCTTCTCGATGTCCTGCTGATACTTGAGCAGCAGCGAGAGCGTCTTCCGCGTGACCTCGCCGTCCACCCGTTGGATCCCGAGGAGCAGCAGCGTCCGGGCCCAGTCGAGCGTCTCCGACACGGACGGGGCCTTCTTGAGATCGAGGGTTCGGATCGAACGCACGACCCGGGCGATCTGCTCCGCCAGCGCCGCATCGATCCCGGGGACGTGCGCCCGGACGATCTGCGTCTCGCGCTCGAGGTCGGGGTAGTCCATGTGCAGGAACAGGCAGCGCCGCTTCAGCGCCTCCGACAGCTCGCGCGTGTTGTTGGACGTCAGGACCACGAACGGCGGCCGCGTGGTGGTGATCGTGCCCAGCTCCGGGATCGACACCTGCCACTCCGACAGCACCTCGAGCAGCAGGGCCTCGGTCTCCACCTCGACCCGGTCGACCTCGTCGATGAGCAGCACGACCGGCTCGGCCGAGCGGATGGCGGCCAGCAGCGGACGCGCGAGCAGGAAGTCCTCCGTGAAGATGTCGTCCTCGACCCGCCGCCAATCCCGCTCGCCGGCGTCGCTCTGGATGCGAAGGAGCTGCTTCTTGTAGTTCCACTCGTAGAGCACCTTCGCCTCGTCGAGCCCTTCGTAGCATTGCAGGCGAGTCAGTCTGTGGCCGGTGACGGCGGCGATTCCCCGCCCGAGCGCCGTCTTGCCGACGCCGGCCGGTCCCTCGCAGAGGATGGGCTTGTCCAGACGGTCGGCGAGGTAGACCGTGACCGCAACATCCTCGTCGGCGAGGTAGTTCACCGCGGCGAGTCGCTCCCGGACGTCGGCCGGCGAGCGGAAGAGTGGCCGACGCACGCCGTTCCCGGAAGAGATCACCGAGTGGTCCCCAGCGAGGCGCGCACCACGATGCGGAAGCCCGCCGCGCCGAGGATGGCCTTCTCGCTCAGCGGTGGCCGCGCGTCAGAAGTCCACCGGGTAGGTCGGCGCCTTGCCCGACGCGATGAGCCCGGGAAGGTCACGGGATCCGTTCTCCCACACGAGCAGCATGGCACGCTTCGCCGCGTAGCCCTGGTGGCGGATGTCCGCCGGCATGGCCGCCACGTCCCCGGGCTTCATCACGACCTTCGCCCGGACGGCGCCCGTGTCGCGATCCTCGACGTCCCAGTAGATCTCGTCGCTGAGCTGCACGAACCACTCCACCCGATCGTTGCCGTGGATGATGGGGAGGATGTACTCCTCGGTGGTCGGACAGTACAGGCTGTCCTTGCACACGGAGACGACCGAGGGATTCCACGTCACGTTGGAGCGAGACAGGTAGGCGAACAGATTGAAGGCGGCCACCTGGCCCTCGAAGCCCGGCTCGGCGCGGATCTCGGGCTCGTCCTGCGGCACGTCGAGGAACTGCCGGTTGACGGGGTGGCCGTTCGCGTCGGATCGCAGCGCCTCGTCGCCCGGCACACCGACCATCCGCTTCGCCGTGACCCGGCGGCGCGTGATCGCGGCGGTGTTGCTGCCGCGCTTCGGGCCGAAGGCCCCGCCGGTCTCGGCGGGACTCGCGAAGGGGTCGAAGGCGGCGTTCGTCCAGTCGTCGAGCATCGCTTGGAAGGTCGCCTTGATCACGGGGGTCTCGAAATTCTCGGCGTGGTCCAGCTCGGCCTTGCGGTAGGCGTCGTTGTAGCGACCGGCAAAGAGGTCGACGGTGCCGTAGTGGTTGACGGTCCCGATCACGCCGTCGAAGTTGACGATGCCGTAGAAGAATTCCCAGGCGACGTCGCGCTGGAGGGATCGGAGGAACCCGTCGGCGGACATCACGTGCCGGCCCGTGGGCCAGTGGACGTAAACGAAGTACTCGTCGCGGCTGAACGTGAGCTCGCCCAGGGAGAAGCTGCGATACCCGTGCTCGTTCGGCGCGCTCGCCTTGACGCCGAGAGAGATGGTCGCGCTCATACGCTGCACCTCCTGGCCACGATGGTCTCGCTGCGTGTCACGAGTTCGCCTCACATCGTCTGGCAGATCTCGGCCCACCGGTACTGCGTGTCGTCGCCGGCGATCGTCTGGAGAAGAATGACGGCTGGCCGCTCGGCGTGGAACTGGTAGGCGGCCCCGGTGGGAAGGAGGGTCATGTGGCCGCGCCGGGCCTTGACCGCGCCCATCTTCCGCCCGTCCGGCTCGCCCGGAAGGCGGATCGAGCCCTCCTTGCCCGACGGAACGACCGAGGGATCGGCGAGCTTCCGCAGGCGGATCTCGACCGCGCCGTCCATGACCAGGGCGAACTCGTCGTGGGCGGCCGCGCGCCACTCCGAGGTCCCCTCGGCCCGGATGACCTCGAGCACGTACTGCATGTTCTTGCCGACGGCCACCTTCTCGTAGGGCTTCGACCGGGAGGCGACATCGAACATGTTCGAGAAGGTGTAGTGCTTGGGGTCGTCGTTGATGATCTCGACGCCGCCCTTCTCGTAATGGTCGAGAGATCCGAAGCGGGTGACGTACCTGCTCATCGATGGCCCCCTGTCCGGTGGTTTGGCGTACGCCCCTGGGTGACGCGCGGCCGCGCGGGTGCTCGCCGGGGTTATTTCAGAGAGACGCGAACCGTGTCAAGGGGAAAAATCGGCGGGGCGTCAGTGGCGCGACGGCCGGCCACCCCACCCCGCCGGCGGGTCGGGCGCCTTGGAGCGCGGCGAGTTCGGGATCAGCACATCGACGGTCCCGACGACCATGGCGGTGAGCTGGGCGATCACGTCCCCCACATCGGGAACGTCCGGCAGGACGCAGCGGAGGTCGGTGATACCGGCGTGCGCCAGCTCGATGACGCGGTCCTGGCCCTGCTCGAGCGTTCCGAAGATCCCCGCCGTCGAGGGGTGGCCGATCGCCTGGAAGCGCGCGTCCACGCTCGCCCGAGCCCGGGCCTCGGCGGAGGTCCGCCCGATCGACACCGGCAACTCCACCGCGACGCCGAGGCTCCCGGGATCCCTGCCCGCCGCCGCGCATTCCCACCGAATCCGTGCGACGCTGGCGCGGAGGTCCGACATCGGCGCCGCCGGGACGACGATGTCGTCGGCCACCGTCAGCGCGGCCGCGACCGTGACCGCGCCCCGTACCTCGAGCGACAGCGCCGGGCCATCGGGCCGCGCTGACGCGACGGCCGGCCCGGGTTCGCGTGGGCCGTCGGCGCCTGTCCGGTCGACGTGATCACGGGCGAGGAGCTTCCGGACGCTCGTGACATACTCCACGACGTCCCCTGGGCCGGCGCTGAAGCCGAGCTCGAGGCGCCCGCCCCGGGCGGCGTCGAGCGTCGCCGCGAGCGCGGCCAGCAGCGCCGGTGGCCTGAGCGCGGAGTCCAGCATCACGCCGAGCCTGACGCGCGAGGTGTCGAGGCCCGCCAGGGTCAACGCCGTCCAGGCCTCGAGACGGGGGCCGCCCTCGGCGGGCACCCGATGATCACTCACCCAGACCGCGTCGACGCCGGCGCGCTCGCACATTCTGGCCACCTCGCGGAGCCGGCTCGACGGGTTCCGCGTGTCGAGCAGGACGCCGAGACGAACGAGGCGGCCGGGCGGCGCGACGGTTGGCCTGAATGTCGTCACGCGCTAGACTCTATCACCGGTCGTTTTCATGCTGACGACGGCGCTGATCGAGTTCACTCACCGGTTGCGGGATGCGGCCGTGCCGGTCTCGATGGTCGAGGCGCTCGACGCCGTCGAGGCCCTCCGGCACATCGATCTGTCCGATCGGCGGCAGTTCAAGGTTGCCCTGGGCGCGACTCTCGTGAAGCGGGCGGAGCACCGCGCCGCGTTCGAGACCTTGTTCGACATCTACTTCGCTCCGCGCCGCGCCGAGGCGCCGGGCGCCGGGGCCGGGCCCGCACGGCCCGCAGCACCGGGCCCGAGCGCGCCAGGCGACGCGGCCGGGGGTGAAGGCCCCTCCGAAGGGTTCCTCCGGGCCCTGCTCGACGCCCTGCAGCGGGACGACGAGGACGCCCTGCAAGCGCTCGCGGCGGTCGCCGTGCAGCGGTTCGCGGGCATGCGCGCGCAGGGCGGCGGGTCGACCGCGTACTTCCTCTATCGCGTCCTGCGCCAGCTCGATCTCTCCACTCTCTTCCAGCGAGCGATCCGCGAAGCGCGCGAGGCCTCGGAGGAGGAGACAGAGCTCGATGCGCGGCTCCTCCGGGAGGAGCAGGGCCGACGTATCGAGGCGTTCCGCCGGCTGATCGCCGCCGAGATCCGGCGCCGGCTCGTCGAGCTCAAGGGGCCCGACGCGGCCGCCGCCTATCTGCGCACGCCGATCGAGGAGGTCGACTTCCTCGCGGCGTCACCGGCGCAGCTCCGGGCGATGCGGGAGGCGATCCGACCGCTCGCCCACAAGCTCGCGGTACGCATCGCCCACCGGCGGCGGATCCGGCGCCGCGGCCGGCTCGACATGCGGAAGACCATCCGGCGCTCCCTGTCGGCGGGTGGCGTGCCGCTCGAGCCTGCGTTCCGGTATCCGAGGGCCTCGCGGCCCGATCTCTACCTGCTCTGCGACGTGTCCGGGTCCGTCGCGGAATTCGCCGAGTTCACGATGTCGCTCCTGTACGCGATGAACGAAGAGCTGCCCCGCATCCGGTCATTCGCATTCGTCGACGGGATCGACGAGGTGACCCGGGTCTTCGCGGATCGCTCGACCCTGCTGGATGCCTCCCGTCTCCTGGCTCGCGCCAGGGTCGTGGCGGCCGACGGGCACAGCGACTACGGCCAGGTCTTCACGCGGTTCTGGACGACGTTTGGACGCGCGGCGCTCGGCCAGAAGGCGACGGTGATCATCACCGGCGACGCCCGCAACAACTATCGCGATCCCGGGATGGACGCCCTGCGGGCGATGCGGGAACGGGTCCGACGGGTCTACTGGCTGAATCCCGAGCCGCGGCGGGCGTGGAACACGACCGATTCGATCATGGCCGTGTACGCGCCCTTCTGCGACGGTGTCTTCGAGGTCCGGAATCTCCGCCAGCTCACGGAGTGCGTGCGCGCCATCGTGTAGCGGGGTCGCGGCTGGGTCTGCTAGCGGCCGGCCGCGCGGGGGCTCTGCAGCTCCGCGCGGACGAGGGCGGCGCCGGCGGCGAGGGCGGAGAGCTTGCCGACCGCCGCCGCGCGGCTGCGCGGGACGAGGCCGCAGTCGGTGCACGGGACGAGGCGGTCGGGCGGGACGTACGGTAGCGCGGCGCGGATGCGCTGTGCCACCAGCTCGGGGGTCTCCACGGCCTCGGAGCCGACGTCGATCACACCCAGCAGGACGTCCTTGCCCGCCGCGGCGGCGAGCACCGACACGTCCACCCTCGAGGCCGCGCACTCGACCGACACCTGCCGGATCGACGAGTGCCGGATGAGGGGCAGGGTCTCGGCGTACTGCCCCCACTCGGTGTTGCGCGACTTCCAGGCGAGCACGCGCGGGATGCCGTAGCTGTAGCAGATGTGGACGGCGGTCACGCACGTGACGCCCTCCACCGCCCGCTCGAGCGCCTCCACGCCCCAGGCGGCGACCTTGTCGAGGTAGATGTTGAAGCACGGCTCGTCGAACTGGATGACGTCGGCGCCGGCCTCGGCCAGGTCACGCGCCTCGGCGCCGAGGAGCGCCGCCCATCGCATGGCCATCGTCTTCTCGTCCTCGTGGTAGAACTCGTCGAGCGTCGTGTCGACGATCGTCATCGGTCCCGGCAGGGTGACCTTGACGGGCCGGGAGGTGAGCGAGCGGGTGAACCGGAGCGCGTCGACCATGACGGGCGCCGGGCGGCCGAGCTCGCCGACGACCCGCGCCACGTCCTGGAGTGTGTCGTAGCGGTCGCCCCGGGTCCGCTTCTTCGCCGTGCGCCGCGTGTCGACGCCGGTGAGCCCGTCGAGGAACCCCCAGATGTAGTGGCGCCGGCGCTGCTCGCCGTCGGTCACGACGTCGATGCCCGCCCGTTCCTGGTCGAGGACCGCCAGCCGGACGGCGTCGTCCTGCGCTTCCCGGAGCCGCTCGGGCGGGACCACCCACGGCGCGAAGAGCTGGTACGCGGGGTCCGCGAGCCAGGAGGGCTTGGGGAGGCTCCCGGCGATCGTCGTACGTAGCATGGCCGGTGGTCCCATTCTCCAGCCGTCGAGACTACACTGTCGCGGTGGCGCGCGGCAGGGTCTTCTACGGCTGGTGGATCGTCGGCGCGGGGGTCGGCCTCGAGGCGCTCATCGGCGCTCTCGTGTTCCACGCCTACGGGCAGTACGTGGTGCTCCTCCGGGAGGAGTTCGGCTGGAGCAAGACCATGCTCTCGGCGGCGTTCTCGATGGCGCGGGCCGAGAGCGGCATCCTCGGGCCGGTCCAGGGGTGGCTGACGGACCGCTTCGGCCCGCGGGCCCTGATCCGGGTCGGGATGAGCATCTTCGGTCTCGGCTTCCTCCTGTTCAGCCAGATCCGCTCGCCGCTCGGCTTCTTCCTGACCTTCTTCCTGATCGCGCTCGGCTCGAGCCTCGGCGGCTTCCTGCCGATCGGCGTCGCGATCGTCGCCTGGTTCCGGCGTCGGCGGGCGCTCGCCCTCGGCGTCAGCGCGACCGGCATGGCGGTGGGAGGGCTCCTGACGCAGGTGGTGGCCCTGGCGATGACCCGGGTCGGCTGGCGCTGGACGGCGTTCGCGTCCGGGGTCGTGATCCTCCTCCTGGGCCTGCCCCTCGCGCAGCTCGTCCGGCACCGGCCCGAACCCTACGGGCTCGAGCCTGACGGCGACCCGCCCCGCGGGGCCGCGGGCCGGCCCGAGGCGCGGGCGCGCGGCGCCGCGAGCGTGGACTGGAGCGCGCGCGAGGCGATGCGCACCGGGGCGTTCTGGTTCATCGCCATCGGTCACGGCGCGGCGCTGCTCGTGGTGTCGGCCGTGCTGGTGCACCTGGTCGTCCACGTGACCGAGCGCCTCGGCTACTCCCTGCAGCAGGGGACCGCGGTGATCGCCCTGATGACGGTGATGCAGGTGATGGGACAGCTCGCGGGTGGCTGGGCGGGCGACCGCTTCAGCAAGCGGGCGATCGCCGTCGGGTGCATGGCGGCGCACGCGGCGGCCCTCTGGCTGCTCGCCTCGGCGACGACGTTCTGGACGGTGGGCGCGTTCGCGGTCCTCCATGGCCTCGCGTGGGGCATTCGGGGGCCGCTGATGTCGGCGATCCGCGCGGACTACTTCGGCAGCGCCGCCTTCGGCACGATCACCGGGTTCTCGTCGATGATCGTGATGCTCGGGATGATGGGCGGGCCACTGATCGCCGGCGTGCTCGCCGATCGCACCGGGAGCTACGAGGTGGGCTTCCGGGTCCTGGCCGGGCTCGCCGCGCTCGGCTCGGTCTTCTTCGTCCTCGCCCGGCGTCCCCGGCGCCCGGCTACGAGGGCGTAGCGTCGCTAGCGCGGCTCTCGGAGCAGGGCGAGGATGTCGAGGAACGCCTGACGCTCGTCGAAGAGCGCCAGGCTGTAGATCTCCCGGACCCG
>JACQWC010000051.1 GCA_016209635.1 Candidatus Rokuibacteriota bacterium | reverse complement strand
GGTGCGGGCCGCCATCGAGGGGACCCGGAACTTCGTCGGCATCACCGGCGTCTTCAACTTCTCGCCCACCGACCACAACGGCCTCGACCGCCGGGCCGTGAGCATGGTGCAGATCGTGGACGGCCAGTGGCGCCTGGCCAAGTGAGCGACTGAGCCATGACGGCGACCGATCAGCTCGTCCAGTACCTGGCCTCCGGGCTGGTGGTGGGCGGCGTCTACGCGCTGATCGGTCTGGGCTTCGTGATCGTCTACGGCGTCACCCGCATCATCAACTTCGCCCAGGGCGAGTTCGTGATGCTGGGCGCGCTCGTCATGGCGACGCTCGTCGGCCGCGGGCTTTCCCTCCCCCTGGCCTTCGCGCTGACGGTCGCCGCCGTGGCCGGGCTCGGGGCGTTGCTGGAGCGGGCGGCGATCCACCCGCTCCGCAGCGCCCCGCCGCTCGCCATCCTCATCCTCACGATCGGCGCGTCGATCGCGCTCCGCGGCGTGGCCCTGATCGTGTGGGGCACGGACCCCTTCGCCCTCCGCGCCTACTCCCCGGGGCCGCCCCTCGCCGTGGGCGGCGCGGTCGTCGTCAGGCAGGGGCTGTGGGTGCTCGGCGTGGCCGGCGCCGTCTTCGCCGTGCTGTGGTTCTTCTTCACGCGCACCTACGCCGGGATCGCCCTGCGCGCCTGCGCCGTCAACGCCCGCGCGGCGCGCCTCCAGGGCATCCGCGTCGACCACATGTTCCTCTTCGCCTTCGCCCTGTCCGGCGCCCTCGGCGCCGTCGCGGGCGCGGTGATCGCGCCGATCACCTACGCGACCTACGACATGGGCCTGATGCTCGGGCTCAAGGGCTTCGTGGCCGCCGTCCTGGGCGGCCTCGTGAGCCCGCCCGCGGCCATCGCCGGCGGCTTCCTCCTCGGCGTCCTCGAGTCCCTCGCGGCCGGCCTCGTGTCCTCCGGCTACAAGGACGCGGTGGCCTTCGTGATCCTCATCGCGCTCTGCCTCGGCCAGGTCGCGGGGTGGCTCCCCTGGCGCGTGGTCGAGGAGGGCTGAGAGCGTGGGCGCCCGCGCGCGCTGGGCCGTGATCCTCGCGGTGGGCGCGGGGGTGGCCCTCCTGCCGTCGCTCGTCACCTCGCGATACGTCCTGAGCGCCCTGATCTTCATCGCGCTCAACGCGATCGCCGCGCTCGGGCTCTCGCTGGTCATGGGCTTCGCGGGCCAGGTGTCCCTCGGCCAGGCGGCCTTCTACGCGATCGGCGCCTACGTCTCGGGCGTGCTCACGGCATCCCACGGCTGGAACGGCTGGGCCGCGCTCGTCGTGGCCGTCGCGGCCGGGGCCCTGACGGCGTTCCTGGTGGGCCTCCCGATCTTCCGCCTCTCGGGGCTCCTCCTCGCCATGGCGACGCTCGGCTTCGGCATCATCGTCTACTACGTGCTCGTGAACTGGAGCGCGGTCACGGGCGGTCCCTCGGGGCTGACGGGCATCCCGCCGCTCGCGATCGGCCGCCTCGTCCTCGACACGGACGCGCGGGTCTTCCGGCTCACCTGGGGGATCCTCCTCCTGCTCCTCGGGCTCACCGGGAATCTCGTCGAGTCCCGCGTCGGCCGCGCGCTCCGGGCCGTCCGCGGGAGCGAGCCGGCCGCGGAGGCGGCCGGCATCGACACCACGGGCCTGAAGCTCCGCGTCTTCGCGCTCGCGGGCGCGGTCACGGCGCTCGCGGGCTCGCTCTACGCCCACTACCTCACCTTCATCAACCCCTCGCCGTTCGGCTTCGCGTACTCGATCGAGCTGGTGGTGATGGTCGTCGTGGGCGGCGTCTCGAGCCTCTGGGGCGCCGTGCTCGGCGCCGCGGCCGTGGTGGTGCTCGTGGAGGCGCTCCGCGCGGCGGCACCGCTCATGGCGGTATCCCACGGCGCCGCCGAGTACGAGATCGTCCTCTTCGGCCTCTTCCTCATGGCGTTCATGGTCCTGGCACCGGGCGGCCTCGCGGGCCTCGGGCGGAGGCGCACGTGAGGGGCATGCCGCTCCTCGAGGTCCAGGGGCTCGTCAAGAACTTCGGCGGCGTCGCGGCGGTCCGCGGCGTGGACTTCGCCGTCGCCCCCGGACAGATCAAGGCGATGATCGGCCCGAACGGCGCCGGGAAGACGACGATCTTCAACGTCATCAGCGGCGTCCTGCCACCGACACGCGGCCGCATCCTCGTCGACGGCGAGCCCCTGCTCGGCGCGCGGCCCCACGAGGTCGCCGCGCTTGGGATCGCGCGGACCTTCCAGCTCGTGCGCCTCTTCGGTGAGATGACCGTGCGCGACAACGTCCTCGTCGGCTGCCACCGCGCGGGGCGCGCGGGCTGGGCGGCGTGCGCGCTCAGGACGCGGGCGATGCGCCGGGAGGAGCGAGGTCTCGAGGAGCGCGCCCTCCAGATCCTCGAGCGGCTCGGACTCTCGGCGCGCGCCGACACGCCCGCCGCCACGCTGCCGTACGGCGAGCAGCGGCTCGTCGAGGTGGGCCGCGCGCTGGGGATGGAGCCGCGCCTGCTCCTGCTCGACGAGCCCGGCGCGGGGTTGAATCGCGAGGAGCAGGACCGCCTAGGCGCCCTGATCCGGAGGATCCGCGACCGGGGGACGACGATCCTCCTCGTGGACCATCACATGGACTTCGTGATGGACATCTCCGACGAGGTCCTCGTGCTCTCCTCGGGCGAGAAGCTCGCCGAGGGCCGGCCGCACGCGGTGAAGACGCACCCGGCGGTCATCGCCGCCTACCTCGGCGACGAGGCCGCGTGATGCTGAGCGTCCACGGGCTCGACGTGTTCTACGGCCGGGTCCAGGCGCTCCGCGGTGCCGCCCTGCGGGTGGCGCCCGGCGAGCTGGTCACGATCGTCGGTCCCAACGGGAGCGGCAAGACCACCCTGCTCCGCGCCCTGATGGGCCTGGTGCCGATCCGGGGGGGCACGGTCACCTTCGAGGGCGAGACGCTCAGCGACAAGCCGACCGAGGCGATCGTACGCCGCGGCATCGTGCTGGTCCCCGAGGGCCGCGAGCTGTTCGGTCCCTTCACGGTGCGCGAGAACCTGGCGCTGGGCGCGTACGCGCTCAGCCGCCGGACGCGGCGCGCGGAGCTCACGGCCGATGTCGAGCGGGTGCTCGGGCTCTTCCCGGCGCTCCGCCCCCGTCTCGGCCAGGTGGCCGCGACCCTCTCGGGCGGCGAGCAGCAGATGGTCGCGGTGGGACGCGCCCTCATGGCGCGCCCGCGCCTGCTCCTGCTCGACGAGCCCTCGGTGGGGTTGGCACCGCTCGTGATCCGCGAGATCTTCCGCGCGCTGGCCGCGCTCAAGGCGCGCGGGCTCACCATCCTGCTGGTCGAGCAGAACGCCCGGGCGGCCTTTCGCATCGCCGACCGCGGCTACGTGCTGGGCCCGGGCGGCCTCGTCGCTCCCGTAGGGCCGAACGGTCACGCGGCGGAATCCGCGCAGGCCTACGGACTGGAACTCAGCCGAGAGGAGACCTCGCCATGAAGGACCTGACCGCCATCGAGCAGGCACCCCGCGACGCGCTCCGAGGCCTCCAGCTCGAGCGGTTGCGTCGCGCCGTCGCGTGGGTCGAGGAGCGGGTGCCGCTCTACCGCGACCGCCTCCGGCAGGCGGGCGTGCGCGCCGAGGACCTCCGCTCGCTCGACGACCTCCGCCGCCTCCCCTTCACCGTGAAGGCCGACTTCCGCGACACCTACCCGTTCGGCCTCCTCGCGGTGCCGATGGACGAGGTCATCCGCCTGCACGCGTCGTCGGGCACGACGGGCAAGCCCATCGTGGTCGCCTATACCCGCGGCGACCTCGAGACATGGAGCGAGGTCATGGCGCGGACGCTGATGGCCGGCGGCGTCGGGCCCGACGACGTGGTCCACAACGCGTACGGGTACGGCCTCTTCACGGGCGGGCTCGGCTTCCACTACGGCGCCGAGCGTGTCGGGGCGGCCGTGATCCCGATGTCGGGCGGGTTCACCGAACGGCAGCTCACCGCGCTCACCGACTTCCGGAGCACGGTGCTCTGCTCGACGCCGTCCTATGCCCTCCACCTCGCGGAGGCCCTCGAGGAGGCCGGGATCGCATCGAAGGACCTCGCCCTCCGCGTGGGGTTCTTCGGCGCCGAGCCCTGGACCGAGGGCATGCGGGACGCGCTCGAGAGCCGGCTCAACATCATGGCGCTCAACATCTACGGCCTCTCCGAGGTCATCGGGCCGGGCGTGTCGGTCGAGTGCCCGGAGCGGAAGGGCATGCACGTCGCGGAGGACCACTTCCTGCCCGAGATCGTGGACCCGACCACGCTCGAGCCGCTCCCGCCGGGCGCCACGGGCGAGCTGGTCCTGACCACGCTCACGAAGAAGGCGCTTCCGGTGCTGCGCTACCGGACGCGCGACCTCACCGCGATCGAGCCCGAGCCCTGCGCCTGCGGCCGCACGCTCGTGCGCATCCGGCGGATCATGGCGCGGACCGACGACATGCTGATCATCCGCGGCGTCAACGTCTATCCCTCGCAGATCGAGCACGTGCTCATGCAGGTCGCGGGGGTCGAGCCGCACTACCTGCTGGTCGTCCGGCGGGAAGGCGCGCTCGACACGCTCGAGGTGCAGGTCGAGGCGCGCGCCGGCGTCGCGGAGGCGGGGCCGGAGGCGATGCGCGGGCTCGCGGCCCAGGTGCGCCGCCGGATCCACGAGGTCATCGGGCTCGGGGCCGACGTCACGGTGGTGCCGCCGAAGACCATCGAGCGCAGCCAGGGCAAGGCCAAGCGCGTCCAGGACCTGCGCCGCCAGGGAGGCACATCATGACCGACGCGAAGCGACTCCCGGAGGCTCCGGCCGGCGTCGAGGAGACGCCCGTCGACCTGCCCCAGACCTGTCAGATCTGCGGGGCGACCCACTGGCCCGACGAGCCCATCCTCTGTCGTATCTGCGGCGAGCCCGTCCTCGTCTGGGGCTGGGCGCCATGAGCCACCTTCGGTTCGTCCAGTACGCCGACGAGGGCGACGTGGCGCGGATCACCCTCGACCGCCCGCCGCTCAACATCCTGACGATCGAGATGCTCGAGGAGCTCAACGCCGCGCTCGACCGGGCGGCCCGGCGGCCGGCGCTCAAGGCCCTCGTCCTCGCCGGCCAGGGCAAGGCCTTCTCGGCCGGCGTCGCCGTCGAGGACCACCTGGGGGACCGCGTCAGGCCCATGCTCGACGAGTTCCACGGGGTCTTCCTGAGGCTCCGCGCGCTCGACTGCGTCACCGTGGCCCAGGTCCAGGGCGCCGCACTCGGGGGCGGGGCGGAGCTGGCGACCTTCTGCGACCTCGTCCTCGCGAGCGAGGCCGCCACGTTCGGCCAGCCCGAGATCAAGGTCGGCGTCTTCCCGCCGATCGCGGCGCTCCACTATCCCCTGCGCGTCGGCGCCGCGCGGGCGCTCAGGCTCCTCCTCTCGGGCGAGATCGTGAGCGCGGCGGAGGCTGAGCGGATCGGCCTCGTCGACCGGGTGGTGTCCGCCGACCGGCTCGCCGAGACCGTGGAGGCCGAGCTGGGACGGCTCCGGGCCGCGAGCGCCATCGTGCTCCGGCTCACCAAGCGCGCCGTCCGCGACTCCCTCGGCCGGCCGTTCGACGAGGGGCTCGGCATGCTCGAGGAGCTCTACCACCACGAGCTGATGACCACCGCGGACGCCGAGGAGGGACTGCGCGCGTTCGTCGAGAAACGCAAGCCGGTCTGGAAGGACCGATAAGGAGAGCCGCGTATGAAGCTCACCGGAAAGACCGCGCTCGTCACCGGCGCCGCCCGGGGAATCGGCCGGGCCATCGCCCTCGAGCTGGCCCGCGAGGGGGCCCAGGTGGCCGTCCTCGACGTCCTCGCCGACGCGGCCCGGGGCGTCACCCGGGAGATCGAGGCGCTCGGCGTGAAGGCGCTGGCGCTCGGCGTCGACCTCACGCGGCGCGCTGAGGTCGATCGGGCAGTGGAGGAAACCGTCGCCCAGTGGGGCCAGCTCGACATCGTCGTCAACAACGCCGGCTGGGACCGGATGGAGCCCTTCCTCGACAGTGAGGAGGAGACCTGGGACCGGATCATCGCCATTAACTTCAAGAGCGTGCTCTACGTCTGCAAGGCGGCGCTGCCGCACATGATCCAGCGGCACAGCGGCAGGGTCGTCAACATCGCCTCCGACGCGGGGCGCGTGGGGTCGACGGGCGAGTCGGTGTACGCCGGCACCAAGGGCGCCATCATCGCCTTCTCGAAGACCCTGGCGCGCGAGATGGCGCGCCACTCGATCACCGTGAACGTCGTCTGCCCCGGGCTCACGGACACGCCGCTCCTCGCCGGGATCCGCAGCCAGTCGCCCAAGACCGAGAAGGTGATCGAGGCGGTGACCCGGGCGATCCCGCTCGGGCGCGTGGGGAAGCCGGAGGACGTCGCGGGGGCGGTGGCGTTCCTCGCCTCGCCCGCCGCCGACTACGTCACCGGCCAGACGCTCTCCGTCTCCGGCGGCTTGACCATGGTCTGAGTTGGGAGACCCCCCTCAGACTCCCCCGGCAACCATGAGCGCGAGCGCCCGTGCCCTGTTAAAAGGAGAACGACATGAGTGAGCGACCGAAAGCCATCGACATCATGTACTACGTGGCCACCCCCGAGTTCATCGGGAAGTGGACCGACGCGAAGAAGGGCGAGCTGATGTGCCGCATGGAGCGCGCCATCGGCAGCCTGCCCCAGTTCGAGTCGATTCCCGCCATGCTCGGGAAGATGGACGAGGCCGGGGTCGAGAAGGTCTTCATCACGCAGACGAAGATGTGGTCCTACTGGAACAAGTGGATGTACATGGACTCGACGCTCGAGGAGGTCACCCAGTACACCGAGAAGTACCC
>JACQWC010000039.1 GCA_016209635.1 Candidatus Rokuibacteriota bacterium | reverse complement strand
GTCCCGCTCAAGGCCCGTGTAAGACCGCGGCCGCGCTGAACGGAGCATCGGTGCCTTCTGCTGCGGAAAAGCTCCGTGAGGCTATGCGTCAGACGAAGCAGGGGTGGGGTCAGAACGACTTACATACGCTATATTTGGGATTTGGATTTTGGTGTCGCGAAGGCCAGAAACATCGCGTATACATACATACGCAGTTTCCTGAGCTTCGAGCCACCGTCGCTCGGCAGAACGACCTGCCGGTAGGCTATGTCCAGGTGGCTCTCAAGCGGATTGAGCGGCTCGAGGAGCTCCGGCGCAAAGCCAAGAAAACGGGGGGATGCTGATGGCGGTAACAGTTAGTCCGGCGGCGCTTCAGTATCGAAGCGAGGTGCGTCCTGAAGTACAGCCGGACGGAAGCATTGTTTACCTTGCCGAGTTTCCGGACCTGCCAGGCTGCATGAGTCACGGCGCGACAGTCGAAGAGGCGAGACGGAACCTTGAGGACGCGAAGATCGAGTACCTAGCCGCGCTGCAGGAACAAGGACTCGAGATTCCTGCGCCGAGCATCGCTCCTTGTGTCGGAGGCGTCACCTGGGTCGTTTTGTCGCCTGCGCCTCGTGAGGATGCCGCTCAATCGACTGTTGAGGACATGCCGACTGCGATGGTCCAGCCACTCGACCCTGAGGCCACCCCTACAGCAGCGTAAGGCCGTCGATTCACGATCGCGACGGCCGGAACATCTCGCCCGGCCGTCCCCCTCCGGTTCCTTGACACCTCCGCGCGGGGTGGCGCATCATCAAGAGATCGACCCGGACGAGCGGAGGAATCTCCGATGCGGCGCCTGATCAAGATCTACGACACGACCCTTCGCGACGGCACCCAGGGCGAAGGGGTGTCCTTCTCGATGGAAGACAAGGTGCGCCTCGCGTCCCGCTTCGACGCCCTGGGCATTCACTACGTCGAGGGCGGCTGGCCCGGCTCGAACCCGAAGGACCTCCGCTTCTTCCGGCGGATGCAGGACGTCACGCTCAAGCACGCCAGGCTCGCCGCCTTCAGCATGACCCGGCGGGCCGGCGGGACGGCCGACTCGGATCCCAACATGCGGGCGCTCATCGACGCCGGCGCGCCGGTCGCGACGATCGTCGGCAAGTCGTGGGACTTCCACGTGACCCACGCCCTCGGCACGACGCTCCCCGAGAACCTCGCCATGATCGCGGACACGATCGCCTTCCTCCGCGCGCGCGTGGAGGAGGTCATTTTCGACGCGGAGCACTTCTTCGACGGCTTCCGCGCCGACCGCGCGTACGCGCTCGAGACGCTGCGCGTGGCCGAGGCGGCCGGCGCCCACTGGCTGGTCCTCTGTGACACCAACGGCGGCACCCTTCCGCTCGACCTGGTCGAGACCGTCCGGGAGGTGAAGCGCCACGTGAAGGCGCCGCTCGGCATCCACGTCCACAACGACGCCGAGTGCGCCGTGGCGAACTCGCTGGCGGCGGTCGGGGAGGGCGTCGGCCAGGTGCAGGGGACCATGAACGGGTTCGGCGAGCGGTGCGGCAACGCCAACCTCGTGTCGATCATCCCGACCCTCATGCTCAAGATGGGGCTCGACTGCATTCCCGAGCCGAACCTGCGCGAGCTGCGCGATCTGTCCCGGTTCGTCTCCGAGCTGGCCAACCGGAAGCCCTGGGCGTCGCAGCCGTACGTCGGCGACTCCGCGTTCGCCCACAAGGGCGGCATGCACGTGTCAGCCGTCCTGAAGCATCCCGAGACCTACGAGCACGTGAACCCCGACGCGGTGGGCAACCGCCGGCGGGTCCTCGTGTCGGAGCTGGCGGGCAAGTCCAACATCATCTGGAAGGCGCGGGAGTATGGCATCGACCTCGATCACGACACCCCCGACTCGCGCCGCATCCTCGACCGGCTCAAGGAGCTCGAGGACCAGGGGTTCCAGTTCGAGGGGGCGGAGGCGTCGTTCGAGCTGCTGATGGAGCGGGCGCTCGGCCGCCACAGGCCCTACTTCGACCTCGAGGCCTACCGCGTGATCGTGGAGGAGCAGAGCGTGGCGCCGGAGCCGGTGGCGGAGGCGACCGTGCGCGTGCGCGTCAAGGGCATCATGGAGCACACCGCGGCCTCCGGGAACGGACCCGTCAATGCTCTCGACCACGCGCTCCGCAAGGCGCTCGAGGAGTTCTACCCGAACCTCCGGGAGATGCGGCTCCTCGACTACAAGGTACGGATCCTGGACGAGTCCAAGGGGACCGCCGCCAAGACCCGCGTGCTCATCACCTCCGGCGACGGCGAGGAGACGTGGGGCACGGTGGGCGTGGCCGACAACATCATCGAGGCGTCGTGGCAGGCGCTCGTCGACTCGATCGAGTACAAGCTGCGCCGGGACGAGCGACGCTCCGTCAGCGGCGCGTGAACCGATTGCCGGCTGCCGCCCAACCGGCAGAGCGGCGCAGTCAGTCGGGCGGTTCATCCAGGATCATCAGGTGCTCACACTCCTCGAGCTGATCCGTCGGCTGGAAGGCAACGTCGGCCGCGCTCTCGTCGGCAAGACGGAGGTGGTACGCCTGGCGACCGTCGGGCTCCTGGCGCGCGGGCATCTGCTCATCGAGGACGTGCCCGGCGTCGGGAAGACGACGCTCGCGGCCGCGCTGGCGCGCTCGATCGGTGTGGGATTCCAGCGCATCCAGTTCACCTCCGACATGCTGCCCTCCGACATCCTCGGCGTGTCGATCTGGGAGCCGAACCGCGGCGAGTTCGTGTTCAAGCCCGGCCCGCTCTTCACGAACATCGTGCTCGCCGACGAGATCAACCGCACGACGCCGAAGACCCAGTCGAGCCTGCTGGAGGCGATGAACGAAACGCAGGTGTCGCTCGATCACTCGACCTATCCGCTGCCGCGGCCCTTCATGGTGCTGGCCACGCAGAACCCGCTCGAGTACGAGGGGACGCACCCCTTGCCCGAGTCGCAGCTCGACCGCTTCCTGCTGCGGATCCGGATCGGCTACCCCGAGCCGCGCGACGAGCGGGCGATCCTGCGCGGCGGGGGCGGCGCCGCGCTCGAGACGCTCGGACCGGTCCTGTCCGTCGACGAGGTCCTCGGGCTCCAGGAGGAGGTCGAGCGGGTGCGCGCCGACGACGCCATCCTGGAGTACCTGATGGCGCTGGTGGCCGCGACCCGGACCTCCCCGCTGCTCACGCTGGGCGTGAGCCCGCGCGGCGCGCTCGCGCTGCTCCGCGCGGCGCGGGCGATGGCGCTGACCGAGGGACGCGGCTATCTGGTTCCCGACGACGTCAAGCATCTCGCCGTGCCGGCCCTCGCCCATCGCGTGATCGTGCGGGCGCGCGCCGGGCAGTCCGGCGAGGGGCGGCTCGACGGCGAGGCGGTCGTCCACGCGATCACGCAGCAGGTCCCGGTGCCCCGGTGAGCGGGATGTGATCGGCGGCCGGTGGCGGTTCCTCCGGCCGCGCCGGACCATCTGGCCGACCCGCGACGGCTGGTGGGGCCTCTTCGCGGCCGTCGGTGTGGGCTTCGCGGCCATCAACACCGGGAACAACCTCCTCTATCTCCTCGCGTCCCTCCTGCTCGGCCTCATCGTCGTCTCGGGCGTCCTGTCGGAGCAGTCGATGCGGCGCCTGCGTCTCGTCGCCGTCCTCCCGGACGAGATCCACGCGGGTCGCCCGGCGCTCTTCGGCACGCGGATCACGAACCGGAAGCGCTGGCTCTCGTCGTACTCGATCACCGTGGAGGTGCTGGCGCCCGCCGGCGGCCGGCCGCGCTCCCTCTACCTCCTGCGCCTGCCCCCGGGTGACGAGCGCCTGCTCACGTGGGAGGAGACGCTTCCGGTCCGCGGGCGCCACCGCCTTCCGGGGCTCCGCGTGACGACGCGCTTCCCGTTCGGCCTGTTCCGCAAGGCCGGGCGCGCCGTCCTCGAATCGGAGGTCGTCGTCTATCCGGCGCTCCGACCGGTCTCGCCGGAGATGCTGCGACTCGTCGGGGGCACCGGGCCGCGGGCGGTGAGGCGCCGCGGCCGCGGCCACGCCCTCTACAACCTGCGCGAGTACCGGCCCGGGGACGATCCACGCCTCATCCACTGGCGGAGCAGCGCCAAGGCGAGCGCCCTCATGGTGCGCGAGCTGGAGGACGAGACGGCCGTGGACACCCGGCTCGTGCTGGAGGGCACCGGGCGTCGCGATCCGGCGCGCCTGGAGGTCGGGCTCAGCGAGGCGGCGTCGCTCGCCGTCCATCTGCTCCGCTCCGGGGGGACGCTCGAGCTCGTCGGCCCCGGCGTCCTCGTTTCCCTCGGCCGGGGTCGCGCGCAGGAGCGCCGGGTTCTCCAGGCACTCGCCCTCTACGATCCCACCGTCCCCGCGCCGGCCCGGCGCCCCGCGGAGAGACCGCTGCGGGAGCTTCGCGTGCGACTCGACTGAGATGCGCGTCGTGACGGCGCTCCGGGCGGCGACCTGCCTCGTCGTGGGCGACGGGATCGTCGCGCTCTATCTCGGGGGCCTCGTCGGCGGTCCGGGCGCGGTCCTCACGGGTGCCGCGGTCGCGGGAAGCTGGTGGGCCCCGCGGCTCCGGGAGCGCCTCGGTGCCCGGCGCGGCGTGGGCCTGGGTGTCGCCGTCGTGGCCGGCGCAGGGCTCGCGGTCGATCTCGTCTACGTCGCGGAGTCGGCGCTCGACGGGTTCATCCACCTCCTGCTCTT
This sequence comes from Candidatus Rokuibacteriota bacterium, assembly GCA_016209635.1. Classification (GTDB taxonomy): domain Bacteria; phylum Methylomirabilota; class Methylomirabilia; order Rokubacteriales; family CSP1-6; genus JACQWC01. The sequence goes on along the minus strand of JACQWC010000039.1, from coordinate 17,616 downwards.
CCTGCTCCTCTACCGTCTCTACACGCACCGCGCCGCCCGCGACACGCGGGACGCGGTATTCCTCGCCTTCTTCATGCTGGTCGCAGCGTCCTCCGTCACCTTCGGCGTCGGCTTCCTGTTCGTGTTCGTCGCGTTCCTCGTCCTCGGCACAGCGGTCCTGCTGCTCCAGCACGTCGTCGCCGAGGCCGAGCTCGTCTCGCCCCCGACGGCTGGAGGGGGTGGCACCGTCCTCGGGCTCGAGCGCGATCTCCTCCGCATGAGCCTTGCCGCCGCGGCCGCCACGCTCGTCATCACCAGCGGCCTCTTCTTCGTGATCCCGAGGCTCGGCCTCGCAGTCGCGCCCCTGGGGGCGCGTCTCGTGCGGATGGTGTCCGGCTTCTCCGACCGGGTCGAGCTGGGGGCCTTCGGTGAGATCGAGGCGGATCCCACCGTGGTGATGCGCGTGCACGTCACCTCCGGCGGGCTGCCGCCCGAGCACCTGGCCAATCTCCGCTGGCGGGGGATCGCGCTCGACCGCTTCGACGGGCGGACGTGGACGTCGGCGCGCCTCGAGCGCGGGGCGCCCCGGCGCGGCGTCGGGGGGCACTTCGACCTCGAGGGCCCGCGCGGCGGCGGGCCGATCGTCTCCCAGGAGATCTACCTCGAGCCCATCGGCACGGAGGTTGTCTTCGGCGCCCCGCGCGTGCTCGCCGCGCGGCTCCGCACGGACACGATCGTGGTCGATCCCGAGGGGAGCCTCTCGGTCCCGCGGGTCATGGGGCGCTTCCAGTACGGGATCCAGTCCCAGCTCGAGCCGACCGATCCCTTCGCGACGCCGGGTGACATCCTGAAATCGGGGCTCGTCGCCGCCGCCCGCGCCCGCTATCTGCAGCTCCCGCCCCTCCCGGGGCGGATCGCCGCGCTCGCCCGCGAGGTCGCCGCGGGGAGCCGTACTGCCGAGGAGGCGGCCCTGCGCCTGACGGCCTTCCTCCGGAGCGAGTACCGGTACACGCTGGTCCTCGGGCGGCAGACGACGCTCGACCCGCTCGAGGAGTTCCTCTTCGTCCGTCGCTCCGGCAACTGCGAGTACTTCGCGGCGGCCCTCGCCGTCATGCTGCGGACCCTCGGGATCCCCGCGCGGGTGGTGAACGGGTTTCAGCGCGGCGAGTGGAACCCGTACGGGGCGTACTTCATGGTCCGCCTCCGTGACGCGCACTCCTGGGTAGAGGCCCACTTCGACGGAAGAGGATGGGTGACCCTCGATCCCTCACCCCGCGCTGCAGCCGAGGCCGCGGCGGCGCCGGGCCCGCTCGGCCTCTACCTGGACGCCCTCCGCATGCGCTGGTATCAGTACGTGATCAACTGGAGCCTCCAGGACCAGGTCATGGTCGCGCTCACGGTCCAGCGGCAGGCCACGACCTGGAAGCTCTCGCTCGCCTCGCTCCACCTCTGGGAGTCGCTGCCGCCGGCGGCGATGGCGGCCCTCGCCCTCCTCGTGGTGGCGATCGTGATCCTCCTCTCTCGGCGGGCCGCGCCCGCCCGGACGGGGCGAAGCGGGGCCCGGCTTCCGAGGTTCTACAGGCGGGCCCTCAGGACGCTCGCCCGCCGGGGCCTGCGGCCGGCGCCCGGTGAGACCGCGCGGGAATTCGCCGAGCGCGCGGGCGCGGCGCTCCCGGCCGCCGCGGCGCCCCTCGTCCGGCTCACCACCGCGTACGAGCGCACCCGGTTCGGGGCGGCCGCGCTGACGACGCCGGAGCTCGAGGAGGTGGAGGCGTGTCTCCTGACCCTCGGCCGGACCACGAGGTCGCGGCTCGCGGCGCGCCTCATCGTGGGCGGAGGGCGCGGCTGACGGGCGGAGGGCGGCGGCTCAGATCCGGTGCTCAGCGCGCCAGGCGCGGATCTGATCGCCGTGCTCCTTGTAGTGGTGGGCGCTGTTCAGGTCGACGATCCGGTGCGCGGTCTTGCCCGGCTCGAAGCGCGCCTCGGGAACCGCGCGCGCCACGCCCATGAAGTACTCGTGGGAGCGCTCCAGCTCGCGGAGCACCTCCGCCGCCGGCGTGGCCCGCCTGGCGCCGGCGAACTTGGCGTTCCAGGCGTCGACGTCCTCGTAGCTGACCCCCTCGGGGATGGGGCGCTCGCCGCGGGCCATGCGCTCGAGCGCCGGTCCCAGCTCACGGTGCCAGCCCGAGATGTGCGCCACGATGTCCTTGACGCTCCAGGTCCCGAACCAGACCTCGGTGAGCCGCGTCTCGTCGAGGCCTCGGAGGGCCTCCTGGAAGGCCGCGTACTCCTGCCCGGCGCGGTCCAGCAGCTCTTGCTTGGCGGTCACTGGCGTCTCCTTCCTCCCGGCTCAGGGCGCGGGGCGGAGCCGCTTGTAGAAGAGCAGCTCCCGGTGGCCCTGGGGCAGGTTCTCGATGTGCCCCGACGGGGCGAAGCCGAGCGCCCCGTGCATCCTGATCGCGACGGCGTTGACCTCCTCGGTGGACGAGAAGAGCCGGGGTCCCGGCGAGGTCTCCTCGACCCGCGCGTAGAGCGCGCGGGCCACGCCCCGGCGGCGGAAGTCCGGGCGCACCGCGATCAGGGAGACGAAGGTGCACTGGAACCAGTCGGTCCGGTAGGCGATCAGGCCCACCACCTCCCCCTCCTCCTCCGCGACCAGCAGGTGGTGGCGCTCGACGTGCGACCGGATGAAGGCGCCCGCGCGCTCCGGACGGATGACCTCGGCGGCGAGCGCCATTAGGGCGCCCTGGTCCCCCGTCTCCGCGGGCCGGATCTCCATGAGGACGAGTCTACCGCGGCCGGGTCCAGACGTTCCGGCAGCGCGTCTCGCGGACCCACCATGCGATCAGCGCCGAGCCGATCGCCAGGGCGGCGCAGAGTGCCCAGACGGCGTGGTAGGCCGCGAAGGGGTAGACGCGCCGGGCGCCGGCGAGCTGACCGCGCCAGCCCGCGTCCAGCATCGCGCCCGTCACCCACTGGAGCGCGGCCAGGAGCGTGAACGACGGTACGTTGCAGAGGCCGATCGCCACGCCCGGGCGCGCGGGGTCGTTCACCTCGGGCACGACGGCGAAGACGATGGCCACGACCGAGGACGCGAACCCGAGGAGGAAGCAGAGGGGACGGAGGGCCGGGAGCGGCAGGCGCGCCGAGTCCGGCAGCGCCAGGAGGCACCAGACGCCCGCGTAGGCGGCGGCGAGGACGATCATCGGCAGCCGTCGGCGCCCGAGGACGCGGTCGGAGAGCCAGCCGACGGAGATCGCGCCGACGATCGTCCCGAGGGCCGCCCACGCCGTGTACCGCGAGGCCTCGAGCCGGTCGATGCCGTACACGTGGCTGAGATAGGGCACGCCCCAGAGTCCCAGGAACGTCACGAAGGTCGAGTAGACGCCGCCGCCGACGAGGACGGGCGGCCAGGAGTGCGGGTTCCCGAGGACCGCCCGGACCCCGCGGGCGAGCTCGCCGAGCGCCATGGCCGGCGCGGGTGGCGGCCGGTCGACGATCGGCGGGAGGCCCATCGCCTCGGGACGATCGCGGATGAGGATGCCGGAGGTGGCGGCGACGACGGCCGTCAGCCCGCCGATCGCGACGAAGCTCGTTCGCCAGCCGAGCGCCGCGACGAGGAGCGCCAGCGGCGCCGTCCCCACGAGGCCGCCGATCGAGCCCACCGTCTGAGAGAGCCCGGCGAGCCGCGCCAGCTCGTCGGGGCGGCACCAGGCGCTCCCGAGCCTCAGCCACGCGATGAGGATCACGGAGGAGCCGAGGCCGACCAGGAGGCGGCCGCCGAACGCTCCATTGAACGTCGGCGCCAGGCCGAAGGCCATGGAGCCCACGGCCATCAGCGCCCCTCCGGCGGTCAGGGTCCACCGCGGGCCGAGCGTGTCGGCGAGCGTGCCCGCGGGCAGGGCCATCGTTGCGAACAGCCACGGGTAGATGGCCGTCAGCAGGCCGATCATCGCGCCCGTTGCCCCAAACGCCACCATCACGTCCTCGACGACGACCGCGGGCGCGATGCGATGGAAGTAGGAGAAGAAGTAGATGCCGACCGGGACGAGGATCATCACCCAGCGCACGCGCGGCGCGCGGGCGCCGGTCATTCGCCGAGGAACGCCCCGAGCTCCCGCGCCACGAGCGGATGCTCGCCGAGCACGATGGTGTAGTGGTTCGTGTCCGGCACGACGACCAGGCGGCAGTTCGGGATCGCGTGGCGCATCGCCTCGGCCTCCTCCTGCGTCATGAGACAGTCGGTCTCCGTGAGGAGGCCGTCCGGTGCGCGCAGGAGGAGGGTGGGGGCCTCGATCCGGTGGTGCCACACCCAGAGCCGGACGCGGGCCAGGTTCGCCACCTCCTCCTCGATCGCGTGGCGCGCGACCTTCGAGCGGACGCCGCCCCCCGGCCCGGGCTCGACGTCGTACGTGAAGTACCGGGTCAGATGGTCGTTCCACCGGCCCGCGAACATCGGGAACCCCCGGAGCATCTGGAGGAACGCGTCGAGGGAGGGGAACTCGATGCCCAGCCGGTTGACGGCGGGCGCGAGGGAGTCGAACACCTCGGCACGGACGTCGAGGCCGCCGTCGAACAGGATCAGCCGCTCGACCCGCTCGGGATGGTGGGCGGCGAAGCGCACGCCGATGTGCGCGCCGAGCGAGTGCCCCATGATCACCGCGCGCTCGAGGCCGAAGTGGTCGAGCAGGCCCAGGAGGTCGCGGTCGTGGTCGGCGAGGCTGTAGCCGCCGGGGGGCTTCTCGCTCCCGCCGCGCCCGCGGAGGTCGTAGCCGATCACGCAGTGCCGCGGGGCCAGGAGCTGGGCCATCGGGTACCAGCACGTGTGGTTCGCCGTGAGGCCGTGCACGCCGATGACGGTCGGGCTCCCGCCCGGCCAGGCGTGCGTCGCGAGCGATACGCCGTTCGTCTTCACCATCTCCATGGCGGCTCGTCCTCGGAAGGGGTTGACGGCGATCAGTAGGTCCCCGGGCGGACCTCTCGGTAGAGCGCCTTCAGTCGCTCGGCCGAGAAGTCGGGCGACTGGCAGAGGGAGATGATGCGCCGCTCGGCGGCCTCGACCTTCGCGACCGCCTCGGGGACGCCGGCGGCGATCTCGGCCGGGACCGTGGCAACGCCGTGCTGGTCGGCATGGACGAGGTCGCCCGGCCTGACCCAGAGCCCGCCCACCTTGACCGGGATCCCGAAGTCCACCATGTGAACGTACGCGTGTGACACCGACACGTGGGCGGCGACGAACTGGAAGCCCAGCGCGCGCACCTCGTCGAGGTCGCGCACGGAGCCGTCGGTGACGACGCCGGCCACGCCGAGGGCCCGGTGGATGTTGGCCTGGACCTCTCCCCACTGGGCGCCCTGGCCGCGAGGCTCGTCGAGGTCGTGGACGACGACGACGCGCGGCGCCGGGATCGTCTGCACGTAGTCCCACCAGCCGAACGTGCTGGCGCGATGGCCGTCGATCGGCTGGGGCTCGGCGCGGATCAGCGCGGTGACCGCGTACCCGACGAGCGGTCCCAGCTCGGGAAAGAGGGCGCGGATCTCCGAGGACATGAACCCCTGGTTGCGGGGACGGACGTTGAACGTCTCGATCGCGTTGGCGACGCTCGGGCTCGAGAACTTCCGCAGGGCCTCGATCACAGCCACCTCCTCAGGTGTGGTTCCAGGTCGGCGAGCGAAGGTTCGACCGTGACGACCGGCTCCGCGCGGGCCGCCGCGGGCTCGGGCTGCTTCAGCCCATGGCCGGTGACGACGCAGACGACGAGGTCGTCCGGCCGGATCCTGCCCGCGCGCCGGAGGGCGAGCGCCGCCGCCACGGACGCCGCCGCCGACGGCTCACAGAAGATCCCGGTCGTCCGGGCCAGCAGCGACTGCGCGGCGAGCAGCTCCCCGTCGGAGCCGGCGACGCAGGCGCCGCCGGTCTCGCGCACGGCGCGGAGGGCCCGCCAGCCGAGGGACGGCGCGCCGACCGCGATCGACTCGGCGACCGTCGGCTGGACGGTGACGGGCACCGGGTCGTCCATGCCCCGCTCCCACGCGCGGACGATCGGCGCCGCCGCGGCCGCCTGCGCCGCGACCATCCGCGGGACCCCGCGCGCCCAGCCGAGCGCGTTCAGCTCGCGCCACCCCTTCCACGTGGCGGTGACGCCGAGGCCGCCGGCGATCGGATGGATCATCCAGGCGGGCACCTCGCCCCCGAGCTGCTCCCACGTCTCGAAGGCGTAGGTCTTCTTCCCCTCGTTGCGCCACGCGTTCGCAGAGAGGCACGAGTACCAGCCGAACTCCGCGAGCGCCTCCTTGAAGAGCGCGGACGTGCGGTCGAACGGCCCCTGGACGGCGATGACGTGCGCGCCGTACGCGCGCGCCTGCATCACCTTGCCCGGCGCGGTGGCCGCCGGGATCATCACGAAGGCCGGAAGACCCGCCGCCGCCGCGTACGCCGCGACGGAGGCCGCGTGGTTCCCCGTCGAGGAGACGCCGACCGCGCTCGCCTTGACCTCCCGGGCGTGGGACAGGGAGACGGTGACCGAGCGGTCCTTCAGGGAGCCGGTCGGCAGGAGGGTGTCGTTCTTGATCCAGAGGCGATCGAGCCCGGTCTCCGCCGCGAGGCGACGGGTGTGGACGAGCGGCGTGTCGCCCTCGCCCAGGGAGACGATGCTCGCGTCGTCGGCGATGGGCAGGAACTCGCGCCAGCGCCAGAGCCCGCGGGGCCGCCGGCGGATCTCCGCCTCGAGGCCGGCGGAGAGACCGACGAGGTCGACGTGAGCCTCGAGGACGCCCCCGCAGCGCGGGCAGTACGTCGTCGGCGTGGCGCCGTCGACGGCGAGCGCGCAGCGCGGGCAGTCGATGCGGGCGACGGCGGCCATCAGATGGTGTCCTTTCGCCTCTGGATCAGGAGCTGCCGCAGCGTCTCGACGGCCGCCTCGACCTGGAGGAGGTTCGGGTTGACGCGGAGCGCCCGCTCGAAGTACTCGAGCGCCCGCGCCGGCGCATTGAGCTCGAGGTAGATCATGCCGTAGCCGCTCAGGGCGCCGAAGTGGTACGCGTTGCGCTTCATCACCTCGTCGCAGTCGGCCAGCGACTTCTCGTACTCGCCGCGGAGGAAGTAGACGGTCGCCCGCTTGTTCCAGCCCTCGGCGAAGTCGGGGCGGCGCTGGATGACGCGCGTGAACGTTTCCACCGCCGCGTCGGTCTGGCGGGCACTCATCTGCTCGACGCCGATGGCGAAGAGACGGTCGGTTTCCTCGTCGCCGGAGCGACTCCACACCTGCCACATCCCGCTCTCCGCGAGCGCCCGCACGAGCGGGTCCGCGTCCCGCAGGGCGCGCACGAGGTGGGGGAGATCGGCCATCGTTCCCACCTCGCCGAGCTGCCGGGCGCCGCGCCGTCGGGCGTCCGCGTCGCTCGCGTCGCCGAGCGCCGCCAGCGCCTGCTCGCGCGTCGGGCCGCCGGCGAGGGCGGGCGCCCCGCCCAGGAAGACGAGGAGGACGAGGAACGGGCCGAACCGTCTCACGGCCGGTACGCCTCGTTCGCGTCGCTCCGCGCAAACCCGGGGCGCGTGGCCCCGCCGGAGACGTAGATCGTGTCACCCACGACCGCGGCGCCGAGGCCGTGGCGCGCGGTCACCAGGGGCGCCTTGGCGATCCAGCGGCCGTTGCCCGTGTCCCACATCTCGGTCGCGCTGAAGATGCGGAGCGGCGCCTCGCCACCGAACACGAAGATCCGGTCCGCGAGGGCCACGGCCGCGATCCCCCCGCGCCCCGTCGGGAGCGGTGTCCCGGTGCGCCAGCTGTCTGTCGCGGGGTCGTAGACCTCGACGTTCGCGTACTGCGCTCCGAGGAACGACCGCCGGCCGCCGATCGCCCACACCCGCCCCTGGAACGCGAGCGCCGCGAGATGGTCGCGCGCGGTGGGCATCGGGTTGGCGCTCGTCCAGCGGTTGGCCGCGGGGTCGTAGACCTCGTGCGCGTTGGTCGGATCGCCGCTATCGCCGCCGAGCGCATGGAGGCGGCCCCCGAGCGCGGCGACCGCGAGCGCGCCGCGCGGGGCCGCCAGGGACGCGCGGGTGGACCACGAGTCGCGGCCGGGGTCGTACTCGTACACGGTGCCGACCGGCGTCCAGCTCACCCTGCCGCCCGTGAAGCCCCCGATGACGAAGAGCCGGCCCTCGAGGGTCGCGGCCGCCGCGTGGTGGGTGGCTGCCGGGAGCGGCGCGCGTGTCTCCCAGCGGTTCGTCGCGGGGTCGAAGGCCTCGACGATGGCGCTGGGCGCGCCGCCCGGGCCGAGCCCGCCGACGACGAACACGCGCCCGTCGAGCGCCGCGGCCGCCACCTCCTGGCGCGCCGTGGGCATCGGCGCCAGGACCGTCCAGGTGCCGGGCGCGCTCCGATCGATCGGCGCCGCCGACTCGGTGGTGGCCCCGACGCACCCACCGAAGACGAACGCCACGCCGAGCAGAAGTCCCCGCCTCATCGCTGTCCCGTGCCCTCCTCGGCGCCCTTCCCGACCAGGGTCAGGAACGCCGCCTCGTCCAGCATCGTGACCCGCAGCCGGCGCGCGTCGTCGGCCTTGCTCCCCGGCGCCTCGCCCACGACGACGTAATCGGTCTTCTTCGAGACCGAGCCCGAGACCCGACCGCCGAGCCCGAGGATGAGATCCTTCGCCGTGTCGCGCGAGAGGGTCGCGAGGGACCCGGTGAGCACGAACGTCTTCCCGGAGAGCGGCCTCGCGCCCTCGACGGCGTCGGGCTCCCGCATGACCACGCCGGACGCCGCGAGGCGCTTGAGGACGCGGCGGTTCGCCTTGTCCGCGAAGAACCGCGACACCGACTCCGCGATCTGGCGGCCCACGCCGTGCACCTCCCCCAGCTCCTCGACCGACGCGGCGGCGATCGCGTCGAGCCGGCCGAACCGCGCGGCGAGCAGCTGCGCGACTCGTTCCCCGACGAGACGGATGCCGAGGGCGTTCAGGAGGCGGCCGAGCGCGCGCGTGCGCGAAGCGGCGATCGCGTCGACCAGGTTGCGCGCCGACTTCTCCGCGAACCGCTCGAGGTGCAGGAGCTGGTCGACGCTGAGATTGTAGAGGTCGGCGAAGTCTTTCACCAGCCCCTTGTCCACGAGCTGGTCGACGACGACCTCGCCGAGATGCTCGATGTCCATGGCGCGCCGGGAGCCGAAGTGGCGGAGCCGCTCCTTGAGCTGCGCGGGGCACGCGCTGTTCATGCAGCGCCAGTAGGCCTCCCCCTGAGGCCGGAAGGCGACGCCGCCGCACGCCGGGCAGGAGGTCGGGAACGCGAAGGGCCGGGCGCGCGGCGGCCGCCTGGCGGTGATCACCTGGACGACATAGGGGATGACGTCCCCCGCGCGCTCGACGAGGACCGTGTCCCCGACGCGGACGTCCTTGCGCCGGATCTCGTCTTCGTTGTGGAGGCTGACGTTGCGGATGACGACTCCCGCCAGCTCGACCGGCGTGAGCTTCGCGACGGGCGTGAGGATCCCGGTCTTGCCGACCTGCACCTCGATCGCCTCGACCACCGTCGTCGCCTGCCGGGCGGCGAACTTGAACGCGATGGCCCAGCGCGGATGATGGGTCGTGCTTCCGAGGCGCCGGTGCTGCTGGAGCGAGTCCACCTTGACGACCACCCCGTCGGCGTCGTAATCGAGCGCGTCGCGGTCGCGCTCGAGTCGCGCGCAATAGGCGATGACGGCGTCGAGCGCCCCGCACTTCTCGACGCGGGGGTTGGTCTTGAACCCCGCGGCCCGGAGCGCGGCGAGCGTCTCCCAGTGGGACCCGAGCCCGAGTCCCTCGGCGTGGCTCACGTGATAGATGAAGATGTCGAGGGGGCGCCGCGCGGTGACGCTCGGGTCCTTCTGGCGGACCGCGCCGGCGGCGGCGTTGCGCGGATTGGCGAACGTGGCCTCGCCCGCCTCCTCGAGCGCGCGGTTGAGCCGCTCGAACGGCCGGCGCGGCATGAACACCTCGCCGCGTACCTCGAGGTCCGCCACCGCCTCCAGCGGCCTCCGGAGGACCATCGGGATGCTCCGGATGGTGCGGAGGTTCGGCGTGATGTCCTCGCCGACCCGTCCGTCACCGCGGGTCGCGCCGCGCACGAAGCGGCCGCGCTCGTAGAGGAGGGCCACGCCCAGCCCGTCGACCTTGGGCTCGCACACGTAGGTGAACCGGCCGCCCGGGAGCGCCCGCCCGATCCTCGCCTCGAACTCCCTGAGGTCCTCGGCGCGGGTCGCGTTGTCGAGCGAGAGCATCGCGGCGCGATGCTCGACCGGCCTGAACGCGTCGACCTGGCCCCCGACCCGCTGGGTCGGGCTGTCCTCGGTGACGAGGTCGGGGAAGCGGGCCTCCAGGACCGCCAGCTCGCGCATCAGCGCGTCGTACTCGGCGTCGGCGATCTCGGGCCGCGCCTCCACGTAGTAGAGATAGTCGTGGCGGTGGATCTGCTCGCGCAGCTCGCTGATCCGCTGCGCGGCCTCGGCCCGATCCATGCCGGCAGTCTAGCATGGGGGTGACGGGCCCGAACGTCGGGGACCCCGGCGCCCCGACGGCTCAGGGGCGTCGAGCGCTCAGCCGGATCGCGAGAAACACCGGGAGGAGGCCGGCCCCGACGATCGCGAGCGCGGGGATCGCCGCCTCCGCCCACATCGACTCGGAGGTCCGCTCCCAGACCTCGATGGCCAGGGTGCTGAGGCCGAAGGGACGCAGGAGCAGGGTGGCGGGCATCTCCTTCATGGTCTCGACGAAGACGAGGACGAGCGCGGTGAGGAGCCCGCCGCGCATGAGCGGCACGTGGACGCGCGCGAGCGTGCCGGTGGCGTCCTCGCCGAGCGAGCGCGCGGCATCCTCGAGGCTCGCGGGGATCTTCGCGAGGCTCGCCTCGAGCGTCTGCAAGCTCACGGCGAGGAACCGCACGATATAGGCGAAGAGGAGGCCTGCCGCCGAGCCCGTGAGCACGAGACCGACCTCCCTCGCGAGCCACGCCTCGACGAGCCGTACCACCAGGTGGTCGAGCCAGGCGAGTGGCATCAAGACACCTACCGCGATCACCGCGCCGGGGAGGGCGTAGCCCATGGAAACGAACTGCGTCGAGAGCCTGACGCCGGGCGTCGGGTGAAGTCGTCCGGCGTAGACGAGCACCAGGGCGAGCACGGCGGCCGCGGCCGAGGCGAGACCGGCCAGCGTCAGCGTGTTGGCGAGCAGGATGCTGAACCCCGCCGCGGTGCCCCAGCCGGCGGCGGCGCGCGCCCAGACGAGGAGCTGGCCCACCGGCAACACGAACGCCAGTCCGAGCACGGCCGCGCAGGCCGCGGTGGCCGCCCATCCACGCCAGCCCCGAAGGGGCACCGGCGTCACGCCGGGGCCCCGCCGCTGGCTCTGCGTGAAGCGCGCCCGGCCCCTGAGCCCGCGCTCGAGCAGCAAGAGTCCGGCGGCGAAGAACAGGAGGAGGCTCGCGAGCTGGGTCGCCGCGACGCGGTCGAACATGCCGTACCAGACGCGGTAGATGGCTTCCGTGAGCGTTCGGAAGCCGAAGGTGGCGACGGTCCCGAAGTCGGCGAGGGCCTCCATCATCGCGAGCGCCACGCCGGCGACGAGCGACGGACGGGCCATCGGCAGCGTGACCTCGAGGAAGGTCGCGAGGCGCGAGTGGCCCAGGCTCCGCGCGGTCTCGAGCGTGGCCGCGCCCTGCTCGCGAAAGGCCGTGCGGGCGAGGAGGTACACGTAGGGATAGAAGACCAGCGTCATCATGAGGACCACGCCCCAGTACGACCGGATCTCCGGCAGCCGGAGCCCGTCCCCGACCGCCCGGCGCAGCGACGTCTGGACGGGCCCGGCGAAGTCGAACAGGCCGAGGAAGGCGAAGCCGATGACGTAGGCCGGCACGGCGAGCGGCAGGATCAGTGCGCTCTCGAAGAGGGCTCGCCCGGGGAACCGATGGCCCACCACCAGCCACGCGAGCCCCGTCCCGACGAGGAGCGTGCCGGCGCCGACACCGACCACGAGCGCGAGCGTGTTGGCGACCAGCTCGGCGAGCTGGGTCCGCCAGAGATGCGCCCAGACGTCGACGGCCGGGTGGCCGAGGGAGGCGAGGACGGCGAGGATCGGGACCGCGAGCACCGCCGAGACGGCGACGGCGGCGACCGTCCATGGAGAGGGCAGGGCGGGACGGGCCGCCGTCGGTCGTGCGGGCTCGGTGCGGCCGGCGGCCGCGCCGGGGGTCGACACGGCGCGCCGCTACTTGTACCCGGCGCGGTCGGCGAGCCTGGTGGCCGCCGCCTGGAACTCGCCCGCGGCCGCGACGTTGATATCGTCCTGCTTGAACTTGCCCCACTGCGCCACGATCCGGTTCACGCCGGCCTGCGCGTTGGCGGGGTACTCGAAGCTCGTGTCGGCGAACAGCTGCTGCGCCTCGGCGCTCGAGAGGAACTCGAGGAGCTTGATCGCGTTCGCCCGGTTCTTCGCGTGCGCCGTGACCCCCGCGCCCGAGACGTTGACGTGCGTCCCCGTCGTCGCCTGGTTGGCCCAGAAGGGCGACACCGGGAAGGACGGGTCCTTGGCCACGAGGCGCGCGAGATAGTAGGAGTTCGCGACGCCGACGTCGCACTGGCCCGCGGCGATGGCCTCCAGGATCTTGGTGTCGCTGTTGATCAGGACCGGCTTGTTCGCGACCCAGCCCCTGACGATCTCTTCCGTCCGCGCCTCCCCGTGCCGCTTGAGCATCGTGGCGAGCATCGACTGGCTGTAGATGTAGCTCGACGGGCGGAGACAGAGCCTGCCCTTCCACCTGGGATCGCCGAGCGCCTCGTAGGTCGACAGCTCTCCCGGTCCCACCTTCTTCGGGTTGTACATGATCGTCCGGGCCCGCATGGTGAGGCCGAACCAGCGGTTCTCCGGGTCCCGGAGGTGGGCCGGGATGTTCGCCGTGAGCTCGGGCGCATCGAGCTTCAGCAGGAGCCCGGCCCGCGCGGCGTTCCAGAGGTTCCCGGCGTCCACGGTGACGAGGAGATCGGCCGGGGTCTTCTCGCCCTCGGCCTTGAGCCGCTCGAACAGCTCGGCGGTGCTCCCGTTGAGGAGCTTGATCTGGATGCCCGTCTTCCGCGTGAAGGCGTCGAACGCCGCCTCCTGCCCGTAGTGGCGGGCCGAGTAGACGACGACCTCCGCCGCCCGCGCCTCCGGAACCGGCGCGCCCGGGAGGCAGCCGAAGACCGCGAACCCCGCGATCGCCGCGAGTCGCACGGTTCGCCCGTCAATGCCCATGGTATACTCCGATAGGGTTAGGTTACTTCTACTATTAGGGTCACCTAACTTAATGACGATGTCAACCCTAAAATCCAAGGACACGCGCGTCGAGACGACGGCGTCCGTCCAGGACTACCTGGGCGCGATCTACGACCTGGCGGGGGGCGGACGGCCCGTGATCGGCGCGCGCCTGGCCAAGCACATGGGCGTCTCCGCCCCGGCGGTGACCGAGGCGATCCAGCGCCTGACGCGCAGCGGGTACGTCAAGGTGGGGCGCGGCAAGGAGCTGACCCTCACCGCGAAGGGACGTCAGGTCGCCGAGGTCACGGCCCGTCGCCATCGGCTCCTGGAGCGATGGCTGACCGACTCGCTGGGCCTCGACTGGACCGACGCCCACGAAGAGGCGCACCGGCTCGAGCACGCGATCTCGCCGCGCGTGGAGAGCCGACTCGCCGAGATGCTGGGCATGCCCAGCACCTGCCCCCACGGGAACCCGATTCCCGGCATGGCGAAGCCGCCCCGGGTGGAGCCCTTCCCGCTGGCGCAGGCGAAGGAGGGAGCGACGGTCATCGTCGAGCGCATCACGGAGGAGGCGGAGGCCGACAAGAAGCTGCTCGAGCACCTCTGGAAGAACGACGTGCGGCCCGGACGCCGGCTCAGGATCGTCGAGGTGGCGCCCTGGGCGGGGACGATCACGGCGGCCGGCGACGGCCAGACGATCGCGCTCGGCCTGCCGGCCGCGGCGAAGATCTGGGTGTACACGCCGGAGTCGCAGGCGTGAGAGGCGGACGGCGATGAAGGCGCTCGTGACCCTCCTCGTCGTGGGCGCCATCGTCTACGGCATCTATGCGGCGTTCGTCGCGGTCGCGGAGTACATGGAGGTCGCGAGCGTCGTCGAGGAGTCGGTCACCAAGGCGCTGCCCGCGCTCGGCCGAGGCGGTCCCGGGGCGTTCGGCAGGATGGAGCGGGAGGAGCGCTTCTCGAAGGTACGAAGCGCGATCGTCAAGGGCTCGCAGGAAGCCGGCGTGCGGCTCGGCGAGGAGGCCGTCGAGCTCGCGGAGGAAGAAGGATCGCTCAGGGTCCGGGTCCGCTGGCCCTATCCCGTCATTCGATTCCGCGGCGAGGACAGGTTCGTCGTCCCGATCTCGCTCAGCCGATCGTACGGCCTCGGGCCCGGCGGCGCGCCGGCCCGCTGACCCGCCCGCTACTTCTGCGGGCCCGCCGGCCGGGCCCGGGCTTCGGCGATCATCTTGAGGACGCGCTCGCGGTCCTCTCCGGCCGGCGCGACCGCGACGAACGTCTCCCACGATCGGATCGCCCCGGCGACGTCCCGCTTCGTCTCGTAGAGCACCTGGCCCCGGTAGAGGAGCGCGGGCGGGTAGTTCGGATCGATCTTGAGCGCCCGCTCGAACGTCTCGAGCGCGCTGTCGGCATGCCCGCCGATGGCCACGATGAGCCCGAGGTGGGTCATCGCGTCAACGTTCTCGGGGTCGCGCTTCAGCACCGCCTGGTAGGCGGCGATCGCCTCGCCGTACCGCTCCGCGAAGAGGCTCGCGCGCGCGGCCTCGAGCATCCCCTTGAGCGTCTCGGGACTGACCTGTCGCGGGGCGCCGGCGTCCCCCCCGGCGCTCGGCGGCGCCACGACCGGCGCGGCGGCGGGGCGGGATCCCGGCATCGCCATCCCGGCGGTGGGATCGGGCTCCGTGTACCTGACGACGCCCGCGCCGAGCGCCACTCCAAAGCCGACGAGCGCCACCGCCCCGACCGAGACTGTGACCGGATGACGCCACGCGGGGCGGCGCGGGCCGACGTCCGGCGGCGGGGCCGGCTCGGCGCGGGGCCGCCCCTCCCCGAGGCGATCCAGCTCGCCGAGGATCGCGGCGGCGTCGGTCTCGTAGCGCGCCCGGAGGTCCGCGTAATCCTCGTCCGACACGTGGCCGGCGTCGTGCTCGAAGCGCAGCTCCCGGAGCGCTCTCAGCGCGCGACGCTTGTCCTCGAGGAGCTGCTGGGACCGATCGGGCGGCAGCGGGAGAAACGTCCTGCTCCCATCGCGCCGGACGAGGAGCGGCCACAGGACGAACAGGAGCGCCGGCACGCCGATCGTGAGGGCGACGAGCACGATCGCGGTCACGGCTCGGCGTCCATCTCGCGCCGGATCCGCTCGCTCATCGCCGGGTCGATCCCGGGTTCGGCCGCCGGACCGGGGCTCGGCCGGCGCGTCCACCGCCGCAGCAGGATGGCGACGATGCCGAGGCCCACGAGCATGGCGACGGGGGGCGCGACCCAGACCAGCAGGGTGAAGCCCCGGGGTCGGGGCGAGAGCAGGATCCACTCGCCGTACCGCTCCACGAAGTACTGCATCACCTGCTCGGGGCGCTCGCCCGTCGCGAGCCGCTCGCGGATGATCGCGCGCATCTGATTCGCCATCTCGGAGGGCGAGTCCGCGACGGAGAGGTTCTGGCACACGACACAGCGGAGCAGGGCCGCGATCTCGTAGACGGCCTGCTCGCTGGCGTGCGTCGCCGGCTGCTGGGCCGCCGCGCGGCCGCTGCCGCCCCCGAGCAGGAGCAGCGCCAGGACCAGGGCGGTCGTCAGGGCCCGCATGAGGTCAGGCGGGCTCGGCGAGCAGGCGCTCGACCTGCCCGCGGAAGACCTCGTCCGTCACGGCGCCGACGTGCTTGGCCCGGATGCGCCCCCGGCGGTCGACGAAGAACGTCTCGGGGACGCCGTACACGCCGTAGTCGACGGACACCTTGCCGTCGGGATCCCGGGCGTTGGGAAAGGTGAGGCTGAAGTCCCCGATGAACTTGCGCGCCGCCTCGACCGTGTCCTGGATGTCGATGCCGATCACCACGACGCCGCGGTCGCGGTAGGCCCGCCAGTTGCGCTCGAGCACGGGCGCCTCCTCGTAGCACGCCGGATAGCACCACGAGGCCCAGAAGTTCACCACCACGACCTTCCCCCGCTGCGCCTCGAGGGAGAGCGGCTGACCCTCGAAGGTGGCGAGCGTGAACGGGGCCGCGGCCCGCCCGACGAGCGGCGAGGCGACCTCCCGGGGGTTCAGGCGGAACCCGTAGGCGAGCAGCGCCAGCACGGGGATCACGGAGAGCGGGATCAGCCAGCGCCAGCCGCGCGTCACGCCGTCCTCCTGCGCTCGGGGAGGATCGCGAGCGCCGCGCCCAGCGTGAGGATGGCGCCGCCGATCCAGATCCAGCTGACCAGGCGGTTCACCTGGACCTTGACGGTCGCCTGCGTGCCGTCGCGGGCGAAGTCGCCGAGGACGAGATAGATGTCCTCCGTGAGGCCCAGCCGGTAGTCGACGTAGGCGATCGGCGACTGCTCCTGCGGGTAGAACTTCTTGGCGGGCTGCATGACGATGCCGGCGCGCCCGTTCGACACCGTGAAAGTTCCCACGACCTTGAAGTGGTTCGACTCCTCTCCCGCGCTGAGCCCGTCGAAGCGGACCCGGTAGCCGGCCAGCTCGGTGGCCTCCCCGCGCTTGAGCGTCGTCTCCGTCTGCACCGACCACGCCTGCGACCCCGTGATGCCGAGCGTGATCACGAGGATGCCCAGGTGGACGATGAAGCCGCCGTACCGGCGGTTGTGACGGAGGAGCAGCCCGGCGACCGCCCGCGGGAGGGGCTGGCCCAGGCGGAGCCGCGCCTGGGTGGCCCGGACGAGATCGAGGGCGATCGTGGCGGCGACGAACACCGTCAGCGCCAGCGCGAGGACCGCCAGCGCGGAGCGGACGCCCAGGAGGGAGAAGAGCGCCGCGGCCGCGACGCCGAGGGCCACCGGTCCGACGAAGTTCCGCCTGAGGTTCTCCGCGGAGGCGCGCCGCCAGGCGATGAGCGGACCCACGCCCATCAGGAAGATCAGGCCGAGGAAGAGCGGGATGTTGACCTGGTTGAAGAACGGCGCCCCCACGCTCACCTTCACGCCGCGGAGGGCCTCGGAGAGCAGCGGAAAGACGGTGCCGAAGAACACCGTGAACGCCGCGGCGACCAGCATGAGGTTGTTCAGCAGGAAGGCCGATTCCCGTGACACCACCGAGTCCAGCTCGCCCTCCGCGCGGAGCGCGTCCCAGCGCCAGGCCAGGAGGCCGAGCGCCGTGAGCACGACCAGGGCGAGGAAGCCGAGGAAGAACGCGCCGATGGAGCCCTGGGTGAAGGAGTGGACCGACGCGATCACTCCGGAGCGGGTGAGGAAGGTTCCGAAGAGCGTGAGGCTGAAGGTCAGGATCACCAGCGCCAGGTTCCAGAGCTTGAGCATCCGCCTCCGCTCCTGGATCATCACCGAGTGGAGGAACGCCGTCGCGGTGAGCCACGGCATGAACGCGGCGTTCTCCACCGGATCCCACGCCCAGTAGCCTCCCCACCCGAGCACGTGGTAGCT
>JACQWC010000040.1 GCA_016209635.1 Candidatus Rokuibacteriota bacterium | reverse complement strand
GCTCGCCGGGCCCGGGATGAACCCGGGCCCGTCTCGACCCCCGGGTTATTCACGGACACAGTGGGCCCGCTAACAGAGCGACACGGGCAGCGGGAGGTCGCGGAAGGCGTCGGTCGGCAGGGGCTCGAGCGGCGTGATACCGAGCCGCTCCGCGAGCGCCGCGAGCTGGCGGAGGTGCTGGGCGGCGTGCCAGGTCGTCCGCTCGAGCAGGTCGTGGGCCGATTGCGGGCCATAGTACGTCTGGACGATCCGCGCGTACTCCTCCGGCGCCGCCCCGTCGAACCATCCCGCGAGCCGTGCCCGGACGAGCGAGCCGTAGCGCGCGAGTGCCCCACCGTCGTGGAGCTCCGGGGGCGCCTTCTCCTCGAACCAGGCGTGAGGAAGCCCGCCGAGGTCGACGGCGTCGGCGAAGGCGAGGCTCAGGCGGAAGACGTGGTAGCCCAGGTCTCCGAGCGTCCGGTCCCGCTCGGGTGGCGTCCAGTCGATCGCGTCCGGGCCGACCCGCCCGAGGAGTCGCGCCGTCGATTTCAGGATCAGGTCGAGCCGTGACGCGAGCGCTTCTGGCGGGAGCCGCGGCGCGGCGCTCACCGTCACGCCGAGGAGCCGCGCCAGGCCCTCGGGGTTCCAGCCGTGCACCGCCCGATCGCCCACGGCGACCGCCGGGACCGCCGGAACGCCGAGGCGCTCCAGCTCGTCGAGCGCCGCCGGGTTCCCCTCGACGTTCACCGGGTCGAACTCGACCCCCCAGGACGCGAGGAGCTCCCGCGTCTTGGTGCATGACGATCAGCCGGGGCGGTAGAAGAGCCGCGCGATGCCCGTCACGGAGCCACCCCCCTCAGCGGCCGCGAAACGTCGCGGCCTTCTTCGCCGCGAACGCGGTCACGCCCTCCCGGAAGTCCTCGGTGTGCCCGCTCGCCGCGATGGCCTGCGCCTCGAGCTCCATCTGCGTCTCGAGGCTCTCCCAGGTCGACTGGTGGAAGAGCCGCTTCGCCCGGCCGAAGGCCTTCGTCGGGCCTTGCGCCAGCTCGCGCGCCAGGGCGTCGACCGCCGGCCGGAACTCCGCGTCGGGCACGACCCGCGTGACGAGCCCCCACTCGAGCGCCTCGCGCGCCGAGAGCACCCGGTTGGTGAAGTAGAGCTCCATCGTCCGCCGGAGGCCGATGAGGCGCGGGAGGAAGTAGGAGGAGGAGCCGTCGGGCGGGGCGGCGATCCTCGAGTAGGCCATCGTGAAGCGCGCCGACTCGGCGGCGATGACGAGATCACCCGACAGGGCGAAGCTCAGGCCACCGCCCGCGGCCACCCCGTTGACGGCCATGACGACCGGCTTGTCGCTCCGGCACAGCCGCGACACGGCCCCGTGAAGATAGGTCGTCAGCTCCTTGATCAGGACGCCGATGCGGGGCAGGTTGTCGGCGAAGCCCTTCACGTCGCCGCCCGCGCAGAACGCCTTCCCCGCGCCCGTGATCACGACGCAGCGGACGCCCGGATCCTCGTCCACCTCGAGCGCCGCGTGGAACACCTCGCGGCCCAGCTCGAGATTGAGTGCGTTGAACGCGTCGGGACGGTTGAGGGTGATGGTGGCAACGTGGTCGGTGCGGTCGAGGAGCAGGTGCGTGTAGGCCATCAGTGTCCCCCGGGTCGGTTCGTGTGAGCGCGTCTTCGCGCGGCCTGGGCCGCCGCGTCGAGGATCTCCTGGATCTTGAGCGGCTTGGCGAGGACCGCATCCACGCCGCGGCTCAGGAGGTCGTCGGGCGGGAGCTCGACCCCGAAGCCGGTGACGAGGAAGACGGGCACGTCCGGCGCCATCGCCTTGACCGCGCGCGCCACCTGCCAGCCGGAGGTCCGCGGCATCGCGAGGTCCGTGAAGACCACGTCGAAGGGCTCCGCGCTGAACTCGGCGATGGCACGGGCGCCGTCGGTCAGCACGACGGTACGGTGCCCGCCGGTCTCGAGCACGTCGCCGAGCATCGTGCCGACGGCCTCCTCGTCATCGACGATGAGGCAGCGGAGCCCCGCGCCCGGCGGGGAGGGCGACGGCGGCCGCTCCGGCGCCTCCACCGGCTCGCTGCGCGGGAGCGCGAGCCGGAACGTGGAGCCGTGGCCCTCCTCGCTCTCGACGGTGATCCGGCCCCGGTGGCGCGTCGCGATCCCGTAGGTCATCGACAGGCCGAGGCCCGTCCCCTGCGGTCCCTTCGTGGTGAAGAATGGATCGAAGATCTGGTTCTTGACGCTCTCCGGCATTCCGATGCCCGTGTCGGTCACCGCCAGCTCGACCTCCTCGCCGACCACGGCCGTCGCGAGGGTGAGCACCCCGCCCTGGGGCATGGCGTCGACGGCGTTCAGGATCAGGTTCGTCAGGGCCTCCCGGAGCTCGGCGGCATCACCCGTCACCCGTGGGAGCGCCGGGAGCACCGTCCGGACCTCGATGGCAATACCCTGGCTGCGGGGCTCATCGCGCCAGCGCGACTGGGTGATCTCGAGCGCGTCCCGGACCACCTGGTTCAGGTCCACGGCGACGAGGGGTTGATCGCGCCGGACCCGGGCGAATTCCTGTAATCGGCGGACGGTCTGGGCCCCGTCGAGCGCGGAGCGCCGGATGACCTGCAGCCACTGCCGGAGCTTCGGGTCCTGGATGCGGACCTGGAGCAGCTCGGCGCGTCCCAGGATCGCGGCGAGGAGGTTGTTGAAGTCGTGCGCCACGCCCGAGGCCATCTCGCCGAGGGCGCGAAGCTTCTCCGTCCGCACGAGCTGGTCCTGGGCGGCGGCCAGCTCGCCGTACGCGCGAGTCCGCTCTTCGAAGAGGAGCACGCTCCGGAGCGCGAGGGCGGCGAGGCGGGCGATGTTACCGAGCAGGCGCTCGTCGGCCTCCGTGAAGGCGCGCTCCCTGCTGCGGAGCGCGAGGACACCGACGACTCGGTCCTCGGTGGTCATCGGAACCCCGAGCCAGTGCCCCATCTGCGCGGAGATCGGGTCCGGCTCGACGCCCCGCCGGGCGCACTCCGCGAGATAGTTGTCGGTCCGCAGGGGGCGGCCCGTCTCGAGGACGACCGACATGAGTCCCACCGAGCGCACGGGATACCGCCTGGTGCCTCCCGCGTCCCGCACGCCGTCCAGCACGCGGAGGGCGACCTGGGCCTCCTGCGCCGCGTCGTCCCTGAGGATGATCACCATGTTCCGCGCGTCGAGCAGGCGCGAGACCTGCGTGTGGATCGCGTCGATCAGCGTCGCGCGATCGAGCTGGCCGGTGACCGCCTGCGCCAGCTCGTAGAGCGCCGAGAGCTCCTCGACCCGCCGCCGATTCTCCTCGAAGAGCCGCGCGTTCTCGATCGCCACCCCGGCCTGATTGGCGATCGCCTCCATGAGCGCCAGCTCGTCCGAGGAGAAGACGCGCTCGCGCTCCCACCAGACGGCCGCGAACCCACCGATCACCCGCTCCTTCGCCACGATGGGAACGAAGAGCTGGCTCCTGTGCGGCGCGGCGCTCAGGATATCCTTCGGGATGCGTGGGTCGGTGGCGGCGTCGCGCGAGAACACGGGGCGCTTCGTCCCGACGGCCTCGGCCCAGAACCCGTGCCTCTGGAGGGAGATGCGGACGTGGCGGAGGGCCTCGAGACGCTCGCGCGGGACGTGATAGCCCATGAGCGGCACCAGCCACTCCCCGTCCTCGTCCAGCATCCAGATCCCCACGCTGTCGGCCCCCACGGCCTTCGCCACGCTCCGGAGGAAGTGGCGCAGGACGGCCTCGGGATCGACGGTCGAGGAGACCGCCCGGCTCACCGACAGGAGCGCCTCCGTCTCCTTCAGCTTGGTCTCGGTCCTGCGGGTGAGGTCCGCGTTCTCGAGCGCGAGACCGACCTGGGCGGCCACGCCCTCGACGAGCCGGATCTCCGCGGGCTGGAACTCTCGTCCGGGGCGCCACCAGACGAGGAAGAGGGCGCCGACGGGCTCGCCGTGGGCGATCGCGGAGACGAACAGCACCGAGTGCGGCGGCAGCCCCGCGAGCCACTCGGGGTCGAACCGCGCGTCGTTGAGCGGGTCGGGGCTCCCGACGGCACGCCCGCTCCGCCACGCCTCGAGAAGCAGGGGGAAGCGCGACAGCGCCATCGGGCGGCTCATGAAGGTGGCAAGGAGGTCCCGGGGCACGTGGTACCCCGCGAGCGGCACGAGCGATTCCTTGCGCGCGTCCAGGAAGTACGCGCCGACCATGTCGGCGCCCAAGGCCGTCACGACCTCCCGTGCGACCCGGCGCATGACCTCTCCGGTCGGGCCGCGCTCGGAGAGGGCGTGTCCGACCGCCAGGAGCGTCGAGGTCTCCCGCAGCCGCACCTGCGCCTCGGCGTAGAGACGCGTGTTCTCGATCGAGAGCGCGAGCTGGCCGGCGATCGCCATGGCGAGGTCGACCTGCCACTCACGGAACGGCGTGACCCGGTCGCAGTAATCGAGGTTCATCACGCCGATCACCTGATCCTGGCGGACCATCGGGACCACCATGTACGAGCGGAGACCGAACGTGTCGACCCACTCGCGCGGGATCAGGTCGGTCTCCGCCGTGTCCTCGATGATGACCGGCCGGCGGGACTCGATGGCGCGCGCGTGCGCCGGAACCTGCCGCGGCGGGTAGGGCGGGATCGTCAGGAAGGCCGCCCACAGCTCCGGGCGCTTGCGCCCGTCGGCGAACTGCGACATCAGCGGGATGACGCGGCCCCCGTCCCACAGCTCGACCGAGCACCGGTCGACCGCGCACACCTGGGCGATCTTGATGGCGACGCGCTTGAGGAGCTGTTTCGAGTCGAGCGTGGAGTTCAGGATCTCGGCGACCTCCAGGAGGGCGGTGGTTTCCCGGAGGCGCTGGGTGGTCTCCGCGTAGAGTCGGGCATGGTCGAGGGCGACGGCGGCCTGCGCGGCGAGGGAGCCCAGGAGCGACGCCGTCTCGGGGGTGATCGACGTCGGCGCCGTGCGGGAGACGGAGAAGGCCCCGAGCACCCGGTCGCCGATCGCGATCGGATACGCGGTGAGGAACCGCAGGCCGGCCTCGAGCAGCCGCGGGACGTCGACGACACGCGCGTCGCGCTCGACGTCGGTCCAGAGGATCGGCTCGCGGTGGAGCACGGCCCACCCGACCAGCCCCTCGCCGGGAGCCACCTCGCTCGTGAGCGTCGCCGCGAACTCGGGGTCGCCGTAGGTGAGGGAACGGCGCAGCCGCCGGCCCGTCTGGTCGAGCACCCAGACGCTGACATAGGACGTGTCGAAGAACCTGGCCACCGCGCCGGCGACACTGCGCAGGACCTCCTCCACCTGGAGCGAGGCCGAGATGAGGCGGTTCACCTCCTCGAGCGCGCGCAGACGGTCCGCGTACTCGCGCGCCTCCTGGTAGAGCCGCGCGTTCTCGATCGCGGTGCCCGCCTGGTCGGCGAGCCGCATCAGGATCGCCTCGTCGTGGTCCGTGAACGGGCGCGCCGAGTGGTTCGCCACGTAGAGCAACCCCTCGACCCGGTCGCCGGTCCGGATGGGGACGACCAGGACGGCGACGATCCCCTCCTCCCGGATCAGGGGAACGTACTCCCCGGTGATCCGGGAGTCCGCCATGTAGTCGTTCGTGCGGACGGGACGGCCCGTGACGAGCACCAGCCCCCCGATGCCCTTGCCGGGCTCGAGCCGAGTGGACTCGTGGCCGTGGGCGGAGCCGACCCAGTAGCGGAAGAGCGCCGTGTCGGACCCGGGCTCGCGGAGCGCGATCCTGGCCTCGTCGCTCCGGCAGAGATCGCGGGCGCCCTCGGCGACGTGCTGGAGGACGGTGCCGAGGTCCAGCGAGGCGTTGATCGTCCGGGCCAGCTCGGCGAGAAACTCGGCCTCCCGCCGCTGCCGGTCGGCCTCCTCGTAGAGCTGCGCGTTCGTGAGCGCGAGCGCCGCCTGGCCGGCGAAGGCCTCGGCCAGCTCCCGGTCGCGCTCGGTGAAGGGTCGCCGGGCGCGAAAGGTCAAGGCCCCGATGATGCGATCGCCGGTCCGCAGCGGCACGCCGAGGAAGGTCGTGTAGCCGAGCCGGCGGTCCGCCGCGAGGTGCTCCGGGACCACGCCCGGAAAGCCCTCGAGGCGCGTGACGAGCGTCTTGCCCGAGAGCACGACCGCGCCGCTCAGGCTCTCGCCGATCTTCAACCGGGGGCGGAGCATCGTCTGCCGCGCGTTGCCCGCGAGCCCCGCCAGCACCAGCTCGTCGCCCTCGAGCAGCCGGAACCCGGCGTTGTCGACGTCGAGCAGGCGCGCCGCCTCCTCGGCGATCGAGGTCAGCAGCGGTTCCGTCGGCGCCATGGCGCCGATCTTCTTGTTGATCTCGAGGAGCGCCGTGAGGTGGGCCTGGTGGATCTGCCCGTCCGCGAAGAGCCGCGCGTTCCCGATGGCGAGCGCCGCGTGGTCGGCGAGCGACTGCAGCAGGCTCACCTCCTCACGCGTGTACTCGTGGCGCTGCTGCGCGGCGATGGCGAGCGCACCGAGCACCCGGTCGCCGCCGAGGAGCGGCACGCCCGCGAAGGAGAGGAGGCCCTCGGCGCGGAGCTGCTCCCGGCGGCGGGTCCGCGGATCGATGTCGAGGTCCGCGACAGTCAGGGGCGCCCGGGTGGCGACGACCGTTCCGACGAGCCCCTCGCCGATCCTGAGCCGCGCTCCGCCCTCCGCGGACGTCGGGACACCGCCGGTCGCGCGGAGGGTGAGGTGCTCGCCGTCGTCGTCGACCAGCCAGAGTCGCGACGCGCTCGCCTCGAACAGTTCGACCGCCGCGTCGACCACGCGCTGGAGCACGTCGTCCGGCGAGAGCGTGGCGGCCAGCGTGCGGGTGACCTGCGTCAGCGTCTCCAGCCGGCGCTCCTTCTCCCGGGCGTCCTCCCGCCCCATCAGCGGCGCTCCCCGACCCGGTGGAGCTTCAGCAGATTCGTCGTTCCCGTGACCCACATCGGAGAGCCGGAGATTATCACGAGGACGTCGCCGGCGCGCACGGTTCCGTCGCCGAGCAGCGCCGCCTCGACCTCCTCGACCATCTCGTCGGTCGTCTCGACCTTGCGGATGAGGCGCGAGGAGACTCCCCACGACAGCGCGAGCCGCCGCTGTACCTCGACGAACGGCGTGAAGGCGAGGATCTGGACGTCCGGGCGCTCCCCGGAGATCAGCCGGGCGGAGAAGCCGGACTGGGTGAACGCGACGATCGCCCGGGCGCCGAGCTCGCGCGCGGCCATCGCGGCGGCGTCCGAGATCGCCTCGGGGAAGCCGACGCCCTCCCGGCGCAGGCGCGGCGCCTCGACCGCGAGGGCCGCCTCCTCGGCGCGCTCGGCGATGCGCGCCATGACCTCCACCGCCTCGACCGGGTAGTGACCGGTCGCCGTCTCGGCGGAGAGCATGATCGCGTCCGCCCCGTCGAAGATGGCCGTGGACACATCGGACACCTCGGCGCGCGTGGGCCGCACGTGCGTGACCATGGACTCGAGCATCTGGGTCGCCACGATGGCGGGAATCTTGGCCGCGCGCGCCTGCCGGATGACCTCCTTCTGGATGTGGGGCACCTCCTCGAGCGGGACGTCGACGCCCAGATCGCCCCGCGCCACCATGACCGCCTCCACCGTCGCCAGGATCTCGCCGAGGTTCGCGATGCCCTCCTGCCGCTCGAGCTTCGCGACAATGGGCACCGCGGCGCCCGTGGCGCGCAGGAACTCCCGGACCTCGCGGATGTCCGTCGCCGACCGGACGAAGGAGACCGCGACGAAATCGATCGCGTGGGCGATACCGAACCGGAGGTCGTCACGGTCCTTCGCGGTGAGGCACGAGACGGGCGCCGGGACGCGCGGCAGCGAGATACCCTTGTGGTCGCTGACGCGGCCGCCGGAGACGACCCGGCACCGGACCTCGTCGGCCGTCGCCTCCTCGACGTTGAGCGTGATCATCCCGTCGTCCATCCAGACCTGATCGCCGGGACGCACCGCGCGGAGGAACTCCGGATGGGTCACCGAGGCGCGCTCCGGCGTGCCCACGACCGCCCCCCCGGTCAGCGTGAACGTCCTGCCGGGAACGAGGTCGACCCGCGCGCCACCGCCCTCCCCGAACGTCCCCAGGCGCACCTTCGGTCCCTGCAGATCCTGGAGGATGGCCACCGGGCGCCCCCAGCGGGCCTCGCCCTCGCGGATCAGTTGGATCACCTCGGCGTGCTCGGCGTGCGTCCCGTGGGAGAAGTTGAGGCGGGCGACGTCCATGCCCGCCGCCACGAGCCGCTCGAGGTCGGCGGCGCCGCGACTCGCGGGGCCGATCGTGCACACGATCTTGGTCCGGCGCATCAGGCCCTCCCGGGAAGCGCTGCGACGGCGACTAGCCGCGCCGCAGCACCGTCTGGAGGAAGCGGCCCGTGTAGGAGCGATCGCCCTGGCGCGCGATCTCCTCCGGTCTGCCCGTCGCCACGACCCGGCCCCCGGCGTCCCCGCCCTCCGGACCTAGGTCGATGACCCAGTCCGCCGTTTTGACGACGTCGAGATTGTGCTCGATGATGACGACCGTGTTGCCCTGCTCGACGAGGCGGTTCAGCACGTCGAGGAGCCGCTGGATGTCCGCGAAGTGCAGCCCGGTCGTCGGCTCGTCGAGGATGTAGAGCGTCCGGCCCGTCGCGCGCCGCGACAGCTCCGTCGCGAGCTTGACCCGCTGCGCTTCGCCGCCCGACAGCGTCGTGGCCGGCTGGCCCAGGCGGAGGTAGTCGAGCCCGACGTCGTCGAGCGTCTGGAGCTTCGCCCTGATCGCCGGCACCGGGTCGAAGAAGCCGCGCGCCTCCCGCAACGTCATCTCGAGGACCTCCGCGATGCTCCGGCCCTTGTAACGGATCTCGAGCGTCTCGCGGTTGTAGCGGCGCCCCTTGCACACGTCGCAGGTCACGTAGACGTCGGGCAGGAAGT
>JACQWC010000003.1 GCA_016209635.1 Candidatus Rokuibacteriota bacterium | reverse complement strand
GTCAACGCCAGGTACTGCCGATCAGCCGCTGCGGGTGGCCATTGTGGGCTCTGGGCCCGCGGGGTTCTTCGTGGCGCAGCATCTGCTGGCCAAGCCAGAATGCGTGGTGACCGTGGATCTCTACGAGCGTCTGGCGACGCCGTTCGGCCTGGTCCGCTTCGGCGTGGCGCCGGACCACGAGGAGATCAAGCGCGTGGCGCGGCAGTTCGAGAAGGCCGCCGCGAAACCCACCTTCCGGCTCTTCGGGAACGTGAACGTGGGCTCGGATATCACGCTGGACGAGCTCAGGCGCTTCTATCACGCCATCTGCTTCACCACCGGCGCTCAGACCGATCGACGGATGGGCATCCCCGGAGAAGACCTGGCCGGCAGTCACGCCGCGACCGAGTTCGTCGCGTGGTACAACGGGCATCCGGACTACCGGGACTGCCGCTTCGACCTCCAGCAGGAGCGCGTGGCCGTCGTCGGCGTCGGCAACGTCGCGGTGGACGTGGCCCGCATCCTGTGCCGCTCCACCGGGGAGCTGGCGACGACCGACATCGCGGATCACGCCCTCGAGGCGCTCCGGGCGAGCCGGATCAAGGAAGTCTACCTGCTCGGACGCCGCGGGCCGGCGCAGGCGGCGTTCACGAACCCCGAGATCAAGGAGCTGGGCGAGCTGGCCGACGCGGACGTCACCGTGGTGCCGGAGGAGGTCGAGCTGGACGACCTCAGCCGCGTCGAGGTCCAGCGCGGCGAGGATCGCGCCACGACGAAGAAGGTCGAGATCCTCCAGGCCTACGCGCGGCGCCAGCCCGGCGGGAAATCCCGGCGATTGATCCTACGCTTCCTGGTCTCGCCGGTGGAGCTGATCGGCAACGAGGCGGGGCGCGTCGTGGGCATGCGGCTCGTGCGGAACAGGCTCTACGCGACGCCGGCGGGCACGCTCCAGCCGAAGCCGACCGATCAGTACGAGGAGCTGCCCGTCGGGCTCGTCTTCCGCTCCGTCGGCTACAAGGGGCTGCCGCTGCCCGGCGTGCCGTTCAACGAGAGCTGGGGCGTCATCGTCAACGAGCGCGGTCGGGTCATCGATCTCGAGACGAAGCGACCCGTGGTCGGCGAGTACACCGCGGGCTGGATCAAGCGCGGGCCGACCGGGGTCATCGGCACCAACAAGCCCGACGCGGCGGAGACCGTCGCGTGCATGCTCGAGGACCTGGCGAAGGGGGCGACGCTCGACCCGGCGCATCCCCCGGCGGCCGCCGCGGAGGCCCTGGTCCGGCAGCGCCAGCCGAGCTACGTCTCCTGGGCGGACTGGGAGCGCCTCGACAAGGAGGAGGTCGCCACGGGGCGGGCGGCGGGCCGGCCGCGGCTCAAGTTCACGCGCGTGGAAGACATGATGGCCGCGCTCGGTCGCCAGGGAGTCTCCGCGTGAGCCGCCTCGGGTCCCAGAGCTGCGTCGCCTGCCGTCGGGACTCGCCGAGAGTCACCGCGGCGGAGATCACCGAGCTGAGCCCGGAGATCACCGGCTGGGAGTTGGTGGAGCGCGACGGGATCCAGCGTCTCGAGCGCGTCTTCGACTTCACGAGCTTCGCCGACGCGCTCGCGTTCACGAATCGCGTGGGCGCCCTGGCGGAGGCGGAAGGCCATCACCCCGCCCTCCTCACCGAATGGGGCCGCGTGACGGTCGCCTGGTGGACCCACAAGATCCGCGGGCTCCACCGGAACGACTTCATCATGGCGGCGAAGACGGACCTGCTCGCGAAAGGTTAGCCTGTCCCCCATGGCCGCTCCACCCAGACCGTCCCGGCGGCCCCCGCCGAGGAGGCAGCCCCCGCGCCGGGAAACCCCGATCGAGTGGTGGAAGAAGCATCCGTGGGCCGTCGTCTGGTTCGGCGTGTTCCTGGCGCCCTTCGCGGTCCTCGCGCTGCGGCTGGTCCAGGAGTTCGAGCTGGACACGGTCGTCACCTCGCTCCAATGGGTGTTCCTCCTGCTCTTCCTGGCCCTCCTCGTCATCGCGGTGGCGCTCACGGCGCCCCGGTCGATCGTCCGGAGCGCGGGTGGCCTCCTTCTCGCCGTGGCGGGCGTGGCGCTGCTGCTGGCGCCGATGACGCTGGTGACGCTGGGCCGGGCGGCCTGTCCGCCGAGGGCGGGCTCGGACCTCGGTAGGATCACCGCGGCGACGCTGCTCGACGCGTGGAGGGGGGGCGAAGCGGGCGGCCCGGCCTGGAAGACCGGCGACGCCGCGCCCGCCTGGCGCGACCGGACCGGCTCCACGAAGCTCCTGGAATACCAGCGGGTCGGGTCCGGATGCTGGGAGCGCGTCGCCCCGATCGTCGCGACGAGCACGTGGCACGAGTTCCGCGTCACGGTGAAGGAGGCGGAGGCGGAGCCCCTGGTGAAGGTCGTGGTCGTCCGCACCGTGAACGACGGTACCACCTGGAAAGTCGTCGGCGTCGACGGCCCGATCCCTTGAGCGCACGGCGCGTTCGTTGACAGCCAGCGCGAATCCCGGTCTACTCTGTGAGCGGAGGTGAGAGCGACGTGGCGACCGAGATCACGATCTACACGAACATCGGCTGAGGCCCCTGTCACAAGGCGGTAGAGTATCTATCGCAAAAGGGCGTCCAGTTCACGGAGAAGAACGTCGGGCGTGATCCCGAGGCCAGGCAGGAGTTGATCTCGCTCGGGCTGACGTCGCTCCCCGTGCTCCTGATCGGAGCGCAGCGTCTGACCGGGTTCAACCCGCTTCAGATCGAGGCGGCCCTCGCCGCCCAGGGCTGAGGAGGGCGGAGCCCCTCGTGACCACCCCGTCGCAGGCCAACGTCGACAAGATGTGGGCGTACGCCAGGAAGTACGCGGAGAAGTCCGGCACGTCCCTCCATCCGGATCGCAGCGTGACCGAGACCGTGGTGCGGGGCCTCGCGACCCACATCGAGGAGGTCGGACGCCCGCTCTGTCCGTGCAATTTCTATCCGGATCCGAAGGCGGAGGCCAAGCTCCGCCGGTGGATCTGCGCCTGCGACGAGATGCAGACGTACAAGTACTGCCACTGCCTGCTCTTCGTCAACGCGGAGGGGCTACCGATCACCGAGCACTTGCCCCCCGACCATGAGGGTCGCCAGGCGTACGGCGTGGTGAAGGACCCCCACCCGGACAAGGGACGCGCGCTCGGGCGCGCGCTGGAAAGGCAGAAGCCCACGCCCGGGTCGTGAGGCCCGCCTCCAACCGCCTCGTCCTAGAGTCGAGCGCGTGAGTTGACGATGGCACGGATCCTGGTCGTGGACGACGAGCCCCGGATGCGCGCCCTCCTGGGCGAGATCCTCCAGGAGGAAGGGCTCGACGTGACGATGGCCGAGGACGGGGAGATCGCGCTCGAGCGCTTCCGGCAGGAGAGGCCCGCCGTGGTCCTCCTCGACCTGGAGATGCCGAAGCGCGGCGGGATGGAGACCCTCCCAGAGCTGAGGCAGATCGACCCGCGCGCGTCCGTCATCATCCTGACGGGCTATCGCGACATCCCCTCGGTCGTCGCGGCGATGCGGCTCGGCGCCTACGACTACCTCCCCAAGCCCTTCCAGAACGACGAGCTGGTGCTCACGGTCCGGCGGGCGCTCGAGCGCCAGGCGCTGCTGGTCCAGGTCGACGAGCTGCGCAGTCGGGTCGGCGAGGACGGACCTCTCGCGACGCAGATGGGTACGAGCGAGGCGATCCGGAGCGTGATCGAGCAGGTGAGCCAGGTGGCCGACTCCGCCCTCACGGTCCTCGTCCAGGGCGAGACGGGAACGGGCAAGGAGGTGGTGGCCCGGGCGATCCACCGGCAGAGCGCGAGGCGCCAGAGGCCCTTCATCGCGCTCGACTGTGGCGCGATTCCCGAGACGCTGATCGAGTCCGAGCTGTTCGGCTACGAGAAGGGCGCGTTCACCGGCGCGGACCGGCGGAAGGATGGGCACTTCCGGCTCGCGGACGGCGGCACCCTCTTCCTCGACGAGGTCCCTAACCTCCCGCTCGCGACGCAGGCGAAGCTCCTGCGGGTCCTCCAGGAGCGCCACGTCCAGCCGCTCGGCGCCAGGCGCCCAGTCCCGGTCGACGTCCGGATCATCGCCGCCTCCAACGTCCCGCTCGAGGAGGAGATGCGGGCGGGGCGGTTCAGGCAGGACCTCTACTACCGGCTCAACGAGTTTGCGATCCTCCTTCCGCCGCTCCGGGAGCGGCGCGAGGACATCCTCCACCTCGCCCGCCGCTTTCTGGACGAGGCGAGCATGGAGCTCCGGCGTCCCGTCCGCGGCATCTCGGCGTCGGCGGCGGAGGTCCTCCTCCGTCACGCGTGGCCGGGGAACGCGCGTGAGCTTCGGAACGTCATCCGCCAGGCCGCCCTCCGCGCTGAGGACCTGCTCGAGCCCGGGCATCTCGGGCCTCTCGGGACTGATCGCGCCGCCGTGGCAAGGGGCGGGGCGACCCGGCGGGCCGGGCGCGACCTGTCGCTCAGGGAGACGGCGGGCCTCGCGGCTCGCGACGCCGAGCAGCGGGCGATCCGGGGAGCGCTCCAGACGGCGCGCGGGAACAAGAGCGAGGCGGCGAGGCTGCTCAGGACCGACTACAAGACGCTCCACCTCAAGATGAGGCACTACGGCATCTCGCGCCGGGACTTCCTGCCCTCCTGACCTCGCCGCCTCGGGCGTGGCCGCTATGGCAAGACAGCCAGAGCTCTGGTCGTGTGACCACAGAGTAACGACCTCTATCGAAGCGTGATGGTCTCTGGAAATAGTTGTTTTTCATGCTTTTCTTTCCAATCAAGCCCGAGCGAGTCGCTCCCGGCATCACGCTTGCCTCTCCATGCCTGCGCCGGCCCTGATCGGCAAAGGGCGGGAGGGGGCAGGAGTGATGAACGAGCGTGGCATCGCATTACCGCTGGCCGTGATCGTGCTCGCGATCCTGAGCTCGCTGATGCTCGCCTTCTCGGTCATCGCCACGACAGAGCCCCAGATCAGCGCGAACCATCTGAGGGCCTCGCAGGCCCGCGCGCTCGCCGAGTCAGGGATGGAGCGGGCGATCTGGGCCCTCTCGAACCCGACCGACCCGAACGGCATCCCCGACCCGATGGCGACCGCGGCCAGTCCCTACGACGGGAGCGCGCTCGTCACGCTCGGTGGCGAGGGCGGCTTCACCATGCTGGTCACGAACGGCGCCACGAGCAGCGAGCGGACCCTCACTGCCGTCGGCTGGGCGCCGACCAACGACCCGGCCGATCCCCGCCCGAAGAGCCAGAGGATGATCCAGGCGACGCTGACGCGTCTCACCTGGCTCGACCCGAAGGGAGCGCTTGCCGTCGCCGGGGAGCTCCACATCTCCGGGAACGCCACGATCGACGCCCGCTCCGGGGCCTGCCCCGGCGGACCACCGCCCGAGGGCGGGACGATGACGACCGGCCTGACGACCGTCGCCGGCGGGGCCAAGGTGTATGGCCCGGGGGATAGCGCTCCGAACCAGCTCGACGACATCAAGCAGGGGACGCTCCCGACGAACTTCACCCCCATGTTCTCGGACGGCGACTTCGCGACGCTCCGCGAGATCGCCAAGAAGAACGGCACCTACTACCAGGGGAGCGTGACATTCAACTCGACGAACCCGATGCCCAACGGCATCGTCTTCGTCGACACCACGACGGGCGCCGACTTCACCGCGCTGACGCCGGACTCCGAGCGCGGGTACGCCTCGGTCGGCGGCGGGGTCAACGCGAGCGGCTGGCTCGTCGTGGCGGGCACGATCACCATCGGCGGCAGCACCACCTACAACGGCCTCGTCTACGCCCAGAACGACATCACCTACACGGGCGCCGGGTCCGGCACCATCACCGGCGCGATGATCACCGAGAACCGCAAGGACACGGTCGCGACGGTCGTGGACTCGAACGTCGGCGGCAACGCGAGCATCACCTACGACTGCACCGTGATGCGCACC
Source organism: Candidatus Rokuibacteriota bacterium (assembly GCA_016209635.1). GTDB lineage: Bacteria > Methylomirabilota > Methylomirabilia > Rokubacteriales > CSP1-6 > JACQWC01. The sequence continues at coordinate 15,870 of JACQWC010000003.1, read as the reverse complement.
GGCGGCGGCACCCTGTCGACCGGGTGGTTCGTGAAGGCCGGGAGCTACAAGGACGTGGCGAGCCAGTGAGGGGACGCGTTCGGGGCTCGCGAGGTTCGGGCGGCCCCGAGGCTAGAGCGGCCACGACTCCCGGCGGTAGCCCATCTCCCAGAACATCCACTCGTATCGGCTCGTCGCCGTGAAGTGCCGGCGCATCGCGTCGCGCTCGGCGGGGGCGAGGCGGGCGGCCGTCGCGTCGGTGGCGTCGAGGACCGCGCGCACGATCCTACCGAACTCCGTCGAGGCGTACGTCTCGATCCACCGCCGGTAGAGCGGCTCGGGCGACCCAGCGCGCTCCAGCTCTTTGCCGACCTCCCAGTAGATCCAGTAGCAGGGAAGCAGCGCGGCGACCGCCTCGTGGAAGGGCGCGCCGTACGCGACCGCCAGGAGGTAGCTCGTGTACGCGAGGTTGGTGGGGGCGAGCGGCGTCCGTGCCACCGCCTCCGGGCTCAGGCCGAACTCCCTGAAGAAGCTCTCGTGGAGCGCGCGCTCGACCTTGAGCGCGCCCGCCGCGTGCTCGTTGAACATGATGATCCAGTCGTCCTGCGGCGCCCGCGCCGCCGCGATCGACAGCGCCCGGGCGAACTCGCGCAGGTAGAGCGCGTCCTGGACGGCGTAGAACCGGAAGCTCTCCCGGGGGAGCGAGCCCTGGGTGAGCCCCGTCACGAACGGGTGGCGTAGGATCGCGGCGTAGACGGGCTCGATCGACTTCCACAGCTCCGCGGTGAACGTCATCGGGCACCCGTCGCCTTCGGCCCGCGGCCCGATCCCCCCCGATAGTCCTCCGCCCGGTCCTCGGGCTCGAATCCCACGACCGCCCGCGCGTGCTCGAGATCGCGGTAGCTCCACCGGTTGTCGGACACGGCGTAGAAGATGTCGAACCGCACCCGCTCGGGCGCCGCGACGCACCGCTCCACCAGGTGCGCGACGTCCCGCTGGCTGCACCACACGGAGAAGTGGCGCGGGGTCGTCGGCCGGTCCTCGGCGTTGACCGCGCCGATGCGGAGGCAGATCGCGGAGAGGCCGTGCGCGTCGGCGTAGTGCCGGGCGAGGGCCTCGCCCCAGACCTTGCTGCACCCGTACAGCGCGCTCGGGCGCGTCGGCGACTCGTGCGTCAGCCTCACCCAGGCGCCCGCCTCGTCGTAGCGGCCGGCGACGAGCGCGGCGTACGGCGCCTCGCGCTCCCAGCCGCTCACGGTGGCACCGCTGCTCGCGTAGACGATCCGGCGGACGCCGGCCCGGCGGGACGCCTCGAAAACGTTGTAGGTGCCGATGACGTTGTGCCGGAGCACGTCGTCCCAGCCGGCGCCCCCCTGGGCGATCGCCGCCAGGTGCACGACCACGTCCACCCCGGCGAAGGCGGGCTGGATCGCGTCGAGATCGGCGATGTCCGCGCGCCAGGAGGCCACGCCGTCGACCGGGCGGCGGTTGAGGGCGCGAAGCTCGTACTTGCCCGCGAGCCGCTTCCGCACCGCGCCGCCGATCAGCCCGCTCATGCCCGTCACCAGCACCGTCGCCCGCGCCATCGGTCGACTCCCCCTGGTCCTCGCGGCCCTGATGCCGCGAGAGTGAACGTCGGGACGCCTTGACAGTACCCCGGACCGTGCCTAGAGTCTCGCCAACTCGCGCGCCCCCGCGCAAGATGGAGCCGCCGACGCCGCAATGGAGCCGATCCCGCCTCGGGAGCGCATCGACCTGCTCGACGTGCTGCGCGGCGGCGCGGTGTTCGGCATCCTGCTCGTGAACATGGCCTACTTCAGCATGCCCATTTACCTCGCGGACACGGACGTGCTCCGCTGGTGGACCGGCGGGGCGGACCGCGCCGCCGTGCGCGTGATCCGCCTCCTCTTCGAGGGGAAGTTTTACCTGCTGTTCTCCTTCCTGTTCGGCGTGGGGATGGCGATGCAGATGGCGCGCGCCCGGCCGGCGGGCGCCCGCTTCGTCGCCTTGTGGACCCGCCGGATGCTGCTCCTCCTCGTGTTCGGCGCGGCCCACGCGCTGCTGCTCTCCGCGATCGACGTCCTGGCGCTCTACGCGCTGCTGGGGCTGGTCCTGCTGGTCGCGCGCGCGGCGTCGGACCGGAAGCTGCTTCTCGGGACGGTCCTCTGCTTCGGGCTCGCGTTCCTCGCCAACGACGAGTGGCTCACGCTCGCCGAGCTGGCCTTCGATCCGGGGGCGGCCGAGCGGATCCGCGAGGAGGAGGCGGCGTCCGAGGCACGGTATGCGGCGCTGACCGAGCAGGCCATCCACGCGTACGCGGAGGGCGGCCTCGGCGAGATCGTGGCCCAGCGGGTCCGCGACCTCGGCTTCTATTACGTCGGGGTGGTGGCGTGGGGGCCCACCGTGCTCGGGATGTTCTTCGTCGGCCTCTCGGTCGGACGGCGGGGCGTGCTGGGCGATGTCTCGGCCTGGGAGCCAATCCTCCGCCGCGTGATGTGGTGCGGGCTCGGCGTGGGCCTGGCCGGGAACCTCGTGGCCGTGGTGACGCGGGAGGCCTCGAGCGCCGACTGGCGCTCGGTCATCGAGCCCGTGAAGGCCGTCGCCTTCGGGATCGGGGCGCCGGCGCTCTCGGCGTTCTACGTCGCCGCGACGGGTCTCCTCCTCCGCCGCCCAGCCTGGCGGCGGCGGCTGGCCCCGCTCGCGGCGGTGGGCCGGATGGCGCTCAGCAACTACTTGTTGCAGTCGCTCGTCTGCACGACCATCTTCTACAGTTACGGGCTCGGGCTCTACGGCAGGGTGGGCCCGGCCGCCGGCGCCGGCCTCTCCGCCGTGGTCTTCGCCGCCGAGGTGGCCGCGAGCGTCTGGTGGCTCGGTCGCTTCCGGTTCGGCCCGATGGAGTGGCTCTGGAGGTCGCTGACCTATGGTCGGTGGTTCGCGATGCGGGAGAAGGCGTGTTTGAACCCAACCAGCGCGTGAAGGTCGACCTCAGCGGCATGACGGTGAAGGGCGTCACGTTCAGCCAGAACGTGCGCGAGGCGCTCGGGACGATCGTCCAGCAGACCTCGGCGGACCCGGCCGTCTACCTCGTGGAGCTGCTGTTCAGCTTCAAGGGCGTGAAGCGCGTGGAGGTCCCCGCGGCCAGGATCCAGCGTGCCTGACGGGATCGCCCCGCGGGAGATGTTCCAGCGGATCGCCGCGAACGTCGAGACGGTCATGCGGGGGCAATCGGCGGCGATCCGGAAGCTGCTGGCCGCGTTCGCCAGCGGCGGCCACGTCCTGCTGGAGGACTACCCGGGGACGGGCAAGACCACGCTGGCGAAGGCGCTCGCCCGCTCGATCGGCGCCCGGTTCAAGCGGATCCAGTTCACGCCGGATCTCCTGCCCTCGGACATCCTCGGCGTGTCCGTCTACGACCCGAGGGCTCAGAGCTTCCACTTCCACGAGGGGCCGATCTTCACCCACATCCTGCTCGCCGACGAGATCAACCGGGCGTCGCCGAGGACCCAGTCGGCCCTCCTCGAGGCGATGGCCGAGAGCCAGGTCAGCGTCGACGGCAACTCGTACCGCCTTGGCGACCTCTTCTTCGTCATCGCCACCGAGAATCCGGTCGAGTTCCGCGGGACGTACCCGCTGCCCGAGGCCCAGATGGACCGCTTCGCGCTCCAGTTCAGCCTCGGGTACGTGGCGTCCGAGGAGGAGGTCGCGATCCTGTCGGCGCAGGAGCGGGACCATCCCGTCGATCGCGTGGCGCCGTGCGCGTCCCTGGACGATGTGCTGACCCTCAGGCGGCGGGTCCAGGAGGTCCGCATGAGCGACGAGGTGAAGCGCTACGTCGTCGACGTCGTGAGGGCGACGCGCGGCGCCCCGGGCGTCCAGCTCGGGGCCAGCCCGCGAGCGTCGCTCGCGCTGATGAAGGCGGCCCAGGCGCTCGCGCTCAGCGACGGGCAGGAGTTCGTGAGCCCCGAGCACGTCCAGGAGATCGCCGTCGCCGTCATCGCGCACCGGATGGTGATCGATCCCCAGGCGCGGTTCGCCGGCGTGACCGCACAGGGCATCGTCGAAGACATCCTCAAGACCGTCCCCATCCCGGCGTGAGGCGCCTGCTCTACCGCGGCTTTGGTACCGTCTGGGTACGGCAGCGCTGGCTCGGCCGGCGCCTGACGGGCGCGGGCGGGGTGGTCCTGGGGGCGCTTCTGGCGTCGACCCTCTTCGGCATGAACACGAACCAGTCGCTCGTCTATCAGGCGTTCAGCCTGCTGCTGGCGCTCCTGGGCGCGTCGGCGCTCTCCGGCCTCGCCTTCCGTGCGCGGCTCGCGCTCCGCCGGCAGCTCCCCCGCTTCGCGACGGTCGGCGAGCCCCTCTCGTACCGGGTGATCGTTCGCAACGAGACGGGGAGGACGCAGCGCGACCTCTGTATCGTGGAGGACCTGCCCGATCCCCGCCCGTCGTTCGAGGAGTTCGTCCAGAGCCGGGAGCCCGGGGAGGAGCGGCGGAACTGGTTCGACCGGAAGGTCGGCTACTTCCGCTGGACGTGGTTGCTCTCGCGGAATCGGGCCGCCGTGTGCGGCGAGCATCCTCTGCCCCCGCTCCCTCCGCGGGGCGAGGGTGAGGTGCGCGTGGAGCTCGTGCCGCTCAAGCGCGGGTACCTCGGCCTCCGGGGCGCCACCGTGCTCCGGCCGGACCCGTTCGGCGTGTTCAAGGCCGCCGTCACGATTCCCGCGAGGGAGTCGGTGCTCGTGCTGCCGAGGCGATACGCCCTGCCCCGCTTCGAGCTTCCGGGCACCCGGAAGTATCAGCACGGCGGCGTCGCGCTCGCCTCGTCGGTGGGCGACTCGGAGGAGTTCGTCTCGCTGCGGGACTACCGGCCCGGCGACCCGCTCCGGCGCCTCCACTGGAAGAGCCTCGCCAAGCTGGGGAAGCCGGTCGTCAAGGAGTACCAGGACGAGTTCTTCGTCCGGCACGCCCTCGTGCTCGACACGTTCCTCGACGCGCCCCAGAGCGACCGCTTCGAGGAAGCGGTGTCGGTCGCCGCGTCGTTCGCTTGCGCCATCGACACCCAGGAATCCTTGCTGGATCTCCTGTTCGTGGGGCCGGAGGCCTACTGCTTCACGGCCGGGCGCGGGCTCGGCCACGTCGACAGGATGCTGGAGATCCTCGCCTGCGTCCGCCCGTGCCGTGACAGGTCGTTCGCCGCGCTCCACCACCTGGTGATCGAGCGTCGGGCTGCGCTGAGCGGCTGCATCGCGATCCTCCTCGCGTGGACCGAGGAGCGGCGGAGATTCCTCGGTCACCTCGCGTCCCTCGGCGTGCCCACGCTCGTCTTCCTGGTGACCGAGGCCGGAGCGCTCGAGCCGGACGTCCCGGAATCCGTCCACCGGCTCGAGGTCGGCCGCGTTGCCGAGGGGCTGGCCAGGCTGTGAAGACCCCCCCGGGTCTCGCCGGCGCCGCGGTCCTCTTCTGGGGCCTCATGACCGGGTTCGTCGTCGTCGCCGTGGCGATCGCTCTCGTCCTCGAGGGGTCGCGCCTCGTCGCCTGGCGCTGGGACCTCTCCCGGAGGGACGTCAACCGGATCTCGGACCTGTGCGCGATCGGTCTCGTGGGGACGGTGCTCTATCTGTCGGCGACCACCGAGGCGGCGCGCGTGCCGATGGCCGTCTTCCAGTGGCTGCCCGTCGTCGTCGTCCTGCTCGTCGCCTCCCAGGCGTACGCGGCCGAGCACCGGGTGGACCTCACCACCTTCTTCTTCACGCTGAGGCGCCGGGCGGAGCGCGGCGGGGACGGAGGGCGGCGGAGCATCGACCTCACCTATCCGTACGTCGTGCTCTGCGCCCTCGCGGGCGGCGCCGCCAACGTCCGGACCCCGTGGTTCTACGCGGGGCTCTGCGCGCTCGCGGCCTGGGCGCTCTGGGGGGCGCGCGCCCGGCGCGTGTCGCCCGTCGCGTGGGCGGCCCTGCTGCTGATGGTGAGCGTGGCCGGGTACGGGGGGCACCTGGCGCTCCACGAGGTGCACAGGGCGCTCGAGCTCCGCGTGTCCGAGCTGTTGGCGGGGCTGCTCCGGGACGAGACCGATCCCTACCAGAGTCACACCGCCATCGGCCACTTGGGGACGCTCAAGCTCTCCGACCGGATCGTGCTGCGCGTCGAGCTGCCTCCCGGCCAGGGGCCGCCGCTCCTCCTGCGCGAGGCCAGCTACAACACCTACAACACGACGATGTGGTTCGCCGTCGACTCGACCTTCGCCGCCGTGCAGCCCGAGGCGGACGGGAAGACCTGGACGCTCGCGCGCCACACCGGACCCGCGACGGGCCTCACCGTCTCCCAGTACCTCAAGCGCGGCCGGGGCGTGCTCGCGTGGCCCCACGATGGATTCCGGGCGGAGCAGCTCGGGGTGGTCGGCATGCAGCGGAACCGCCTGGGAACGATCAAGGTCGACGAGGGCCTCGGGCTCGTCAGGTACCGCGTGCAGCGGACCCCTGCGGTCGCCGTCGACGGGCCGCCCGACGCGAACGACCTCAAGATTTCACCGGGGGAGGCGTCGATCGTGGCGCGCGTCGCGACGGAGCTCGGCCTCGCCGTGCAGCCGACGAACGAGATTCTCGCGACCGTCGCCCGCTACTTCGGGGAGAACTTCCGCTACTCGATGTTCCTCGCCGCGGGAGGGCGCGGAGTGCCGCCCCTCGAGGACTTCCTCCTCCGCCGTCGCGCCGGTCACTGCGAGTACTTCGCCACGGCCACCGTGCTCCTCCTGCGGGCGGCGGGGGTGCCGGCGCGCTACGCCACCGGCTACTCGGTCGAGGAGTGGAGCCGGCTCGAGAACGCGTACGTCGTCCGCGCGCGCCACGCCCACTCCTGGGCCCGGGTGTGGGTCGACGGCGCGTGGCGGGACTTCGACACGACGCCGCCCGTGTGGGCGAGTGTCGAGGCCGAGGCCGGGTCGATCTGGGAGCCCGCGAGGGACTTCTGGGCGTGGGTCGTGTTCCTCTTCTCGAGGTGGCGCTGGGGCGAGACGGAGGACGGGCTCGGGAGGTACGTCGGCTGGCTCCTGATCCCCCTCGTGGCGGCGCTCGCGTGGCGGCTCTACTCCCGGAAGCGGGTCAGGACGCCGGGCGCGCACGAGGGGCCGGAGCCCGTCGTGGGCGCGCGCGCGGGGGAGGACTCCGAGTTCTATCTGATCGAGCGGCGGCTCGGTGAGCTGGTGTTCGCGCGCGCCCCGTCGGAATCCCTCCTGAGCTGGCTCGCGCGGATCGAGGCCGCCCGGCCGCCGTCGGTCCCGACGGACCCGCTGCGCGACCTCCTCTCACTCCATTACCGCTACCGCTTCGACCCGCGCGGGCTCGGCGCCGCGGAGCGGGAGGCTCTGCGGACGCGCGCGCTCTCGTGGCTCGGGGGCGACGATGGCGTCCGCCGGGCGCCCACCGGCTCCGCGTGGCCGCGCGCATAGTATGATCGTCCGCCATGAATCTCGACCGCTGGCTCCTGGCGCTCTGCGCCTCGCGCACCTTCTCGACCTTCATCTTCATGGCTTACGCCGCGAGCCTTCCCGTCTTGCGCACCGAGTGGTCGATGTCCGCGACCGCAGCCGGGTCGATCTCGACCGGCTTTCAGCTCGGCTACGCCGTCTCCCTCGTCGGCTTCTCCTGGCTCGCTGACCGGTTCGGCGCCCGGCGCGTGTTCCTCGGGTCGGCGTGGCTCAGCGCGGGGGCGGCGCTCGCGTTCGCGCTCTATGCCCGCTCCTACATCTCCGCGCTCGTGCTGTACACGCTCGTGGCGCTCACCCTCGGGGGGACCTACACCCCGGCCATCATGCTGATCGCCGACCGCTACCCTCCCGAGCGGCGAGGGGCCGCGGTCGGCTGGCTGATCGCCAGCTCGTCGCTCGGCTACGCGCTGTCGCTCCTCGTCACGGGTCTGACGCTGGCGTGGGGCGGCTACGCGCTCTCGTTCCTGGTCGCCGCCTCCGGCCCGCTCGTCAGCATCGTGATCGCCGTGCTCGCGCTGCGCTCGACGCCGGACGTGGTGCATCCCCGCCGCGCGGGCGTCAGGTTCGGGACGGCCGTGCTCCGGAACGCCGGGGCGATGCGCGTGATCCTTGGTTACACCTTCCACAACTGGGAGCTGTGGGGGATGTGGGTCTGGGCACCCGCCTTCGTCGCTGCCACGTTCGCCGCGTCCGGCTCGTCCGCGGTGCGCGCGGTCGAGTTGGGCGCCTACGTCTCGGCGTCGTTCCACGTGATGGGGCTCCTGGCGTCCTCGTCGATGGGGCGGCTCTCGGATCGTCTCGGCCGGCGGGCGGTCCTCCTCACCCTGGCGACGACGAGCGCCACCTGTTCGCTCGTCTTCGGCTGGCTGATCGGCCAGCCGGCCGCGATCGTCTTCATGGTCGGCGCCCTGTACGGGTTCGCCGCGCTCGGCGATTCGCCGGTCCTCTCCACGGCCCTCACCGAGGCGGTGAGCGCGCCCTACCTCGGCGCGGCGCTCGGTCTCCGCTCGTTCCTCGGCTTCGGCGCCAGCGCGCTCGCGCCGCTCGTCTTCGGCGCGGTGCTGGACGCGACGAACCCGCCGGGTGCCGCCCCGACGATCTGGGGCTGGGCCTTCCTCTCCCTGGGCGTGGGCGGCTGGGCCGCGGTGGGCTGCGCCTACGGGCTCTCCCGGACCCCGGCGCTCGCATCCGTCACGACGGAGCCGCGCCAGCGGTGAGCCGCCCTCGGCCGTCGCCTCGCGAAGCCCCCCCGGTCCCGCGTCCTCCCCGGCCCGCGGCCCGCGGCCCCGACGGCGAGTCGCTCAGGCGGCTCCGGGACCGTCACTTCCGGCGTGTGCGCACGCTCCGCGTGACCGGAGAACGGAGCGCGCTCGCCTTCGTGAACGGCGTGGGCTTCTGCTCGACCTTCTACCGGTTTCCCGAGGGGGTCGCGTGTCTCTGGGAGGCGGTCGCCGGGCGTCCGAACCCCCGCTGGCCGCGCCGCTCCCACCACGACGCCGGGATCGGTCTGACGTGGGATTTGAAAGATAGGCTTCCGGCGAGGCGCGCGGTGTACTACGGCAAGCTCCTCAAGGGGCGCCCGCTGCTCGTCGCGCTCGACGTGTTTCCCGCGTTCTACGCGCTCGTGCGGGGGCGGCAGCGGGCGCGTGACTACCGGAAGGAGTACGAGGCGGGTCGGCTCTCGGCGACGGCGAGGCGCATCATGGACGCGATGCTGCGCGAGCATCCCCAGTACACGCGGGGACTCCGCGCCGGCTGCTTCCTGCTCGAGCCCTGGAAGACGCGGGAGTTCGAGCGGGCCATGGCGGAGCTCCAGCAGGGCCTCTGGCTCGTCAAGACCGAGGAGCGCTACGAGCCCACCTTCTCCTACCGGTGGGATCTCGTGGAGGCCTGGCTGCCGGAGGCCGTCGCCGAGGGGCGGCGCCTCGCGCGCGACGCGGCGCTCGTGCACCTCGTCGAGCGCTACCTGCGCGGGGCCGTCTTCAGCCGTGAGCCACTGCTCGCCCGCCTCCTCGGCGTCCGCGGCCACGAGATCGAGGCCACCGTGCAGCGCCTCGTCAGGGCCGGAGCCCTCGTCGCCGACCGCGCCGTCGAGGGCTGGCCCGGCCGCTGGCTGCTCCACGCCCGCGCGGCCGGGCTCTTCTAGCTCCGCGACACCCGGTGGGACACGCAGTGGACCAGGGCGACGACCGTCCCGTCCTCGGTCGTGACCGCGATGTCGTAGAAGCCCGCCCGCCGGCCTTGCTTCACCTCGCGCCCCTCGGCGATCAGGCGCGAGTCGGGCTTGACGGCGGCGAGGAAGCTGATCGTCACGTTGAGCGCCACGGACGGCTCGCCGTGGGAGTTGCACGCGGCGCCGAAGGCCACGTCGGCGAGGGAGAAGATGACGCCGCCGTGCGGGTACCCCTGGAAGTTCACCATGTGCGGCTGGAGCTTCAGGCTCACGCGACAATAGCCCTGGCGCAGGTCGAGATACTCGATCCCGAGCGAGCGCGTCCACGGGTCGTTCTGGATGTGCGCTCGCCGCTCGGCGGGGATCGCCCGGTAGTCGGAACCCCTCCTGTCTTCGCGTGACACCCGACGAGCTTAGGCGTCGGGCGCCGCCTTGACAACCCCTGCGCGGATTCTCAGCGCCGGAGGCGGAGCGCCCGGGGCAGAACGCTGATCCGCGCCGGAGTCTCGGGCGCCGCCTCGCCGTCGAGGTGCATCGGGAGGCGGGTCGTCGCGTCGATCCTGACCGTGCGCCCGCGGTGCGCCGTGACCTTGGGATTCTCGAGGTGCCTGCCGCTGAACACGCTTGGCAGCCACCGGAGGAGCTCCGCGCGGCCGAGGTCGCCCAGCACGATCAGGTCGAGCCAGCCATCGGCGGGATCGGCGGCCGGCGCGATCTTCATCCCGCCGCCGTAGTGGGACCCGTTCGCCACGACCGCCGCGGTGAGCGGTCCCGACCAGACGCGCTGATCGTCCACCGCGATCTCGGCGGGGAGCGAGCGATGCGCGCGGATCGCTCCGAGGACGGCGAGCAGGTACGGCACCGTGCCCGCGCCGGGCCGGGCCTCGGCGCGCCGCGCGACCACCGCGTCGAAGCCCGCCCCCACGGCGTTTAGGAAGTAGCGGGCGTGTCCCCCGTCCCACTCGACGCGGCCGAGATCGGCGAGGATCTCCTCCCCGTCGACGAGCCGGCGGGAGGCGACCTCGGGATCGGCCGCGATCCCGAGGTTCCGGCAGACGTCGCGCCCGCGGCCGGTGACGATGACGCCGAGCGACGCGCGCGCCCGCCCGCTCGCGTCGACGAGGCCGTTCACGACCTCGTTGACCGTGCCGTCGCCTCCGACCGCGACGACCAGCGGCCAGCCCTCGCCGGCCGCGCGCCGGGCGATCTCGGTCGCCGCGCCGCGGCCGTCGGTCTCGGTGGACTCGAACGCGAGCCCGACCCCGCGCAACCGCTCCCGCAGGGTGCGCCAGAGCCGCCGGGTCCGGCCGGCGCCGGCCGCCGGGTTGACGACGAGGAACGCGCGCGTCATCGGGCCGAGGGTTCCCCGGGCGCTCGGCGCACGCGGGGAGCGGGGCGCGCGGCGAACCCACGCCGGCCTTGGCCCCCGATCGCGCCTGGGGTAGACTCTGAGCCGTCTGGTTCGATCGCCGGCTCGCCGTGAGCCCTCATCCTGATCAGACCACGTCTCCGGTGCATCTTCCGCGTTCTGGGGCGTGAGGTCGAAACGGCGGAAGATGTACCAGGAGGCGCCCATGGCGCAGAAGCTTTTCGTTGGCGGCCTGTCCTTCTCCACGTCCAGCGAACGGCTCCGCGAGATGTTCTCCCAGGCGGGCCAGGTCGAGTCCGCGACGATCGTGACCGATCGCGAGACCGGCCGCTCGCGCGGGTTCGGCTTCGTCGAGATGGCGACGGATGAGGCCGCGGATCAGGCCATCACCCGGTTCAACGGCCAGGAGGTCGATGGTCGTCGGCTCCAGGTCGAGCGGGCGAAGTCGCCGGCGCCGGGCGGTGCCGGACGGCCCCGCGCGGGACGGGAGCGCCGTGGCGGCGGGCGCTGGTAGTCGGGACCCCGAACCCGTGAGCGAAGGGCCCGAGGGCCCATGAGCCGCCGGAGGAATTACGGCTTCGAGCGCCGAAGGAAGGAAGACCTCCGCCGCGCCAAGCACGAGGCCAAGCGGCAGCGGCGGACCGAACGGACGGAGGCCGGCGAGGTCGGCCCCGAGATGGGCGAGCCGCAGAACGTGGGCTCCGACCCCGGACTCTGGGAATGGTTCTCCCCGAGCCGGAACCGGACGATCGCATCCCCGTCGGGTATCCATCTCCAAACCGAGCCCCCGGACGACTGGATCCTCCTGACCGACGGCGCCGAGGACCCCGGCCCGGCGGCGTAGAGCGCGCTACCGGAGACGGTAGAGGCGCTGCGGTGTCTCGACGTTCTTCAGCGGCCGGACCCCGAGATCGTCGGCGGCGATGGGCGGCCCGAATCGCTCACGCGTCGCCTCGCTGATCACGATGTCCCCGCCCTCCGCCACGCCCGCGAGCCGCGCCGCGATGTTCGTCGTGAGCCCCGAAGCCGTGTAGGTCCAGCGCGTGCCCGCGCGCCCCTCGATCTTCGTGGCGCCGAGCAGCGCCGGTCCCGTGTTGATCCCGATGTGCATGGCGAGCGGCTCGAACCGTCCCGCCAGCTCCGCGTTCAGCTCACCCGCGCGGCGGTGGATCGCGCGCGCCGTGTCGACGGCGGCGCGGGCGTGGTCGCCCTCGTGGAAGATGACCATCAGGCCGTCGCCCGCCGTCTCGTTCACGTCGCCGCCGTGCTTGACGATCTCGTCGAGGAAGGCGCCGAAGTACCGCTCGACCAGCGCGTCGAGCGTGTCGGGCGCGAGCCGCGATGACAGGCGCGTGTAACCGGTGATGTCGGCGAAGAGGACTGTGACGTCGGTCTCCCGCTTCTCCAGCGACGGCGCCTCCGGGGACGCCTCGATCAGCTGGCGGACACGCTGCGGCACGAACTTCGCCAGGTTCGTACGGATCAGGAGGCTGCGCTCGAGCTGCTGCGCGTAGTCGAGCACCTGCTGGTGCGCCTCGGCGTTGGCGACGGCCACCGCGGCCTGGTCGGCGAGGGTCTCGAGCAGCGAGAGGTCCTCGGCGGTGTAGGCGGCCTCCGAGCGCTTCGGTCCCAGAAGGAGGAGCCCGCGCAGCTCGTCCTGGAACCGGAGCGGGACCAGGACCTCGGCGCCAAGCGAGCCGAAGGCGCCGAGCGCCTCCCGCGCCACCCCTGCGAAGCGAGGGTCGGCGGCGACCTGGTAGCGCGAGAGCGCGCCCGGCTCGACGCCGAGCACGGCCACGAGCCCGGGGGACGCCGGGCCGACGTCGAGGCGCGCGCGGGTGACGTGCATCGCGCCCTCGATCGTCGTCGTGAGGCGCCGCGTGATCTCCTCGAGGTCGAGGAGGCTCGTCATCGAGCGGGCCAGCGCCCGCATCGTGCGCGCATAGTCGTAGCGCTCGCGGAAGAACGTCCGGTCCACCGTGCGCCGCAGTCCCTCGCGGAGCGGGTTGAACGCCAGCGCGACCAGGAACATGAAGGCCGCCGAGAACCAGGGCGAGCTCGTGAGGTCGGCCTGCGCGACGAGCACGTTCGCGCCGGCGATGGCGAGGGCGTACGCGGCGGTGATCAGCCCGGCGAGCGCCGTGTAGACCACGGAGCGACGGATCACGACCGTCGCGTCGAAGAGCCGGTAGCGGACGGTCGCGTACGCAATGGCGAGCGGGTAGAGCAGGACGAGGGCCGAGCCCAGCTGGGGCTCGACCGGTGGTAGGTAGAGCTGGAGGAGCGGCGAGAGCATGAAGACGAGCCAGAGACCGAGGCCCAGGGCGATGCCGAACACGAGCACGGTCGTCTGCTGGTTGACGAGCGGGGAGGCCGCGCTGCGCCGCGTGCCGACGAGCGCCAGGATCTTGATGGGGAAGGAGAGGACGGCCAGGGCGAAGAGCGTCATGACGGACGCGGGGTAGAGCCAGCCGTCGAGCAACATCTGCGGCGCCAGGACGTTCACGATGCCGAAGGTCACGCTCGTCAGGGCGCCGAGGACGACGGCTCCTCCGTACAGTCGCGGGATCACCCGGTGGCGCGCGAGCCACGCCTCGCGGCGCGGATTCACGGGGTAGGTCAGGAAGAAGATCCAGCCGTGGACCGAGAGCAGCGACGACACGAAGCCGACGAGGACCGCCGAGCGCTTCTCGAACCCGAGCACCGCCTCGGGCACGACCACGTTCGAGACGGCCCAGAGGCACATGTAGAGGAGGAAGCGCCGGTTCGGCGTGGCCGCCCGGTTCTGGAGGAAGACGAGGAGGCCGACCGCGAGCATCACGGTGGACACGATGAAGTAGCCGCCGAAGTGGCCGGCGAGGTCCGAGCCGGTCAGCGTGCGCGGCGCCAGCTCGACCGTGAGCCGCCGCCCGGCGCGCTCGACCTCGTACCTGACGGGGAGCGGGCTCGTCCGCACGCGGTCGAGGAGGGCCAGCGGCGAGCCACCGTCGACAGCGACGATCCGGTCGCCGAATCTGAGCCCCGCGTCGCGCGCGCCGGGCTCGAAGGGGAAAACGCTGTAATCGACGGCGAAGAAGAATCCCGGATAGGCGCGCCCGGCCTCGGCGGCGAGCGACGCCAGGACGCCCAGCATCAGGAGAGCGCTCAGCGCGACGACGATGAAGAACCGGCTGTCCCGCCGCCCCTCCGGTCTCGCCACGCTCGCCTCCCTCGTGGTCACCCCGCCGCGCCCCGTGCCAGAGTACACCAGTGCCGCGCCGGCGCCCCAATCGGCATCGCCCCAGTCGGCATCCTTGACATTGTCCGGGTCGCCGCCTACAGTCCCGTCGGCTCCAGCATTGCACGTTCCGGCCTGAGGGAGGACAGGTGCTCCTCGACCGGGTCCAGGGACAGCCCTCCGCTGACCTTACTTCGTGCTGATCCGGCTCGCCGGATCTCTGCTCGCCGGTAGCTGTCTCGTCGGCGCGAGCCTCTTCGGCGTGAGCGAGGCCCAGATCACGACGGACGGGAGCCTGGGGCCCGCACTGACGCTGACGGGACCCAGCTACGCGATCGGCTCCGCCCTCGGGACGATCAAGGGCACGAACCTCTTTCACAGCTTCGGCCAGTTCAGCGTGCTCACCGGCGAGAGCGCGACCTTCACGGGGCCGTCGAGCATCCAGAACGTCATCGGGCGCGTCACCGGGGGCAATCAGTCCTTCATCGACGGGCTCCTGCAATCGACGATCTCGGGGGCGAATCTCTTTCTGCTGAACCCGGCGGGCGTGTTGTTCGGGCCGAACGCCACGCTCGACGTCAGCGGGTCGTTTCACGTGAGCACGGCGGATTATCTGAAGCTGGCCGACGGGGGGATCTTCCATGCCTCCCTGGCGAACCCGAGCGTGCTGACGGTCGCGCCGCCGTCGGCGTTCGGGTTCCTCGGCGCGAGTCCGGCGGCGATCTCGGTCGAGGGGAGCGTTCTGGAGGTCGGGCAGGGCAAGACCCTCTCCCTGGTTGGCGGGGACATCGCGATCGTCGCAGGGACGCTGCGAGCGCCGAGCGGGCAGATCAACCTGGCGAGCGTCCGGTCGGCTGGCGAGGTGACGCTGAGCCCATTCGCGCTGGGGAGCTTTCAGGAGTTGGGGAGCATCACGCTCAGCCAGGGGGCGCTGGTCGAGACCAGCGGGGATCCGGGCGGGACGGTGGTGATTCGGGGCGGGAGCCTGCTGGTTGATGCCTCGACCATCGCGTCGGACACGCTGGGAACGGTCAGCGGCGCCCCGGTCGGCGTGGATATCCAGGTGACGGGCGCGCTGGCACTAGAGAGCGAGGGCACCATCAGCTCCAACGCCAGGGCGGCGGGGAACGCCGGGAACGTCATCCTGACGGCCGGGCAGTTGAGCCTCGGTGGCGGCGCCCAGATCCTGTGCGAGGCCCTTGGCCGCGGTGCCGGTGGCAATGTCATCGTGACCGCGACGGATTCCGTATCGATCTCCGGCGTCGTGAACTCCGGGCTGGTGACCGGCATCTTCGCCGACAGTCCGTCCTCGACGCCGGGCGCGGGGCGGGCCGGCAACATCACGGTGACGACCGGGCAATTGACTCTCGCGGACGGCGGTGAGATTTCGAGCAGCACCTTCGGGGGCGGGGCTGGAGGCGACGTGACCGTGACCGCTACGGGCGCGGTGTCGATCTCGGGAACCTCCAGCGCGAGCGTCGTGAGCGGGATCTTCGCGGCAAGCGTATCGCCGGCTCCAGCCGCGGGGCGGGCCGGCAACATCACGGTGACGACCGGGCAGTTGACTCTCGTGGACGGCGGTGAGATTTCGAGCAGCACTTTCGGGGGCGGGGCTGGAGGCGACGTGACCGTGACCGCTACGGGCGCGGTGT
>JACQWC010000044.1 GCA_016209635.1 Candidatus Rokuibacteriota bacterium | reverse complement strand
GCGGTGAACATCCCCAGGCCCGGCACCAGGACGACGCGCGGCAGCGGGTCGACGAGCTCCGCGCCCTCGAAGCGGTGCGCCTCGAAGTAGCGCGTGTATGCCTCCACGAACTCGTCGACGCTCCGCTCGACGGCCGCGGCGAGCGTGTCGAAGTCGTCCGCCCGATCCGCGCCGACGAAGCAGGGAAGGCGCTTGGTGTAGATGGTGTGGTCGGGCGTCGCGGGCCCGACCTGCGACAGCCCAGGCGCGGCGGCCGACGACACGAACTCCATGACGGCAGCGGAGTCGTCGAGGGCGAGGATCACGCGGCGGCGCCCGCTCAGCCGTCCCCGGAGCCGCGGCGCCACGGCGAGCGCGGCGGCGCGCCGCTCGGCCGCCCCGAGGACCGGGACGCGCGGGCCGCCGAACACGCGGCGCCCTCGTTTCCGCTCGGCGATCGCCTCCTCGGCCCGCGTGATCAGCTCGAGCGTGGCCTCGTACGCGTCGCGGACGACGGCGCCCCACGTGATCGTCCCGTGCCGCTCGAGGATGAGCGCCTTGGCCTCGGGGTGCTCGGCGAGCGCGTCGGCGACCTCCCGCGAGATCCGGAAGCCGGGTCGTCGGTACGGGAGCGCGATCACGTCCTTGCCATAGACGCCCGGGATGACCTCGCGGGCGCGCTCGTTGTTGCTGAGCGACACGATCGCGTCCGCGTGGGTGTGGATGACCGCGTAGGCCGGCAGGAACCCGTGCAGGAGCGTCTCGATGGACGGCCGTGGCCCGCCGGGCTCCTGGAGCGCGCGCGCCAGGTACCCGACCATCTCCTGGTCGTCCATCTCCTGGCGCTCGAGGAGCGCCAGGATGTCGTCCATCCGCGCGCCGGGGAAGTCCTTGCGCTGGACCGACTTGAGGTCGGAGCCGCTCCCCTTCACCCGGAGCACGGTGACCTCGCGGCCCCGGTGATCACGCTCCCCGATCTTGATGGACGTGTTGCCACCGCCCCAGACGACGAGCGAGGTCTCGGCGCCGATCAGCCGCGAGGCGTAGACGAGGAGATCGAGCTCGCCGAGCGCCCCCGCCTCCTCCGGGCTCCAGCGTGAACGCATCGTGACCCACGATACCACGGGGCGGCGCCGCGATTGACAGGGCATACCCGACCCTCTAGAGTTCGGCCGTCGTGGCGACACGGGATCGCGGCCCGAGGGACCGTCGGGCGCCATGGCGCGAGTGACCGGCGCGCTCTTGGGCGCGGCGGCGCTCGCTGTCGCCAGCGTCGCGTCGGCTGACGGGATCATGCTCGTCCAGGCCGGCGCCTTCTGGATGGGACGCGACGACGGTCCGCCCGAGGAGGCGCCGATGCACCGCGTCTACGTGCGCGATTTCTGGATCGAGCGCCACAAGGTGACCAACGCCGAGTTCGCCGAGTTCCTGAACGCCATGGGCCCCCGGTCGGCCGAGGACGAGCGACGCTACGACTGGGACGACGCCGACGCCCGGATCCACCTCCGTCCAGTCTCGACGCGCGAGAAATGGACAGCCGATGCCGGGTTCGAGCGCCACCCCGCGGTCGAGGTCTCGTGGTTCGGCGCCCGCGATTACTGCCAGTGGAAGGGGCGGCGGCTCCCGACGGAGGCCGAGTGGGAGAAGGCGGCGCGCGGCGAGGACCGGCGCCCGTACCCGTGGGGATCGCGCGCGCCCGCGCCGGAGCTGGCGGTCTTCGCCCGGCCCGGGAACGCGACGGACCGCGGCGACGCCCGCCCGGGGGGCCGGAGCCCCGTGGGCGTCGAGGACCTCCTCGGCAATCTTCGCGAGTGGACAGCCACGATCCTCCGGCCGTACCCTTATCGCCACGACGACGGGCGGGAGGGCTTCGCGGGGACCGGGCGCGTCGTCGTCCGCGGCGCCGCCCACGACGACCCGCCCGAGTCCCTCGGCGTGACCGTCCGCCGGCACTATGACCGGCGTGGCGCGGCGGCCGGTCACCATCACGTCGGGTTCCGCTGCGCCACCTCCGAGGACCTGGGAGGCCGATGACCATGAGCGCTCGCCTCGACAACCTCATGATGAACTACCCGCTCACGCTGACGCAGTTCTTCGAGCGGAGCCGGCGGCTCTGGGCCAGGAAGACGCTCGCGACCCGCGTGCCCGGGCAGCCCCTCTTCCGCTACACGTACGCGGACTTCGCCGAGCGGACGATGCGGCTCGCCGGAGCGCTCCGCGCCCTCGGCCTCCGCAAGGGCGACCGCGTCGCCACCTTCGCCTGGAACAGTCACCGCCATCTGGAGCTCTACTGGGCGGCGCCGCTCTCGGGCTACGTCCTCCACACCCTCAACTTCCGGCTCTCCGCGAAGGACCTCGCCTACATCGTCAACCACGCCGAGGACGCGGTCGTCTTCGCCGACGCGAGCGTCTGGCCCCAGCTCCAGGCGATCCGCGATCAGTGCCCGAGCGTCCGGCGCATCGTGATCATGCGTGACACGCCCGACGCCGTCGTCCCGCCCGGGCTCCTCGAGTACGAGGAACTGCTCCGCGGGGCGACGCCGCTCGACGCGTGGCCGCAGCTCGCCGAGACCGACGCCGCGGGCATGTGCTACACCTCCGGCACGACCGGCAATCCGAAGGGCGCCGTCTACACCCACCGCGCGGTCTACGTCCACTGCCTCGCCCAGGGGATGAAGGACTCGTTCGGCCTCTCCGAGGAGGACGTGATCCTCCACGTCGTCCCGATGTTCCACGCGAACGCCTGGTGCGTCCCCTTCACGGGCGTGATGCTCGGCTCCACCCAGATCTTCGCCGGGCCGAACCCCCAGCCCCGCGACATCTGCGAGATCGTCCAGGCCGAGAAGGTCACCTTCGTCGGCGCGGTGCCGACCGTGTGGATCGCCGTCAAGGAGCTGGTGGAGAAGGAGGGCTACGACATCTCGTCGATCCGCTGCATCCCGATCGGCGGCTCCGCGGCGCCCCAGAGCCTGATCGAGCTGTACGAGAAGAAGTTCGGCGCCTCGATGACCCACGCCTGGGGCATGACCGAGATGACCCCGATCGGCACGGTCTCGCGGCTCAAGAGCTACATGCGGGAGTGGCCCGAGGAGCAGCAGTACGCCGTCCGCGCCAAGCAGGGCTACCCGTCCGTCGGCGTCGACCTCCGCGTCGTCGACGAGGAGGGGCGCGAGCAGCCGTGGGACGGCAAGAGCATGGGCGAGATCCAGGTCCGCGGGCCGTGGGTCCTCGCCTCCTACTACAACACCCCCGAGAGCGCCGACCGGTTCACCGCCGACGGCTGGTTCAGGACGGGCGACATCGCGACGATCGACCCCGAGGGCTACATCCAGATCACCGACCGGACCAAGGACGTGATCAAGTCGGGCGGTGAGTTCATGTCGAGCGTCGCGCTCGAGAGCCTGATCATGTCGCACCCGAAGGTGCTCGAGGCCGCGGTCATCGCGGTGCCGCATCCCAAGTGGATCGAGCGGCCGCTCGCCTGCATCGTCCCGAAGCCCGAGGCGCGCGACTCGCTCACCGCCGCCGAGATCCTCGAGTTCCTGCGGCCCCAGGTCGCGAAGTGGATGCTACCGGACGACGTGGTCTTCATCGAGGCGGTGCCCAAGACCGGTGTCGGGAAGTTCGACAAAAAGCTCCTGCGCGAGCAGTACCGGGGCTGGAAGCCGAAGGACGCCTGAGGGCTCCTACTCGCGCGGCGCCTCCGCGGTGAGCGGGTCCCCGCGGTCGACCTCGCCGAGGAAGAGGGCGTCGCCGGGCGCCGGGCGCCCCCACCAGTTCTCGCGCGCGTCGACGGGGCTCCCGGAGTAATTGACGACCGCCCAGGCGTTGTCGACGATCGCGTTGCGCCTGAGCACCGCTCGGCCGAAGCCGACGACACTCACGCCCCCGCCCGCCGGGTGGCCGGCGACCCGGCTCTCAGAGAGCTTGAGGACGCCCGTGTCCGCAACCTCGATCCCGCCCTGGAGGTTGCCCGTGATCTCGGCCCGGAGGACCTCGAGAGCGCCGCTCGTCACCCTGAGGCCCACGCCCCCGTGCTCGATCGCGACGCGCTCGAGCGTCGAGGTCTGCCCCGATCGCGCCTGCACGTGGACCGCCGTCCTGAAATCCCCCGGCGCCGGCCGCGCGCTCGCCGAGGTGAAGGTGATGCGCCGCTCGGCCGTGCCCCGCGCCACGAGCGCGCCGTCCCGGACGAGAATTCCCTCGGCTCCCGGCGCGAACCGGATGACCACGCCCGGCAAGACGTGGAGCGTCGCGCCCTCCTCGATCGAGACGCTCCCCTCGACGAGATACGGTGAATGCGCCGGGACCAGATAGGTCTCCCGCGTGATGGCGCCCCGCAGCGGCGAGCCGAGGACCGGGAGCGTCAGGCTCGGGCTCGGGGGGCTCTCGTTCCCCGCCTGGTCCACCGCGCTGATCCGGTAATGGGCGAGGCCCGTCAGCTCCTCCCTGTAGCCCGGCGATTCCGTAGTTCCGGCGAGCGCGAACCCGGTGAGGGGTGAGTCGCTCCGGTAGACCCGGTAGCCCGCGAGGTCGGCCTCGGTGTTCCGTGTCCACGCGAGCTGGAGCGCGCTCTCCGTGAGCCGCACCGACACGCCCGAGGGCGGCGCCGGCGGGACCGTATCGACGGCGAAGCGCCCGAGCACATCTTCACGCTCGGAGACCCGGCCCGCCCCGTCGGCGAGCCGGGCGGCGACGTACGCCTCGCTCGCGTTGTCCCCGGGTTTCACCGTGTAGCGCCCGACGAAGATCCCTTCCGTCGACTCCTCGAGCGGGAGGCTCTTCGCGAGCGGCACCAGGTCGAACGAGCCGATCGCCCCGCGCTGTCCCTGGGCGATGACGGTCAGGGTGTCGCCAGCCTTGAGCGTCCGTCCTGCGCCATCGCTGACGACGCTCGTGAAGGCGGGCGGACGCCGCGCCACGCCCGCCGGCGGCTCCGGGACCCCTTTCATGAGGACGCGCACGAGGTCGTCGCAGGCGCGGACCAGCTCGATCTCCCGGAGCTTGAAGGCCGTCTGGATGACGGTGATCGCGGCCGAGAGCGGGTTGCCCGGCACCCCGCCCTCGTGGCTCCGCGCGACCTCGCGGCGCTCGAAGAGGGTCCGGCCGCTCCGCCCGTCGACGAGGCGGATGGCGGCGCCCGCCGCGACCTGCGAGTAGGCGAGGAGGTAGAGGCGGTCCCAGTGGGTCATCTCGCCGTAGAGGAGCGCTTCGACCCGAAGGATCCGCGCGACCTCTATCGGGTCCTTTGCCCCGAGCTCCCTCGGGTCGGCGAGCCCGGCGCGCACGAGCCGCTCCTCGACGACCTGGGGCTTCAGCACCTCCCATGGCGTCGCCGTGAGCACGCCGTAGACCATGTTGCCGAGGACGCGCGTCTGCTCCTCCTTCTCGGGGAGGGGGACGAACGGAAGGACGGCCAGGGTGCGCGGGAGATCACCCGCGGCGAGCGGCTGCACGTCGGCCGGCGCGCTCGGCGCGGTGGCGCAGCCGGCGACCAGCGCCGCGAGCAGCGAGAGGGCCGTTAATCGCTTCGCCCGGCGCCTCATGGTCGCGCGAGCCCGGTCAGCCGGAAGTTGAACCGGTAGTTGAGCACGTTCGACCAGTCGGTGGCGCCCCGGCGGCGTGACCGGGTGTCGTCGGGATCGCCGTAGGCGTTGCCGAGCGAGAAGTACCAGTTGAAGATTCCGTCGCCCGTCGAGCGGAGCACGGCCCAGTACCGGCCGGGCGGAAGCACGGGCGCCGAGTCCGGGGATCCCATGTCGAACACGACCCATCGATAGCCGCCACGCTCGACGAGGCCCGCCACCGCCAGCCGGCGGCTCTCGGCGATCTTCGCCCCGGGCTTTCGCCCCCGCTCCTCGAGGAGGTCGATCCAGACCTCGCCCGTCTGGCCGCCGAACTTCTGGAGCGCGAGCGAGAGCTCCGTGAGAAGGAGCGGCTCGGTAAGCGTGAAGGCCTGGGCCAGCTCCTCCGGACCCGTCGCGTAGTCGGCGGTCTCGACGATGAAGGTGCGTCGCGCCTGCACGACGCCGACCGGACCGGCGGCTTCCGGCGGTCCAAAGATGCGGAGCGAGGCGGGGAACTCCATGTTGCCCAGCTCGACGAGCCGGATCAGCTCCTGACGGCGGATGGGCGGCGGCACAGCACTCGGCGGCGCGGGACCGGGGAGCGGTGCCGGCGGTGGAGCCGACGCCGGGGGTGGCGGCGGCGCAGGTGGAAGAGCGACGACGTCGCGGAGGTCGCCGGCGACGATGAAGCTCCTCGGGATGTTCAGTTGCTGGACCGTCGCGACGGCGAAGGTCTCGCGCTCGCCATCGCCGCGGATCGACTCCTCGATCCGGGGGAGCGCGGGTGAGGCGGTGAGGACTCCCACCGTGCCCGGAACGTCGAGCCCGACAGCCTGGCGGACATGGTAGATGCTCACGAAGAGGTGGCTCGTCTGCGGATCGTACGGGATCCAGCCGATGTCCGGATAGAAGACCTCGATCCACGCGTGCCGCCCCTGCCCCATCTTGAAGGTCACCGTCCCGTCGGCGTGCTGGACCCGCCACCCCTTCGAGAGGCTGGCGCCGACGGTGAGCCGCGCGGGAATCCCGGCGGCGCGGAGGAGCGCCAGGGCGAGGTGCGCGTAGCCCTGGCAGTTCGCCACGCGGCGGTCGAGCGCCGACCGCGCGTCGTGGGCCGGCGGATCGTACTGGTACCGGAGGAGGTCGACGACGTGGTTGAGGACGGCGGCGACTGCCTCCCGCTCGCTCCGCGCGCCGGCGGTGAGCCCCCGGGCGAGATCCCTGATCGCCGCATCGTCCGCCTGCGCCATCGGGGTCGGCCGGAGAAAGGGAGCCGCCTCGGCCACGATCGCCGGAAGCGGGAAGGGCGCCCGGCTCTCCAGGGGCTGGAGGAGTGCCTCGGTGTCCAGGCTGAGCTTCCGCACGACCTCGATCGCGCTGCGCGGGCGCTCCCACCGCTCGGTCAGCACCGTGTTGCCGGAGCCGTCGGTGGTCGTCGACGATTCGTCCGGCCGGAGCGAGTAGGTGACTTCCTCGGTGACGACGCGCTGGCGCCAGGTCTTCGAGCCGAACGAGGGCGTCCGGTGCGACTTGAGGGTGATCCACTGGGTGCCAGGCGCGGGCTCGTAGCGCTCGGTGATCTGGAGGCCGATCCGCCCGGCCATTCTCCCCTGGAGGACCAGCGTCTCCGCGCTCGCGGGAGCCGCGGCGCCTCCGACTGCGAGGCCGAGGACGATCGCGAGCGCCCTCGCCACGGGTCAGAACAGCTCCGCCAGCTTCCGCACCGCCAGGAGCGCCTCGGGCCCCGCGACAGGACTCGAGAGACGGAAGGCGCCGCTCGGCCGCTCCGCCTCCATGAGCCCGCGGGTGGTCACGACCACGGCCGCGTTGAACGCGAAGTGGTCGCTCCGCACGTCGGGGAACGGGCTCAGCTGTCCCACGTGTCGGGTCTTGAGCGCGGGGTCGCGTCCCGCCACGGCCAAGACCTGTTCGAGCGTCATCGCGAGGCTCGACCGCGTCACCGGCTCGTCGGGCCTGAAGGTCCGGTCGGGATAGACGTCCATCAGGCCGAGGCGCAGCACCAGCTCGACCGCGTTCCGCGCCCAGTGGGAGCCGAGATCGACCGGCGCCTCGGGCGTCGCCGGCGCCTGGGCGGGAGAGCCCGGCGGCCGGAACGAGGCGTCGAACAGCTCCGGCCGCGCCTTCCTGAGATGAGTCTCGACGCCGAGCTCGGTGGCGAGCAGCGCCGCAAGCTCGCCGCGGGTGATCGGGTCGGCCAGCGCCATCCGCTTGCCGACGAGCGTGCCGGGCGCCGCCTGGCGGATCTTCACCGACCGGTCCCACTCGCGGCGCGCGTCGGCCGACGCCGGGTCCAGCTCGAGGGCCCGGGCGAAGCTCGCCTCGGCGCGCTGGAACTCGAAGGCCTGGAGATGGACCTGCCCGAGCGTGAGGTGCACGCGCGGGTTCTTCGGGGCGATCTTGAGGGCGGCTTCGGCTTCCCGCCGCGCCGCGGCGAGATCGCCCTTGGCGGCGAGGACCTTCGCGAGCCCGAGGTACGCCCCCACCCACTTCCGGTCCCTCGACTTCGATTCCCTGAGAAGCGTTTCGGCCGATTCGAGATCGCGCCGCCCGAGCGCAACGAGGCCGAGACCCTCCCACGCGGGCGCGTACCCGGGGGCCAGGCCGCGGGCCCGCTCGAACTCCTCCTGGGCGCGCGCCAGCTCGCCGCTTTCGAGGAGCTTCATCCCGGTCGCGTAGTGGTGGGCCGCGGTGTCGCTCACGCCCTGGGACTTGAGGGGCGCGGCGCACGCCGTCGAGAGGAAGAGAAGGGCGAGCAGGATCCACGGCGGGAGCGAGCGACGCGGGGCCATCAGTCCACCACGAACATGACACGCGCCTTCTCGAGGAAGGCCAGATGCGGGCCCGAGCCCAGGAGGAGCTTCGCGTCGTCGTTCGAGATCACCACGTCGGTCTTGCTCGCCCCCGCCGCCGCCACCGCCTTCACGATGAGCGGGCGGTCGGCCACGCGCTCGTGGGCCCGGGCGGCGCCGGGGTCCTTCGAGTAGCCGACCATTCCCTGCTGGACGACCCAGTTCCGGTCGACGACGGAGAAGCCGTAGATCTCCTGGCCGCCTTCGCTCACCACCTTGGGCGCCATCGCGGGCCTGACGCCGAGGCCCCGCGCGTCGATCACGAGGCCGGAGTAGAGGACCGGCGGCACCGGCGCTGGGGCCGGCGCGGGCGCTGCGACTGGAGCCGGGGGCTTCGGTCCTGCGGGCCGTGGCAGGACGACGTCGGCGAACTCGCCGGTCGCCGGGACCGCGACCGTCACCTCCACCGCCCCGCCGCCGAGATCGCGCGTCTCGACGACCTGGGCCCCGCGGATCACGCCGGAGACACGGGCTTCGGTGATGGCGCTCGTCACCATGAGCGCCTGCACCGTCGTCCTGCCGTCGATGGCCACGCCGCGGGCGATCGCCAGCAGCTCCTGCCGGGCCAGCGCCGTCCCGGCCGTGACCGCGAGGGCGCGCGCGTGCTCGGGGCTCGTCGCCGTCGGCGGCGCGACGCCGACCCCCCGGGCGTACATGAACTGGCTCGTCCAGTTGACGCCGTTCTCGACCTTGTCCGTCGGGAGGGGCGCCGTCCAGGGCCCCGCGCCGGCCGCCACCTCGAGCCAAGCCAGCAACGCGACTGCGGCTGCCCCGATCCATACTCGCCAGTGAGCCATGCGACTCTCCCCTCCTCTCGATTCTTCGCCCTTCGCTCCCATGAGACCGGCGCGGCTCCGTGACCTTACACGTCTAGTGCTTCACCTCGACCGCCACGACGTCCTCGGCCCACCGGGTGGGCATGACCTTCTCGCGCTCGGCCTGGATCCCGACCAGGAGGTCCCGCGTCTGAAGGCGATCGAGCGACCGGAAGGTCGCCCCCTGGCTCGCGAAGTCGCCGGGCAAGAGCCTCACGGGCTCCTCCGTCGCCACCGCCCTCACCTGGTCGAACCCGGCCGGGCCCTGCACCGTGAGGGTGAAGGCCGAATCGCGCGGGGGGACGAGCACCTCCTGGCCCGCGCGGACGAGATGGCTCTGGTGGAAGCGGTTCGGATAGATGACCGTCACTTGGCCGCTCGTCCCGATGTTGACGAGCGTGACGTACGCGTCGCGGTTGACGCGCAGGCCGAACTGGATCGTGTCGCCGATCCGGTAGGCGGACCTGTCCGCCCAGACCTTCACCTCGAGTCGCTCCGCCGTCGTCGGCGCTGGCTGGCTCGTCGCGACCGCCGCCACCCCCTCGCCGCATCCGTCACCGGCGAGCGGCCGCGGGAGGAGCCGTCTCAGCCCCTCGTCGACGGCGAGCGTCAGGGACTCGGCCCAGACCGCCTTGCCCGTCTCCGTGTCGAGGACTCGCACGGTGACCGAGAGCTGTCGTCCGAGGTCGGTGACGCGCCCGGTGGTCAGGAAGTCCGCCTGGCCGAGCCGGCCGAGCTTCGTGTGGAGCGCGGGATCGAACTGGTCGCCGACCCAGAGCTTGTTCTCGCGGATCACCTGGCAGAGCTGCGAGCGCGTAACGACCTCGAACCCCCGCGTCCGCGCGCGGCCGGTGAGCGCCACCTCGAGCTGATCGGCCAGGTGCGCGCCCAGCTCGGTGGCGCGCCCGTCGGTCATCCTGAACTCGCCGACGCCGAGCCTCTTCCCCTTCACCTCGGCGAGCTGCTCGATCTTGCCGGCCACCCGGTCGAGCCCCGCTGACACCGGATCTCCCGATGCGACACCGAGCGCCGAGAAGAGCAGCGCGGCCACGATGACGATCGCTCCGCGCCGGCGGCTCACGGCCGGTACTCCACGAGGATCCGGCTCCGGTCGAACTCGAGGAGGCGGTAGCGCGGCTCCCGGCCCATGCGGGCCGCGAGGTAGAGCGTCTTCTCCGGATAGGTCAGGACGATCAGGGACGCCTCGGGCGAATAGCCTCCCTCGGCCACGCCGCTCACCCAGCGCTGCTTCTCGAGGAAGGCCCGCGCGCGCCGGTACTCGTCGAGCGACGGGAGCCCTCTCAGGCTCACCTCGACGCGCCGCTCCTTGCGCTTGAAGTAGGCGTCGAGGGTCTGGAGCAGCTGCTCGGCGGCCGGCCGCGCGGCGTTCGCCAGCGCCCGCTCGCCGGCCGCGACCTGGTCCTGCGCGAAGCCGCGAACCTCACGCAGTGAGACATTGGCGATCACGCGGCCCGTCTCGGCCTCGATCACACGGCCGGTGACGCGCGCGTGGGCCGAGATGATCCCGAGGTTGTTCTGGCTGAAGCGCGTCGTGGCCTCGCCGATGACGATCAGGTTCGCGAGGAAGCGGAGCCCGATCTCGCGCGTCGCGCGCTCGTCTCCGCGGAGGAGCGCCGCCTCCTGGTCCCGCTGGACCACGCGCCGCACGTGGGCGTGATCGAGGACGCGGTAGCCCGTCTCCATGAGGCGCGAGACGACCTCGTTCTCGACGACGGGCTGCGGCTGGGGCCGGCCGAGGTTCTGCTCGGGCAGGAGGACCACGAGGGAGAGGTCGGAGAGCAGCGACTCGAGGCGGTCCTGAACCTCGCCCGGCTTGACCCACGCCTCGATCCGCGCCCGATAGCGGCCGTCGCCCGTCGGCCCCTCGTCGAGCACCCGGTCGGCCTGGATGAGCCCGCGCGTCTGGGTCCGGACGAGCTGGTCGAACAGCACCTGGTTCCGTGTGATCGTCTCGGCGTCGACCTGGACGCCTGCCACCTGTTCGAGCGCCCGCCGCCGGGCGTCGATCAACGCCTCGTCCCGCGCCTGCGCCGTATCCTGGCTGAGGATCGTGCCGAACCCCACCGCCTGGCAGACCTGGACCTCGCCCTGCGGCCGGCACCCTGGCTCCTCGGCCTGTCCGGGCGAGACCGGCTGTCCGAGAAGGAGCGCCATCGCCACGAGGATCGCGCGGCGCACGCCCGTCATGACCTCGCGCGCGCCATGCGCCGAGCTTCGTCGCGCAGCCGGCGAAGCTCGTGGCGCTCGGCCATCCCGAGCCGCTCGGCGATGACGAGCGCCCTGTCGTAGTACGCGAGGGCATCGGCGTAGCGGCCCTGCTGCGCCCGCACGCCGGCGATGGCGCGGAAGACCCGGGCCTTGGCTGGAAGATCGATCCGCCTCTCGGCGAGCCTGAGGCTCCGGGCGAAATAGCCGAGCGCCTCGGGGTAGCGGCCCTGGCGGATCAGGACGCGACCGAGGAGGGCGAGGGCCCTCGTCTGTCCCGGCTCGTTGCCCGACCTGACGTAGATCTTGGTCGCCGTCTGCGCCGCGCCGAGGGCCTCCGGGTACTTGCCGAGGCCTTCGAGGGCGCTCGCGAGCGAGTACCACGCCTCGCCCCAGGCCGGGTCGACCGCGGCCGCGCGCGCGAACTCGCTCGCAGCCTCCGCCAGGAGGTCGCGCTTGTAGGCGCTGCTGCCGCGCCCGAACGCTTCCTGCGCCTCGAGCGAGGCGGCCGGCGGCTGCGCCAGGCGCGCCCACTCCTCAGCGGTGGGCTCGACGCGCTCGCCGGCAGCGGCCGGGACCGGCTCTGGCTCGCCCTGGACGATCGCGACACGGATATTGAGCGACTCGATCGCCGCCAGCGCGAGCCGGTCGAAGGCCGACCAGAGGGCGCCCGGGTTCCGCCGGTCGAGGGCGCCGTCGACCTGGCTCGTCGCCACGACGATCCCGGTCGCCGTGTCGACGAAGCGCGCCGTGAACCGCACGGTCCCCGCAAAGACCGCGTACGCCCCCAGGACGACCTGCTCGGCGGCCACGAGCTTTCCTACCGTGACGGCCTGGGAGGGATCGACGAGGTCGTTCAGGGCGAGCTTCTGCTCCTGGAGCACGCGGTAGATCTGGAGTCGCTCCACGAGATGGAAGCCGCGGATCGCGTGGAGCTTGGTCGTCAGTGTCTCGGCGACCGCGGGGCCGAGCCAGTCGACGGCCGGGTCTCGCGCCGTGTTGGCGAAGTCGAGCACCGCCACGCGTCTGGGCTCGGCGTGGGCGGGGCGCGCTGCGAGCAGCGCGAGCGCCACGAAGCACAGGAACGCTGGCGCCTTCATCGCTCGCTCTTTCCCGGCCGGCCCACCCAGACGGTCTGCACCCGGTCGTTCACGAGCAAGACCGCGAGCGCCCGCGCCGGGTAGCCCCAGACGTTGAGCGCCTGGATCCCGTCGGTCCCCGAGGGAGCGCCGTACGCCGCCTCCACGCGGGCGCCCGCGTCGCCCGCGCGCACGCCGCGCCCGCTCGCCACGCGCTGCCTCGGCAGGATACCGACGGCGTCCACCGCGTTGTTGCGGGCGAGGACGACGACCCCCCGCTGGGCGAGGACGAGCAAGCGGAGATCGCCCGAGGCGCCGGCGCCGAGGGGAATCCGGATCTGGCGGACCCGCGGCTCCTCGATCCACTCCCTGAGCTGATCGAGGGGTGCGCCGGGCGAGACCGGTCCCACGGTCTCGCCCCCGTGCTCGCGGGCCAGGCTCTCGGCGGGCCTCGCGCGCGGCTGCCAGCGGCGCGCCTCGTCCGCGCGGCCGAGCGTCTCGTAGAGCCGGGCGAGGTTCACGGCGACCTCGCGGAGCCCCGGAGCCAGGCGCGCCGCGCGGAGGAGGTCCTCCTCGGCGCGCGGGTAGTCCCGTCCCGCGATCGAGGCCAGGGCGCGGTTGTTGTACGCCGCCGCGAGCGTCGCGTCCTCGCGGAGGGCGCGGTTGATGTAGCCGAGCGCCAGCTCGCGCTCGCCGAGGTCGAGGTAGGCGGCGCCGAGGTTGTTCGCGGCCGGCGCGTAGGTCGGGTCGGCGTCGACGGCCAGCGTGTAGTAGTGCAGCGCCCGCTCGATCATTGGCCGGAACGCGGGATGCGCGGCGGCGCCCCGGGGCATGGGCGCCCGCGTGGCCGGGTCGATCACCAGGAGGTGCTGGAACTCGGGCGGGGGTACCCAGCGCAGCGCCTCCTTGTGGTACGCGACGCCGACCGTCGAGAGCACCTCGCGGCTCGGGAAAAGCCCGAGGAAGTGCTCGAGCACGCGGGCCGCCTCGAGGTAGCGCCCGACCGCCAGGAGGAAGAGCCCGGCGTGGAAGACTTCGAGGTGGTCGCTCACCTCGGCGAGCTGCTCGCGGATCGCTCCCGCGCGCTCCTTCGGATCCGGGTGGAACGCGTCTGGCCCCGTGCGCGCGATCAGCGTGAGGAGTATCGGCACCGCCGCGGAGGTCTGGTAGCCGGCCAGCGCCGCGAAGAGGACGCCGAGCCGGTCGGCCTCAAGCTCCAGCGTCTGGTAGGCGCGGACCTGCTCGGCGGTGGCGGTCGCGCGGCCCGGCTGCTCGGTCGTGGGCCCGGCGCGACCCGGCGTCCGGCCCGCGCCGAGGAGCCCGAGGGACTCGAGGACCCCGTGATGGTCGCGGACGAGGTGCGCGACCTCGTGCGCGAGGATGAAGGCGAGCGCGTTCTCGTCGGCGCGCGCCAGGTCGACGAATCCCCGCGAGACCACCACGAGGCCGCCCGGCAACGCCTCGGCGATGACCCGCGGCGTGTCGAGGACGTGGACCTCGGGCGCCACGCCGGGACGGCGCCCAGCGGCGCGCACGATCTTCTGGAAGACGCCGCGCACCCTGAGCGTGACCGGGTTCTCGTCGGCGAGCGTGCCGTAGCGCTCGCCCTGGACCGTGACCGCGCGCCGCCCCTCGCTGAGGGGCGTCTCGCGCGACTGGGCAGAGACCATCCCGGGCTCGACGGAGAGGAGCAGCAGGGCAGCGACGACCGCGGATCGCATCACGGTCTTCGCGCCAGCGTGATCTCACCGGAGAGCCCGCGCACCTCGAGGACAGGAGTCTGCTCCGCCTGGAATTCCCGGCGCGCGTAGTCGCGGACGCGGGGCGAGACCCACTGGAACAGCTCGAGCACGGTGATGGCGCCGTCCCCGTCGAGGTCGGCGGCACCGGCGAGCCCCTCGACCAGGAACGAGCTGAAGACGCCCGCGGCGCGCTGAGCGTCCTCGAACGCGACCTGGTCGGGCTTGCTGGCGGATAGCAGAACACGGCCCGCCGAGGCCTCGATCAGCGGGCGCGCGGGAGGCCGCGTCGTCACGCCCGGGTTCGTCACGCCCCGAACGCGGATCGCTCCCGCCCCGGCGCCCGCGTAGCAGGTGTCGAGGATCACCACCACCTGCCGCGCGGCGAGCTGGCCGATCAGCTCCTCGAGGAGGTCGTCCATCAGCGCGGTCCTCGCGAGATCGGCGAGGTGGCCGTCGTGGGGCACCAGGAAATAGTGGGGGCGGCTGTCGTCGCCGTTGCCGACCGAGCCGTGCCCCGAGAAGTAGATGACCACGCTATCTTCCTCGCGAACCCGGCCCCGCAGGGCCCGGAGGGCCTCGACGACCCGCTCCCGGGTCGCGGATCGGTCCTCGAGCACCGTGACGGCGTCCGAGGGGAACCCGCCTGCCGTCGCCAGGACGCGCTCGACCGCTCGCGCGTCTCGCACCGCGAACTTCAGGCGCGGCAAGCCGCCATCGCCGGTGCGCCGGTACTCGTCCACCCCGACGAGGAGGGCGTGCCGCTTCCCTGGTCGAGCCGCAAGCTCCCGTCGATCCTTGCCGAGGACCAGGACGATCGCCGCCTTCGGGAGGAAGGCGCCGTCGCGATCCGCCGCGAGCACCCGCTCGGCGTCTCTCACTGAAACGACGAGGTCGCCCTTACGGCTCCCGGCCGAGCCCACCGCCCTGACGATCAGCGGGTTCGCGCCCACGCGCCCGCTCGCTTTCGCGTCGGCCATCCCCGCGGCGTAGCCGACCGCGCCCTGCTGGGCGAGGGAGGCCGGCTCCACCGTATGCGGGCCGAAGAGGACCTTGCCGCTCCCCTCCTCGACCAGTCGCGGCGCCAGCGCCGGCGAGAAGCCGGCGTCGGAGGCGTCGACAATGAGCCCCGTGTAGCGGTCGTTGACGCGGAAGGCCGGGTCGGGACTGAACGGATCCGCCGGCCGGGACGCCGCCCAGGGAACGACGGACTCGGTGACGCTCCCCGCCCCGCGGAGACGGAGGCCCATCACGACCTCGGCCCAGACCGCTCCGTCCGGGAGATCGCGCGCGCTCTCGCTCACGACGACAGCGCCGCGGATCCGCGCCTGCACGGTCGAGCGGACGGTCTGGTCGGCGACCATCGCGTTCTTGACGATGGTGACGCCGTCGATCGCGACGCCCTCGACGACCTCGGCGAGCTTGAAGTAGGCGAGCTGGCGGGCGGCGTCGAGGGCCAGGGCGCGCTCGTGGGCGCGGTTGAGGGCCAGGGCCCTGTCGGCGGTCGCCCCCGCCTGGACCTCGATGTAGCCGTCGTCCCACTTGAGGCGGGCCGCGCTCCGGCCCGACGGGTCCGGCACGCGCTGGTCGAGACGGCTCGCGGGCGTCGCCTCCTTCCACCACTGGGCGTCTGACGGAGACGGCTGGACGGCGCAGGCGAGCAGGACGGCGGCGACGACGCCGTGGCGCTTCACGGGAGGGTTCCCAATCTCCGGGGACTTCCAGGCATTCGCCCGCACCCCTCTCGATCTGGTGGCCGATGTTAGCACGGACGCACGCTCGGCCATGACCACCCCAACCGACGGCGGGGCCGGGAGAACCTTACAGGGGGAGGCGGCCGCTCGACTATGATGGTAGCGGGCGCCAGCCCGTGGGCGGCTCAGGATCATGCGCGCGCGCGAGTTCTGGAAGGTGGTGACCGCCGACCGGTCGGACTTTCTCGACCGGCTGATTGCCGTGCTCGCGGAGCACGGGATCCGCTACTGCCTCGTCGGCGGCCAGGCGGTCAACGCCTACGCCGAGCCTGTAGTGAGCCTGGATCTCGATGTCGTGGTCGCGACCGATCAGCTCCCCGAGGTCGAGGCGCTCATGCGCCGGGCATTCAGGGTCGAGCGCTTTCCCCACAGCCTGAACGTGTCAGAGGCGGGCTCGGAGCTGCGCGTCCAGATCCAGACCGACCCGCGGTACGCGCCCTTCGTCGATCGCGCGGCGGTCAGCGATCTGCTGGGCCTCCGCCTGCCCGTCGCCTGCCTCGAGGACCTCCTTCAAGGCAAGCTCTGGGCCGCCACGGACGCAACCCGCCGTGCGAGCAAGCGCCAGAAGGACCTGGCCGACATCGCGCGGCTGCTGGAGGCCTACCCGGCCCTGCGCGCGCGCGTCCCCGCCGAGGTGCTCGACCGGCTCGTGTAAAGCGGCAACCACACCGCGACCTCCTCGACCCGACGCTCCAGGGGGAGTAGGTGTATCCATCTCTGGGCGCTGACACGGGTACCGGTGAAGGCTAGAATCGAGCCGGAGGCTTCGCGATGAGCCGGGTCGCCCTCGCGTCCTGAAGGCTGACATACCCTTTACCCTGGGCGTCCGCCCGGCCGCGGAGACCTTCGAGGAAGTGATAGGTGAACAATCCGTGTTTCAGCTCCGGGACCTCGAGCGCGACCTCGTTCGCATCCGCCGCCGTGAGGATGGCGCGCCCCTTCCCCTGCGCCAACCGGTCGAGGAAGTCGCCCTTCACCGCGACGTCGCGGCCGCCGGCTGGCAGGTTGACAAAGCCCCGGCCGCTGCCGGCGCCGCTATAGCAGGTGTCGAGGACCAGTACCACCGTCTCCGCCCTGATTCGGCTGAAGAAGGTCTCCACCTCGGTCATGTTGATCGCGCTCGCGAAGAGGTCCTTCGCGTCGGCGTCGTACGGTACGAGGTACTTCGCCTGCCCGTCCGGCTCGCGGTTGGCGAGGTCGGCTTCGAGCGCTCCATGACCCGCGTAGTAGATGAACACGGTATCGCCCTTGACCGCCCGGCGCGCCAGGTCGTCCCGAGCGCCGACCGCAGGGCCTTCTGCGTCGCTTGCTCGTCCAGCAGGAGCTGGACGTTGCCGACGGGGAAGCCACCACCTCTGGAGTCGACCAGCCAGTCGCGTATGGCGCGTGCGTCGGCCGCTGGGTAGCGGAGCGGCCGAATCGCCGGATCCTTGTACTTCCCGAGACCGATCACGACCGCCAACTTCTGTGGCTGCGCGGAGACGCTGGAGGGAATCAGGCAAAGCGCCACGACCAGCAGCGTGAGCTTGATCGCCCCTGCCCGCGTGCGTACGCTAATCGTGCGTAACATCGCCCGAAACTACCATGGACCAGACATGGCCGCGCTGCGCACTGATCCGCCCTGTGACGGCGCCCCGCCTCCCGCCGCTGGCAGCGGCTTCGCCAGTGGGGGACCGAGACCGCTATGCGCCTCGGCCTCAAGAGCGAGGCGGATCCCCAGCGTCTGCTCGGGAGGGCGCGGAAGCTTCTCATCGATCGGTGATCGTCGAGTCCCGGCGCCCGACCCCAGAATTCAGAACCCAGAAGTCAGAAGTCAACATCATCAGGGGACCGCCCTCGCGCAGCGGAACCCGAAGTTGTAGGACCGGGTGAACGGCGAGTAGCGCGTGGATACAGCGGTCCGTCATCGGAACGATACTCTGGACGGCGATCGCGATCGTGATAAGGTGCGGCCATGAGTCGCAGGATCAACCAGCCCCTCACCTACGAGGACTACGCGCGGCTCCCTTCCGACAGGAACCGCTACGAGCTCCTGGCAGGAGTGCTCCACGTGACGCCCGCCCCGAGCCCTCTCCATCAGCGTGTCTCCAAGCGACTCCAGCGACGGCTCGAGGCCCACTTCGAGGCGCGCGGACTCGGCGAGGTCTTCAACGCGCCGATCGACGTCATCCTGACGCGCCAGGACGTCGTCCAGCCGGATCTCGTCGTCGTGACGGATCCGGCCCAGGTCTCGGCCCGGGCAATCGAGGGCGCGCCGCCGCTGGTCGTCGAGGTCCTGTCGCCTGCGACGCGCCGATACGACCGGACCACCAAGATGACCCGTCTCGCCGAGCTGGGGGTCGCGCACTTCTGGATCGTGGACCCCGAGGATCGGCGGCTCGAGTGCTATCGTCTCGAGTCCGGCAGGTACCGGCTCGTCCTCCGGGCCGGGGGTGACGAGGTCGTCGAGCACCCCGACTTTCCCGGCCTCCTGCTGACGCTCGGCGCCATCTGGCCGTAGGCGGCTCGCCCGGGCTCCTGACGCCAGCCCTCTCGCCACCACGGTCATCGCCCGACCTTCACCAGCGGGAGGACGCCCTCCAGCTCGCCCTTCATCACCGGGTGCTGGTTGCCGCCGACCGACCGCGCCTTCCGCGTCACCTGCTGCTCGAGGTACTCGTACAGCTCCTGAAGCGAGACGATGCCGTCACGGTTCAGGTCCGCGGCGCCCCTGAGCCCTTCGACGAGGTAGTAGGTGAAGACGCCATGGCCCAGCTCGGTCAGCTCGATCGACACCTCGGCGGGCCGGGACGCGGTGATGACCGCGCGCCCCTTGGCGCGCGTGAGCCGCTCGAGGAAGAGGTCGTCGAGGTCCGTCGCGCGCGTCCGCCCCGCCGAGAAAGTGCGACCGCCGGCCGCGCCGCTGTAGCAGGCGTCGAGGAAGACCACCATGCGCTCGGCCTCGATGCGGGAGAAGACCGTCTGCAGCTCCTCCATCGGGAGAGCGGTCGCGTAGAGATCGTCGGGGTCCGCGTCCTGGGGGACCAGGTACTTGGCGAGGCCGTCGCGCTCGATGCCTCTCAGGTCCACCTCGGGCGCTCCGTGGCCCGCGAAGAAGATGACCACGGTATCGTCCTTCTTCGCCGACCGCGCGAGGAAGGTGCCGAGCGCGTACTTGATGTTCCGGAGCGTCGGCCGCCGCTCGGTCTTGTCCGTGAGGAGGAGGACGTTCTCCTTCTTGAACCCGGCGGGGCCGGTCAGGACCTGGTAGATCGCCTCGGCGTCCGGCACCGTGTACCGGAGCCCGGGGATCCGCGGGCTCTCGTACCGCCCGACGCCGACGACCACGGCCCAGCGCTCGCGCGCGATGACGGGCGGCGCCTGCGGCGCCGGCACGACGCGCGTCACGATCCTGACGACCTGGGCGCCGTTGCCGGCGCGATCGGTCGCCGTGACCTCGATGACGTTCTCGCCGGGCTGGAGCGCCGCCGGAGCGCGGATCGGGAACGCCTTGGCGCCCGTGACCGAGATATCCCGTGGCTGGCCCGCCTCGACACCGTTCACCATGATCTGGACGCGCGCCACCTCGGTGTTGTCCGTCACGAGCCCCGTGATCACGATCTGCTCCCGCTCGATCCTCGCCTCCGCCGGCGGGTAGTTGATCGCGATCCGCGGCGCCTCCGTGTCCGCCGGCGGCAGCGCCGCCCTTGGCGGCGGCACCGGCGCCATCCCCAGCCGGTGCTCGGCTTTCCCCTGGCCCGGCGCCAGCGTCAGCGTCTCCCGCGTCGGCCGGTACCCCTCCCGGCTCCCCTCGACCTGGTAGCTCCCCGGCGGGAGTTGTAGCCCGAGCGTCCCCTCGGACCCGAGCGTGTACCGGTCCTGGTTGACCTTCACCTCCGCCCCCGGCGGCCCCCGCAGCTCCAGCGCGATCAGGCTCTGGCGCGTCAGCGTCACCGTTTGCTCCGTCCGCGCCCCGTGCTCGTCCGCTGCCCCCAGGGTGAGCCGGTTCACGCCCTCGGCGAGGCTCACCTCCGCCTCGACGAGCCAGGGCTCCCCCGCCCGCGCGCCGGCAGCAGGAGTGAACGTGCCGAGGATGTCGTCCCCCTTCGCGATCCTGAGCGAGGCGAGCCGCTCGGGACTCGTGACGCGGACGCTGAGCCGGACCTTGTCCGCGTGCAGCGGCACGTCGGTGCGCGGGCCGACGAGGGCGATGGTCGGCGGCGGCGATGGCGTGAGCGCGAGGGCGTGAGTCACCCGCGTCTGCCCGGGCGCCAGCGTCACCGTCTCGCGAGAGGGCTTGAACCCTTCCTTCGAGGCCTCGACGCGGTAGGCGCCCGGCGGGAGCTCGAGGGTGAGCGTGCCCTGGGGGGTGAGGGCATGCTGATCCTGGTTCACCCGAACCCGCGCGCCCGGCGGCCCACGCAGCTCCAGCGCGACCAGGCTCTGGCGCGTCAGCGTAACCCTCTCGATGGCGGTGGCGCCCTGCTCGTCTGACGCCTCGATCATGATGACGTTGTCGCCCTCGTTGAGCGGGAGACGCATCTCCACCACCCAGGGCTCACCGGCAACGCGCCGGGGGAAGAAGCCCTGGACAGGCACTGTTCTCCCTGCCTCCATCCTAACGATCCGGAGGACGGTGAGCCGGTGAGGACTTTTCACCTCAATCCGCAGCGTGACCTCGTCGCTGTGGATCGGCGTGCCGGACACCGGCTCGAGGAGCGCGATCGCCGGCGGCACACGAGGCGCCGGTGCGGCGGGAGGAGGCGAAGGAGGAGACGGGGTCGGTGTCGCAGCGACCGCCGGCGGGGTCGCTCCCGGCCGGTCGAGGGCCACGACCTCGAAATTCAGCAGAGGCGGCGCGGTGCCATCCAGCTTCACGAGCTGGCGCACTTCCGGGGAGTACCAGACGGCGAACCGCCAGTACTCAGAGACTGGCGCCCGCTGGGAGGGCCGACCGAATCCCTGTTGAGTCGGCCCCAGGGTGAAGGAGACCTTGAAAGCCTTGAACCGGCCCGCGGCCGTGACGACGTCTTCGTAGGCCTCGACCTTCCAGCTGACGCTGGCGTCCGCACGCCACGAGGCATATGAACTCCTCACGGTTACCTCGCTCACGCCGGAGGCTCCGACCTCGAGGGGCCAGGCCAGCCGTGGCGGGGGATCGAATTCCAGGTGGGCGGACAGGAGCGGCTCCTTTCGCACTGCCGCGATCGTCAGATCCCGCGTCAGGCGGACCTGCACGCCTGAGGGAGCTTCGAACACGTACCGGTCGTTCTCGATCCGAACAAGCTCGTAGACGCCGTCGTTCCGGTACCACTTCTCGCCGACGGCGTACGTCGGCCGCTCCGCGCGCGGCGGGGTGGCAGGTGATGGCAACCCCGGTCGGCCCTCGCGCTGCTCCCGCAGGCGCGCTAGCATGGCGACGTCACCGAGCAGGAAGGAGTACGTTCCGAGATTCTGGTCGTCCACAAAGTAATCGACGCTCCAGCGGCCTGGGTAAGCGCGCAATTCGTCGATCGGAAACTCCCTGGCCCAATAGAACCAGTTGAAGCGAGTTGTAGCCGTAAACTCCTTCCGGGCGGTCGTGTGGATCGTCCCGTTCGGACGCTTGAGCACGATACGCTGGACGAAGTTCCGGTGCGGGTTGTTGATCGCGCCGACGAACACGACCTGCTTATCCTTGCCGATCTCGAACTCCGTGTGGGCGAGCGGCATGTCGTCGTCAGAGACGTTCCCGGTCCGCAAGAACGCCGTCGAGAAATAGGCGTAGCGGACCTGGCCGGCGCCCGTGCCGTGCCGCTGGGGCGTCGTACCGCGGTCGGCAGCGATGACTCCATCCGCGACCGCGAGAATGCCGACGATCATCGCGAGAGTACGATAGCGAGGCGAAAGCCCACGGGACATGCTCATCGCCCCGCGCTCCGCGCCAGGGGGAGCGTGCCCTCGATCTCGCCCTTCATCATCGGCCGCTGGCGCCCCCCGGCCTCTCGCGCCTTTCGCTCAACCTGCTCCTCGACGTACTCGTACAGCTCCGACACGGTCACAACGCCGTCCCCGTTCCGGTCTCCCCTGCCCCGCAGACCTTCCAGCAGGTAGTACGTGAAGACGCCGTGCCCCAGCTCCAGCAGCTCCAGCGCGACCTCGTTCGGGCCGCTCGCCGTCATGATCACGCGCCCGCGGCTCCGGGTGAGACGCTCGAGGAACTGCTCATTCAGCCCGCTCGCCCTCACATTGCCCCGCGCGAGCGTCCGGCCGCCTGCCGTGCCGCTGTAGCAGGTGTCGAGCAGCAGCACCACGCGCTCGGCCTGGATGCGCGAGAAGATCCGCTGGATCTCGTCCATCGGGAACGCCGTCGTGTAGAGCGAATCCGGGTCGCCGTCTCTCGGCACCAGGTACTTCGACAGGCCGTCGCTCTCCGTTCCGCCCACGTCGATCTCGGGCGCTCCGTGTCCGGCGAAGTAGATCAACACCATGTCGTCGCGACCGGCTCTGCGCGCGAGGGTGTCGCCGAGGGTCCGCTTGATGTTGAGCAGGGTCGGCTTGAGCGCTGTGTTGTCGGTGAGGAGCAAGACGTTTTCCCTGGGGTAGCCGCCACGCGTCGTCAGGAACTCGTACATCGCCTCGGCGTCCCGCACCGCGAAGCGGAGCTTGGGGATCGTCGGCCGCTCGTACTCGCCCACGCCGATCACGACCGCCCAGCGATTGGTGACCTTCGGAGCGGGAGGACCCGGAAGGATCCGCGTCACCGTGCGGACCACCTGGGCCACGTTCCCGGCCTTGTCCTCGGCCGTGATCTCGATGACGTTCTCGCCCGGCTGGAGCGTGACGGGCATTCGAACCATGTAGCCCTTGCCCGTCACTCCGATGTCCCGCCCCGCCGGAATCGCGACGCCGTTGACGGCGACCTGGACGCGCGCCACCTCGGTGTTGTCCGTCACGAGCCCCGTGATCACGATCTGCTCCCGCTCGATCCTCGCCTCCGCCGGCGGGTAGTTGATCGCGATCCGCGGCGCCTCGGCGTCCGCCGGCGGCAGCGCCGCCACTGGCGGCGGCACCGGCGCCATCCCCAGCCGGTGCTCCGCTCGCCCCTGCCCCGGCTGGAGCGTCACCGCCTCCCGCGACACCCGAAACCCCGGCTTGGTTCCCTCGACCTGGTAGCTGCCCGGCGGGAGCTGGAGCCCGAGCGTCCCCTCGGGCCCGAGCATGTACCGGTCCTGGTTGACCTTCACCTCGGCCCCGGGTGGCCCTCTGAGCTCCAGCGCGATCAGGCTCTGGCGCGTCAGCGTCACCGCCTGCTCGACCCGCCCGCCGTGCTCGTCCAATGCCACGACCCGAAGCGCGTTGTCGCCCTCCGCCAGGCGCACCACGGGCTCCGCGACCCACGGCTCGCCCGCCGGCGCCTTCGGGTCCCGGGTAATCGTCTGCTCGGGCGCTCCAGGACCGCGAAAGATCTCGACCGCGCGCAGCCGGTACGGGCTCCGCACCTCGACCCTCAGCTTCACCTGGTCACCCCGCACCACCGTCCCCGGCTTCGGCTCGATCAGCACGATCGCCGGGGGCACCCGCCGGATCGCCGTCAGCACGACCTTCCGCTCGACGGGGGATTGGCCGGCGACGACTGTCAGCGTCTCCGTCCACGTCTCGAAGCCGGGAGCGAGCACCTCGACGACGTGCCTCCCGGGTGGGAGATCGACCGCGAGATTCCCCGAGACGGGGTCCAGGCGGTGAGCCTGAGTCCCGTCGATCCGCACAGCGGCGCCAGGGGGACCGCTCAGGCTGAGCCTCACGGCCTGGGGAGGCGCAGGAGTGGGCGGCGCGGCGATCACGGGCACGGTCGGTGGACGATCAACCCCCGCCACCTCGAAGCGAAGGACGTCCAGCGACACGCGCGATCCAGTGTAAGTGCTTGCACCCGAACCATATCCTTCGGCCCTGACGAGCTGCCGCAGGTCGGGGGCATACCAGAGCCGGAAGTTCCCCAGGGCCATCACCCAGTCGCGACTGTGAACGTCGATCGAAATCTGAAACGTCTTGACCGCTCCACCAGACAGCCGAACGTCCTCGTATGCCACGACCTGCCAGGTGAAATCGACCGGTGCGCTAGAGCTCCCTCCGGGACGCAGGGTCCCCGCGCTCCTCCCCCACTTCCCGATCTCGAGGGGCCAGCCGAGCTTCGGCGCGGGGTCGAGCTCCAACTCGACCCGGCCGCCCCTCACCACCTTCGCGATGGCGAGGTCCTTCGTCAGGTGGGTCTCCTGGCCCGGGCCCGCGGAGAAAACGTAGAGGTCCTTGTCGATCCGAACCAGCTCGTACGTCCCGTCGTTCCGGATCCACTTCTCGCCGATGGCATAGGTCGGCCGCTCGGCCCGCGGCTTCTGCGCAGCGCCACCACCGAGAGCCGGCTTCTCGACCCTTTGCGCCGGCGCTGTGGGCGAGGCTGGCGGCGCGGTGGCGGGCGGCGGAGGAGCCACGGGCACTGGCGGTGACGCGACCGTCGGCGCCGTCGTGGACGGGTCGACCGCAGCCAGATCGAAGGCGACGCGCTCCAGCGACATCCGCGAACCCGCGTCGCTGACAACGCCAAGACTGATCCCGTCGGCCCTCACGAGCCGCTGCGGCCCGGGAGCGTACCAGAGCCGGAAGCTTCCGAGTGGGAAGGACGATCTGAGACCCTCCACGTCGATCGAGATCTGAAACGTTTTGAACGTTCCGCCGGCGACCTGGACGTCCTCGTAGGCCACCACCTTCCACGCGAAACGGACGACCACGGAGGCGAGGCTGCCCTGGGGTCGCACCGCACCAGTGCCCACTCCCCACTTGCCCACCTCCAGGGGCCAGCCGAACTTCGGTGGTGAGTCGAATTCGATGAGGACCTCACGGCCCTTCACCACCTTCGCGATGGCGAGGTCCTTCGTCAGGTGGATTTCCTGGCCCGGCCCCGCGGAGAAGATGTAGAGGTCCTTCTCGATCCGGATCAGCTCGTACGACCCGTCGTTCCGGACCCACTTCTCGCCGATGGTGTAGGTCGGGCGCTCGGCCCGCGGCTTCTGCGCCCAGGCGAGCGGGCCGGGCACGAGCAGCCCGACGAGCGCGACAAGCGCGAGAGCCGCCCGGCTCATGGTCGTCTGAGGATCTCGGCCTGGAGGGCGAGCGCCTTGTCCACGGCGCCCGCCTGGAGATAGGCGTAAAGCAGGTACTGTCCGTACTGGGCACTCCGGGGTGCCAGATGTCGCGCTTCCTCGAGGGGGCCGATCGCCTCGGCGGGCTTTCGCTCGAGCAGCAGGGCCGCGCCGAGCCAGAACTGCGCCTCCTCGTTAGTCGGATCGGCCGCGACCGCCTCGCGGAGGAGCGGCAGCGCCTTCGACGGGAAATCGGGGGCGCCGTAGAGCGCCATCGCCTCCCTGAACTTCACGTACGACTCGGCCTTCACCGGCGCCGTGATCCCGAGGCGGATGGCGCGCTCGGGCTCGTAGACGGGCTTCGGCGGGACAGCGCCGGGCAGATGCCCCCCAGGGCCGTTCTCCGAGACGCGGCCGACGAAGAATCCGGCGACGAGGAGCAGGGCCATGGAGCCAGCGACGGCGAGGCGACCGGGCCACGAGGCCACGATGTGCCGGATGGCCTCGAGCCAGTGCGGCCCGGGAGCTTCGACGAGCGGGTCGGCACGGCCGAGCTGGCGCGCCAGCTCGTCCTCCTCAGCGGCGCTGATCCGGGTCGGGAGGTCACTGAGCAAGCGCCGCCGCAGCCACTCCTCGTCGAGGTCGCGCGAGAACTGCTCGAAGTCCTGGGGCTCCGGCGTCAAGCGGCCCCCGCGTCCCGGACGGCACGCCAGACCTCGAGCTTGGCCCGCGCGAGGAGGCGCCTGGCCTCGCCGGGCTCCACGCCGAGCTGCTTGCTGATCTGGGTGGGGGACCGGTTCTCCGCCCACCACGCGCGGAAGACCTCGCCGAGCTGGCCCTCGAGGTGCTGGGCCGCCTGCGTCACCTGCTCCCGCCGGTTCGCGCGGGAACCGTCGACGTACGAGAAGAGGACGGCCGCGTAGAGCCGCTGCCGACAGCGGCTGAGCGCGACCTCGATCGTGTTCGCCCGCGCCCCTTCCGCGCGCGCCAGCTCCTTGATCGGGCGCTCCTCGACGTGGAAGCGCCGGAGGAGGCTCCGGCACCGCCCGTCGAGGCTCGCGAGGGCCGTCCTCACGCGGCTGGCTTCCTCCGCGGTCTCCACTTCGACGTCGGCCCGGAGGTGGGGATCGACCATCTCGCGGAGGACGTCGCCGAGGGGCTTCGCCTCGCCGTCGGGGAGCGCGACCGGCGCGTCGAGCGAGGCGGTCCAGCGCTGGCGGTTCGCCGCCTCCACGCACGCGCTGACGACCACCTTGTAGAGGTAGGTCCTGAACTCTGGAGCGCCGCCCTCGAATCCGCGGTGTCTCAGCAGCTCGAGGCGCAGTCGCGCATCCCCCACGATGTCCTCCACCTCGCCCGAGAGGCGATGGCCGCCCGGCATCCGGTTCAGCACCCAGTGGACGCAGCGCCGGAGCCTCCGGGACAGCTCGGCCAGGACGTCGGCATCCTCACGCCCCCCGAGGGCCTGGAACAGTTCCAGCTCTGACTGGGGGCGCAAGTCCGCGGTCGCCGCCGGGCTAGGCCCCGCCCCGGTCGGACAAACGAACAGTAGTCAGGGGGAAACCTTTCACGGTCAGCGTCGGGACAACGAAACCCTGCGAAATCTCGGAGAAATTCCTACCACGGATGGCTGACAGCAGTCAACTCTTGTAAAGGTCCGCTCTATCGGCCGTTCGCGCGCAGGGCGCGCTCGATCAGGACGCGGATCGCCCCCCGCCGCCTGGCCCGCTTGAGCGCCGGGAGCGGCCAGCGGAGCGCCCGCGCCAGGTCCTCGAAGAGCGAGTAGGCGACCGGCGTGATGAGGAGCGTCAGGAGGAGCGCCAGCATCTGGCCGCCGATCACGACGACGGCGATCGTGCGCCGCTCCTCGGCGCCGGGGCCGGAGCCGGCGGCGAGCGGCAGCATCCCCGCCACGAGCGTCAGCGTGGTCATGAGGATGGGCCGGAGGCGATCGCGGTTCCCCTGGACGATCGCGGCGGCGCGCTCCATGCCGGCCGCGCGCAGGTTATTCATGTGGTCGATCTGGAGGATCGCGTTCTTCTTGACGACGCCGAAGAGCACGAGGATCCCGAGCGCCGAGTAGAGGTTCAGCGTGTTGCCCGTGTACCAGAGGGAGAAGAGGGCGAAGGGGACGGAGAGCGGCAGCGAGAGCAGGATGGTCAGGGGATGCACCACGCTCTCGAACTGGGACGCGAGGATCATGTACATGAAGATGACCGAGAGGAGGAAGACCCAGAGGAACTCGCGGAAGGTGCGCTCGAGCTCGCGGCCCCGGCCGGAGATGGCGGTGGTGTAGCCCGCGGGCAGGTTCATCTCGGCGACCGC
Organism: Candidatus Rokuibacteriota bacterium; assembly: GCA_016209635.1. GTDB lineage: Bacteria > Methylomirabilota > Methylomirabilia > Rokubacteriales > CSP1-6 > JACQWC01. The sequence continues at coordinate 5,229 of JACQWC010000044.1, read as the reverse complement.
CCCGCGCAGCGCCGCGAGCCGGTCGGCCTGCCCGAAGCCCGGGGCGACCGAGGCGCGCAGGCGCACCTCGCGCTGGCGGTCCGAGCGATCGATACGCGAGGCGGTCTGCGCCGGCACGACGCGGACGAGGCTGTCGAGCCGGACGAGCCCCCCGCCCTGGCGTCCGACCCAGAGCCGCGAGATCGTGGCGGGGTCGTTCCGGTCGCCCTCGGCGAGCCGCAACTCGACGTCGTAATCCTCGTTCACCGCCGGGTCGCGGAACTTCGACACCTCTTGGTCGCCGCCCACCATGAGGCGGAGCGCCGTCGCGATTTGCTCCGTGTCAACGCCGAGGTCGCCCGCGCGGACCCGGTCGATCTCCACACGCAGCTCGGGCTTGTCGAGCCGGAGCGTCGTGTCGGCGTCGAGGATCCCGCCGAGCGCGATCGCCCGCTCCCGCAGCCGCTCGCCATACGCGGCGAGCGCCTGAAGGTCCGGCCCGCGGAGGACGAAGTCGATGTCGAAGCTCCCGCCGCCGATGTTGAAGGTGGGGGCGTTGCGGACCGTGACGCGCAGGTCGCGGAACTTGGAAAGGCGCCGGCGCACCTCCCGCATGACGTCGCGCTGGGTGTAGTTGCCGCGGAAGGCGCCGAGCGGGTCGCCGGCCCAGAGCCCGCGCCAGAGGCGCGCCGCCGTCACCGTCCGCTCGCCGTGCGGGGCGATCCGTACATAGGCCAAGCCCGTGTTGACGCGGCCGAGGAACGCGCCGCCCGCCGTCGTGAGCGCGACCCGCACGCCGGGCGTCGCCCGGAGCTCCGCGTCGACCGCGCGCATCGCCTCGTCCATCGCCGCGAGGCTCATCCCCTCGGGCGCGTTCACGATCACGTCGAACTCCGCCTCGTCGACGTCCGACGGGATGTACTCCTGCTTGACGAGGCCGTAGAGCGGCACCGCCGACCCGATGATGGCGAGCGACAGGAGGACCAAGGCGAACCGGTGGCGCATCGCGAGCGCGAGCGTCCAGGCGTAGCCGTGGTCGAGCCAGGCGTCGAACCCGCGGCGGGACCGCGCGACATCGAGGCGGGGGCTGGCTCCTGGGCTCGGAACCCCACTCGCTCTGGAGTCCCCCCCGGGCCCCCCATCCCCCGCCTCACCCGGTGCCTCCGCCGGGCCCTCGCGTTCGCCGCCCGCGTCCTCGCCGCGGAGGAGCCGGGCGCTCATCATCGGGGTGAGGGTGAAGGAGACGAGCAGGGAGACGAGGACCGCGACCGCGGCCGTGAGACCGAACTGGTAGAGGAAGCGGCCCGAGATCGAGGACATGAAGGCAACGGGGACGAAGATGACGACGAGCGAGAACGTCGTCGCCATGACGGCGAGGCCGATGTCCGCCGTCGCCCGCCGCGCCGCCTCGAACGGCCCCATCCGCTTCTCCTCGACGAAGCGGAAGATGTTCTCCAGCACGACGATCGCGTCGTCGATGACGATGCCGACCATGAGCACGAGGGCGAGCATGGTGACGCTGTTCAGCGTGAAGTCGAGCGCCCACATCATGCCGAAGGTCGCGATGACGGAGGACGGGATCGCGACCGCGGCGATCACGGTGGACCGCCAGCTCCGCATGAAGGCGAGGACTACCAGGCTCGCCAGGATGCTGCCGAGGACGAGGTGGACGCTGATCTCGTGGAGCGCCGCGTAGATGTACCGCGACTGGTCGCGGATCACCTCGAGCCGGACGTCGAGCGGCACCTGGGCGGCGATCCGCCCGAGGCTCGCCTTGGCGGCCTCGATGACGGTGACCGCGTTCGCCCCCGACTGCCGCCGGACCTCGAGCGTCACCGTCGGGACGCCGTTGAGCCGGGCGACCGAGCGCTGCTCCTTCGTGCCGTCCTCGGCGCGCCCGACGTCCCGCACGCGGACAGGCGAGCCGTTGATGGTGGTGATCACGAGATCGCCGAACGCGCGCGGCTCGACGATCCGGCCCATCGTCCGGAGCGTCGCCTCGCTCCCGCCGGCCGTCACGTTGCCGCCCGGCAGGTCCGCGTTCTGCCGGACGATCGCGTCGCGCACCGCGGTGATCGGCAGCCCGTAGGCGGCCAGCCGGTCGGCGGTGATCCAGATGTTGATCGCTCGCGCGAGGCCGCCGACGATGCGCACCTCGCCCACGCCGGCCGAGCGCTCGAGCACCACCTTCACCAGCTTGTCGGCGATCTCCGTCAGCTCGCGAAGGGACCGGTCGCCGGACACGGCAACCGTGAGGACCGGCGCGGACTCGTTGTCGAACTTCGCGATCACCGGAGCGGTGATGTCCCGGGGGAGGTTCCGGATGATCGCGGAGACGCGGTCGCGGACGTCCTGCGCCGCCACGTCGATGTCGCGGTCGAGATTGAACGTGACGATGAGGACCGAGTTGCCGGGGCCGGAGATCGAGCGCAGCTCGCTGATGCCCGCGACCGTGTTGACGGCCTCCTCGAGCTTCTGCGAGATCAGCGTCTCCATCTCCTCGGTCGAGGCGCCGGGGAGCCCGGTGCGGATGGCCACCGTCGGGAGGTCGACCTTCGGGAAGCGATCCACGCCGAGGCGGAAGTAGCTCGCCGCGCCGACGACGACCAGTGCCAGGATGATCATCGACGCGAAGACGGGACGGCGGATCGAGACTTCGGCGAGCTTCTGCACCTGGGCCTACCTCACGACCGTCACGGTCTGGCCGCCCGTGAGGTTCCCGGGCTCCGCCACGACCAGCTCGCCCGCGGTGAGCCCCGAGGCGATCTCGACCCGGCCCCCGTCCCGGCGCGCGGTCTGGACGCGCTGCTCGAGCGTGCGCCCGTCCCGCACCACGAGCACCTTCTCGAGTCCCGCGAACACGATCACCGCTGAGGCGGGCACCGTGACGATGCGCTCCCCGGCGGCCGTGACGATCTCCGCCCTGGCGAAGGCGCCCGGCCGGAGCGCGCCGCGCTCGTTGCCGACCTCGGCCTCCAGCATCAGCGTGCGCGTCTGCTCCTGAATGGCCGGCGACAGGCGCGCGACGCGGCCGCCGTGCGCCGTCGGATCCCCCTCCACCGTCACGCGAACGGACTGCCCGACGCGCACCGCCGCCGCGTCGCGCTCGGGGACGGCGAGGCGCAGGCGGAGCGGATGGAGGCTCACGACCGTCACCACCGGCGCGCCCGCGGCGAGGTACTGGCCGACCGACGCGTGGCGCTCGCGCACGGCGCCGTCGATCGGCGAGACGAGCACCGCGTCGGCCGCTTGCTGGCGGGCGATCTCCAGCTCCGAGCGCCGCTGGACGACGATGGCCTGCCGGTTGCGCACCTCTTCGATCGCCTCCTGATAGCGCCCCTCGGCGACCCCGAGCGAGGCGATCGCCGTGTCGAGCTGAGCGCGCGCGATCAGCTCCCGCTCCCAGAGCTTCACCATCCGGTCGCGGGTGAGGCGCGCCTCCTCGAGCACCGCGCGCGCCTGGCGGACGAGTGCCGTCTCGGCGGGGTCGATGCGATCGCCGGTCCCCTCGAGCGGGAGGCCGAGCCGGGCGCGCGCCTGCTGGAGCGCGGCCTCGGCCTGCTCGACCTGGAGGCGAAAATCCGTGGGGTCGAGCCGGGCCACCACCTGGCCCCGACGGACCGGGCTCCCCAGATCGACGGGAATCTCGGCGAGGCGACCGGCGACCTTCAGGCCGAGCACGGTCTGGTCGTCGGCGGCGAGCGTGCCGGTGGCGACGACGACCCGCGCGACCCGCTCCTCCGCTGCCGGCACCACCCTCACCTCGCGCGGCTTCGCCGCCGCGCCCCCAGGCTTCTGGGGCGCGGCAGTCGCGGGCGTCTCGCCCCTGCAGCCGGCGAGGGTGACGGCGGCGAGCGCCAGTACCACGAGCGTGATCCTCGTCATATGCGTATCGCCCTTGACCTTAGCGGAGATCGGCCAAGGGCGAAACAGTTTCTTCGCGCGTCGCCGGCGGGCGGCGCGCCTTGACACGTCTCCTGCCCGGTCCTATTCTCGCGGCGTTCCGGGGCGCAGAAAGCGTCCAGCGGACCGACCCTGCGGGGAGGAGGATCACGTCGATGAAGATCAAACGGTGGAAGCTCACGTGCTGCTGCGGCCACGGCTCTGCCGATCTCGCCGGTCGCCGGGAGTTCCTCAAAACGGCGGCGCGAGGGGCGGCGGTGGCGACCCTGGCCGGGGCCGGCGTCGCCGAGGCACAGGTGCGGGTGTTTCCCCCGCCACCTCCGATGACGAGCCCCATCGAGGGCATGATCGTCTGGCACGTCCTCTCCTCCCCCGACGTCTTCGGCCGCGCCGTGGACGATATCGAGGTCGCGCGCAAGGCCATCGACGCCAAGATGGGAGCGCTCGTGCTCAAGAACCACGTGATGGAGACGGGCGCGCGCGCGTTCCTGACGCGGCGGCTGGCGCCGGGGATCCCGGTCTTCGGCGGCATCGTCCTGAACGGCCCCTACGGGATCAACCCCGAGGCCGTGCAGTGGATGTGGCGCATGGAGGGTGGGTACGGCAAGATCGTCTACATGCCCACCTTCGACGCCGACAACCACGTGAAGACCTTCAAGGACGCGCCGGAAGGCATGAAGGTCGTGGACGCCCAGGGGAAGGTGCTCCCCGCGGTCATCGAGGTCATGAAGATCTGCGCCAAGCAGAACCTCGTCTTCTGCACGGGCCACTCGTCGGCCACCGAGTCCCTGGCGCTCGTGAAGCAGGCGAAGGACGTCGGCATCAACCACGTCGTCGTGACCCACGCGATGTTCACGGTCGTCAACATGAACACCGAGCAGATGAAGCAGGCGGCGGCCATGGGCGCCAAGATCGAGATCGACTTCCTGGGCACGCTCATGGGGCCGAACGCCCACATGGGTTGGATGGCGCACTGGAAGAACGTCTCGGTGAAGGACAACGCCGAGGCGATCAAGGCCGTCGGCGCCCAGCACTTCGTCGTGGGGACGGACCTCGGCCAGACCGGCAACCCCGGGCATATGGACGGGATGAAGGCGATGGTCGCCGGGCTCAAGGCGAACGGGATCACCGACGCCCAGATCAAGATGGTCGCCCGCGACAACGCCGCCAAGATGCTGGGGCTGTAACCCGCGGGGCGGGGTCAGGCGAGGATGGCCCGGCGCTCGAGGTGCCGGGCCATCCGCGACATGGAGTAGGTGCAGACCCAGTAGACGAGCGCGATGAAGAGGTACAGCTCGAAGGGGCGGTTCTCGCGATTGTTCACGATCTGGGCCGCCTTGGTCAGAT
>JACQWC010000043.1 GCA_016209635.1 Candidatus Rokuibacteriota bacterium | reverse complement strand
TCTCCCACTGGCTGGCGTTGTCGTCGAAGACCGTCTCGTTCACCATGGTGATGCACTTCTCTACGGGGCAGACCGCCTCGCAGACGCCGCAGCCGCAGCACGCCTCCATGTTGGCGTCGTAGGTCCCGTCGGGCATGACGTCGAAGCAGGAGTCGGGGCACTGGATCCAGCAGAGCGTGCACTTCACGCAGGTGTCGAAGTCGATGACCGGCCGCATCGTGCGCGAGGAGAACTTCTTGAAGTACGGGTTGCGCTCCGGCACGTACCCCTTGCCATCCTCCTTCGGCTTGCCCACCGGGATCGCCGGAATCGTCACGCCCTCCCGCATCTCCCACCACTTGGGCATCTCGAACGAGTACGGGATCTCCGGATTCCCCTCGGTCAGCTTGACCTCGCGGGTCTCGAGCCGCCCGTAGGCCTTCTTCGCCGACTCGACCTTGAGGTCGGAGCCCCACTCCATCTCGGCGATCGCCTGGCCTACCCCGTCGAGGCTGAGGAAGGACGGCGCGATCTTGGCGAGCGCGCCGAGGATCCGCACCTCGGTGTGGTCCTCCTTGTAGACCCAGAGGCCCGAGAACGAGGCCTTGGCGCGGATCAGCGCGAGCTTGTACGGGGCGTCCTTCGTGTGGATGTCCCGGAGGAGGTCGTCGAACGGCTGGAGCGACGTCATCAAGACCGTGCCCCCCGGCACGGTGAGCCGGTTGATCGGCTGGAGCCCGTACCACGCCCACGATTCGACGCCCTTCGCCAGCGTGTCGTCGACGCAGATGGTGACGTCCACGTGCTTGGGCTCGTAGCGGGCCATGTTCTGCTCGAGTTCCTCCTTCGTGTCGGCGACGATCGCGAAATCCTTGGCCGGCACGCCGTTGCGCTGGGGGCTGTCGCCGTACCGCCCGAAGGCGATCCCCCACCGCCCGGACCTGCGCGCCGAGAGCACGATGCCCCGCGCGATCCGCGACGCTAGGTTCTTCTGGAAGATCCCGCGATATACGACCTCGCAAATCAGAGCTGCCATGCGCTCCTCCCTCACGTGAGACAGGCGGACAGTGGGCTAATGGTCGGGTGGTCCGACCGGAGTATAGTCCCCCTGGGGGTGGCCCTGTCAAGGGCCTTGTTGGTCCCCGTCGACCTCGGCGAGGAAGTCGGCGAGCGCCCGGTTGAACGCCTCCGGCTGCTCGAGATTCGATAGATGCGACGCGGATTTGAGGATCCTGAGCTGAGAGCCCGTGATGTGACGGTGGATCACCTCCGCCGCGGCGACCGGGGTGCCCGGGTCGTCCTCGCCAACGATGACGAGCGTCGGCAGCGCGATCGTGCCCAGCCGGTCGGTCAGGCCGAGGCCCGCGATCGCATGACAGCACATCGTGAGGTTCGCCGCCAGCCAGCGGCTCAGCGTGACGACGGGGGCGGAGGCCGGCCCCTCGAGCGCGTAGTTCACCTCGATGCCGTTGGCCCTGATCCGCATGGTCGTCTCCTCTAGCTCGACGCCTCGGGTGAGCCCGCGCCGTCGGCAGGCTCTGCGCCCTCGAAGGTCCAGCGGAGCGCCTCGGCGGCGCGTCGGTCGTTCGGCCGCCCGCGCCGCTCGAGCTCGCCGATAACCTTCCGTCGCGTCTCGACGGGCCGGTTCTGGCCGAGCTTGAACTTGGCGCGCACGCGCGTGATCCCGAGCCTCACGGCCGCGAGCTGGGCGAGGGCGCCCCGGTAGAGCGCGTCGTCGGGGGCGAGCGGCCGGAACCCGCCCTCGGGCTGGTACCGCGCGAGCAGCCGCTGCTGCTGGGCCGCCACGGCGGCGGGCTCCTCGACCACGGTGCCCTCGCACTCGAAGATGACGGTCCGGTGGTACGCCGTCGCCGAGCCCGCGTACTCCGGGTGCACCCAGTAGGACGGGATCACGGCCAGCGTCTCGTCGACCTCGAAGAGGCACCGCGGGCGCGCCCTCAGGTCGGCGATCTGCTCGTCGCTTCGGACCAGGTGGAGATCGACCGCGCCGTCGTCGTAGACGAAGGGATAGAGCCCGAGGTGCGGCGTTCCGTCCTGGCCCAGGGTGACGAGGCGGCCCAGCTCCTGGGATCGGACGAAGCGGTCGATCTCGGCGCGCGGGATCTCGGCGTAGTAGCCGTGGAAGATCACCTGGCCCTGGCCCGCCTCACGATCTCGCAGAAGTACCGGTGCACGGCCGGGTCGTCCGTCAGCTCCGGGTGGAACGTGGCGACGAGGACGTCGCCCTGGCGCGCCAGCACCGGGTCGTCCCCATGGCGGGCGAGCGTCTCGACGGAAGCGCCCAGCCGTCGGATGCGGGGCGCGCGGATGAAGACCATCTCGATCGCCGTCGGCCGGCCGTCGAGGCGGGCCTCCCCCCGGGCCTCGAAGGACTCCCGCTGGCGACCGTAGGCGTTCCGCTCGACGCTCAGGTCGATCAACCCGAGGGAGAACTGCCGCGGGTTCTCGACGTCGCGGGCGAGCACGATGAGTCCGGCGCACGTGCCGAAGATCGGCTTGCCCGCGGCGTGGAACTTCTCGATCGCCGGCACGAAGTCCCACTCCGCCATGAGCCGGAGCAGCGTCGTGGACTCGCCGCCGGGGATGATGAGCCCGTCGAGGTCGGCGAGATCCGCCGGCTTGCGCACCTCCACGGACTCGACGTCGACCGGGGGGCGCCCCTCTCCGGTCGACCGGCCTCGGCTCGCGCCGCCAGCGCGCGCGAGCGCCTGTCCGTGGAGCGCGAAGTCCCCCTGGAGCGCCAGGACGCCGATCCGCATCGCGCGCCCTACCAGCCGCGCGTCTGGAGGAGCTCCTTCTCCGGGAGCTTCGAGGTCTCCAGCCCCGGCATCGCCTCCCCGAGCTCCTCGCTCACCCGCGCCAGCACGTCCGGGTCCTTGTAGTGGGTCGTCGCCTGCACGACCGCCTTCGCCCGCGCCGCCGGGTCGGAGGACTTGAAGATGCCCGAGCCGACGAAGACCGCCTCGGCGCCGAGCTGCATCATCAGCGCCGCGTCCGCGGGCGTGGCGATGCCGCCCGCCGAGAAGTTCGGGACGGGCAGCCGGCCGTTCCGCGCCACCCAGCGCACCAGGTCGTAGGGCGCGCCGAGGGTCTTCGCCTCGGTCATCAGCTCCTCCGGACCGAGCTGCGTGAGCCGGCGGATGCCGCTCACGAGCGCCCGCATGTGGCGGACCGCTTCGACGATGTTGCCCGAGCCCGCCTCGCCCTTGGTGCGGATCATCGCGGCCCCCTCGCCGATGCGCCTCAGGGCTTCGCCCAGGTCGCGCGCCCCGCAGACGAAGGGCACGCGGAAGGCGAACTTGTCGATGTGGAAGTGCTCGTCGGCGGGCGTGAGCACCTCCGACTCGTCGATGAAGTCCACCCCGACGGCCTCGAGGATCTGCGCCTCCACGAAGTGGCCGATCCGCGCCTTCGCCATCACCGGGATCGTGACGGTCTTCTGGATCTCCCGGATCTTCTTGACCGACGCCATCCGGGCCACCCCGCCGTCTCTCCTGATATCGGCGGGCACCCGCTCGAGCGCCATCACCGACGCGGCCCCCGCGTCCTCGGCGATCTTGGCCTGCTCCGCGTTCGTGACGTCCATGATGACCCCGCCCTTCAGCATCTCGGCGAGGCCGATGTGCTTCCGATCCGCGATCCGCAGCCCGTTCGGCTCTGACATCGGGATTCTCCTTGTTGAGGTTCGCTTCAGACGAGCGGCACGGCGGCGCGCTCGGGGATCCGGCGCGCCGCCGGCCGCTCCGCCATCGCCTTGATCGCGTCGGCGAGCCGCCGCACCCCCTCGTCGATCCGCCCCGCGGCGATCGACGAGAACGAGAGACGCAGCGTCCGCTCCCCTCCCCCGTCGAGGAAGAACGCCGCCCCCGGAGTGAAGGCCACGCCGCGCTCGACGGCGCGCGGGAGCAGGGCGGTGGCGCTCCACCCGGGCGGGAGGGTGAGGAGGAGCGAGAACCCGCCCCGCGGGTCCGTCCATGCCACGTCGACCGGCATCCGGCGGCGGAGCGCGGTCAGGAGCAGCGCGCGCCGGCGGCCGTACTCTGCGGCCACGCGCGCCGCGTGCCGGTCCAGGAGCCGGCGCTCACAGAAGCGGTGGACCGCCGCCTGGAGGAGCGCGCTCGTGTGGAGGTCGGCGAGCTGCTTGGCGGCCTGGAGCCGCTCCGTGACCGGGGGCGGCGCCACGAGCCATCCGAGCCTGAGCCCAGGGAAGAGGATCTTCGAGAAGGTGCCGATGTAGAGGACGAGGTCGTCGCGGTCGACGGCCTTGAGCGGCACCGCGGGACGCTCGCCGTAGTAGAGGCTCCCGTCGAAGCCGTCCTCGACGATCGGCACCTGGTGGCGCGCCGCGACCTGGAGGAGTCGCCACGCCCGCTCCCCGCCGATCGTCATGCCGGTCGGGTTGTGGGCGCTCGGCTGACAGTAGAAGAGCTTGGGCGCGTGCCGCTCGAGAAGCCGCTCGAACACGTCCACCCGCGGTCCGTCCGCGTCCCACGGCACGGCGAGCAGCCCGGCGCCGAACGAGCGAAACACCTGCATCGCCCGCGGATAGGTCGGCTGCTCGATCGCCACGACGTCGGCGGGGTCGATGAACGTCCGGGCGATGAGGTCGAAGCCCTGCTGGGAGCCGTTGACGATGAGAATCTCTTCGGGCCGCGCCTCGAGGCCGAAGCGGAGGAGGTAGGTGGCCAGGTACCGCCTGAGCGGGGGATAGCCACCCGTGGGGTAGTACTGGAGGAGCGCCTCGCCGTCCTCCCGGACCACCTGGTTCAGGACGCGACGGAACGCGTCGGTCGGAAAGAGCCCGCTGTCGGGCATGCCCCCGGCGAACGAGATGACGGTCTCCGCCAGGGCGCCCGGCAGGAGCCCGCGCCGCTCGGCGTCGTCCGAGGCGATGATGCGGGCGCTCCGGGAGAGGAGGCCGGACCAGTCGATGGGCGCGGGATTGGCCGCGGCGCCGGCCGCCGCCCCGCTGCTCGAAACCCCGCTCGCGGGGGGACCGCCTGCCTCGCCGCCGGCCCGTCCGGGCGTCTCGGCGACGAAGGTGCCCTGGCCGACGTGGGCCCGGGCCCAGCCGGCCGCGACGAGCTCGTCGTAGGCCAGCGCGACCGTCGCGCGGTTCACGCCGAGCGTCCGCGCCAGCTCGCGCGTGGCGGGGAGCTTCACCCCGGGCCCGAGGTGGCGCTCGCGGATGAGTCGCTCGAGGTGTCCCCCGATCTGGCGCGCCAGCGGCACCGCTTTTGAGCGGTCGAGCGGAATATGGAGCATGGCCTTGGCTCGCCATTTTCACACTGAACCTTCACCAGTCAAGAGCCAATTGGCCTGGTGACACTTATCGGTCCGCCTATTCACTTGACGAAGGGTCATTGGCCTCGTAGACTCCCGGTCATGGAACGGACGGCGGCGGTACCTAGCGGGCTCGGGGCGGTTTTAGCGGGCTTTCGGGGTGGGCCAATCCAGCATGCTTCGCCTTCTCGTCCAGGTCGGCCCGGATGGAACGCAGCAAGTCCTTCGTCCCCATCTCCTCGAGCGACGGCGGGTGTTTCGGCGGCTCCTGGTGCTTCGGCTTCTTCTTCGGCATGGAGGCTCCCATGACTATTATCGATCTGAACCGCGCGTTTTCCACTGAGGAAAAGTGCCGAGAGTATCTGGGACGCGTTCGCTGGCCGCACGGTCCGATCTGCCCGCGGTGCAGCGCCAAGACCGTCTCCACGATCCGCACGCAGGGCAAGTTCGAATGCTCGAAATGCTCCTACCAGTTTAGTGTGACGGCTGGGACCATCTTCCACGATTCCCACCTGCCGCTGGAGAAGTGGTTCATGACCACCTATCTCATGTGCGAGTCCCGCAAGGGTATCTCCGCGAACCAGCTCAAGCGCGTGCTCGGCGTGTCGTACAAGACTGCGTGGTACCTTTGCCACCGCATCCGCGCCGCGATGAAAGAGGCGAACCCGCCGCCGCTGGCGGGCACCGTGGAAATGGACGAGACATACATCGGCGGTCGTCGTCGCGGACTCCGGGCAAAGGTCATGCAGAACAAGACCATGGTCCTCGGCGCGATCCAGCGCGGCGGCGACGTGCGGCTCAAAGTCGAGGACCGGGCGACGAAGGCGACGCTGCGAAAGTTCCTCCGTGAACACATGGCGAAGGGGTCGAAGCATCTCTATACGGACGATGCATCGGCCTATAAGATGGCGCCCGAGATCGACACCACTCACGAAAGCGTCAACCACTCGAAAGAGGAATGGGTGCGTGGGCAAGTCCACACGAACACAATTGAAGGCGTGTTCTCGCTGTTCAAGCGCTCCATCATTGGCTCGTATCACCATCTCAGCGCGAAGCATCTTGACGCCTATCTCGACGAGTTCGAATTTCGGTTCAATCGGCGGCGGCGGGCCGATTTGTTTGCAGACACGATCCGGCATCTCATCGCCGCCCACAATTTGTCGTTCAAGGCGCTGACCCGAGGGCAAAGGTAAGGCGGTCGTCGTCGATGTCGACGACCACCACACGGCGGAGCGACACGCCTTCGCCATGCACGAACAGAGTTAATTCGTAGCGACCGGGCGGGTTGATGTCTCGATACGCTCGGCGCTCGATATGGAGAACACGAATTCGCGGCTCTCCATCAAATCGCGAGACGACATCCACATATTTGGTCTCATCGGGATCTAACCGAAAGTCCCTCTGATGCTCATACTGATCCGAAGCTATTAGAACCAGGGGTGGGTTGTCGTGCATCAAATGAAGCACTACAGGCAATGGCGGGATATTTTCAGGATCGGGTCTGATGCGCTCAAGTACGACTTGAACATGCTGGATTGTTTGGTCACCAGTATTTGTTACACCGATCCGATAAACTCTACGTCATCCTCCACAGGCACATTTGTGCCATCAGTGGGACGCGACGCAATCAATTGTTCGATCTTTGCACTATCGGGCGTTAGATCCAAAGTCATGAACCCGAAGGTGTCGGGGCCGATTAGAAAGTAGCGCTCAGATGCGGGAACATCGTGACCATCTACAACCAATTTCCCCGAATACCACCGGACGGGCACGCGCCTCTTAATCCCACGAGGCGCAAAGTTAAATTGAAAGTTTATGGAATTGCGGGATCTGGCAATGAAGTCTATATGAAGATGCGTCGGCGATGGATTCAGTATGAGTGGAAGCCCCGAATCCGACTCGTCATGCATTGGGCGCAACATTGTAGGTAATGCAATGTGTCGAGGCGTGTAGTTCCCACGATCAACCGCACGTAATTCCGCGAGAAATACCCGAACATCGCCGATGGATGCGCCGCCCATGTTTAACACGCCGACGCGCAGCCATCTCACGCTCTGATCGTTGATCGTTGGTTTGTACACACAGCCCGGACAATCGCGGTCAAATATCAGATCAAGGCGGGGTTCAAATCGTCTTAGCAGTTCGCGCCGCTCAGCATCCACCTTTGTCCATGCACGCTCCGCGACCAGCCAGACTCCGCACATGAAAAGTGTCGCTGTACACGCCATGAGAACGTAGAACGAACCACGATGAGCCGTGAAGATATCAAAAATCTGACCAATCGAGAGGCCCGACACCCCGATCAGATCAAAACCGAGCACGAGCCACTTCCAAATCGAGGCCGCTTTTCTCGCTTCCCAGATCGCGCGCCCAAAGGTCACACCCCAAAGCTAGCACATTCGCCCTTCGTCAAGTGAACAATCTCCCTTATCGGGCGGGGTGAGACCGGCGCCAACCGCGGGTGGCGTGCAATGGGTACTGGCCGAGTCACTTATCGGGCGGGGTGAGAGCGGCGCCAACCGCGGGTGGCGTGCCATGGGTACGTGTGGCTCCGGTCTGCCGACCCGGCGAGCACGCCCCTGCGCGTATAATGGCGCGGCAACTCATCCCCAACTCACGGAGGACCCCTATATGGCCGGAATGAAGGAGTTCGCGGGAATCTACTACCGGGAGGGCGCGCTGGACCCCAAGACGATGCAGCTCGTCGCGATGGCCGCCATGGCGGCGGCCGGCTGCACCTCCTGAGTGCCGGGACGCTTCGCGGCTGCGAAGCAAGCCGGCGCCACCGACGACGAGCTGAGCGAGACCCTCTACTACGCGATGCGGGGAGCCGCGCGCGCCACGTGGAGCACGATCAAGTACATCCCCGGCGTCGAGGATCTCAACAAGGAGTGGAAGACAAAGTACGAGCGTGACAACGGAAAATAGGTGCTAGACCTCTCCCGTCCGGACCGCTTGGACGAGGCTGGGGGCGGGTCCGTGCTCCGCTTCGACGGCCTCTCCAAGCGGTTCGCCGATCAGCTCGCCCTCGACAGCCTCTCCCTCGAGATCGGGCCCGGAGAGATCTACGGCCTCATCGGCCCGAACGGCTCGGGTAAGACCACCACCGTGAAGCTCGCCACCGGCCTCTACCGGCCCACCGCCGGGAGGGTGCTGATCGCGGGCATCGACCTCGGCCGCGAGCCGGAGCGCGCGAAGCGGCTGCTCGGCTACATCCCGGACGAGCCGTTCGCCTATGAGCGCATGTCGGGCCGGGAGTTCCTCCACCTGGTCGGCGAGCTCTGGGGCGTCCCCCAGGCCGAGCGGCAAACGGCGATCGCCCGGCTGGCGGACCTCTACGACGGGATGGAGGCGATCCTCGACGGCCACGTGGAGCACTACTCGCGCGGCCACCGCCAGAAGCTCGCGATCGTCGCCGCGCTGCTGCACGCCCCGCGCCTCTTGATCATCGACGAGCCGATCGTCGGCCTCGACCCGGAGAGCGCGATCCGCACGCGGGAGCTGCTCACCGGCTTCGCCGCAGGCGGGGGCGCCATGCTCGTCTGCACCCACACGCTCGGCTTCGCCGAAGCGATCTGCCATCGCGTGGGCCTGCTCCAGAACGGCCGCCTGGTCGCCGAGGGGGATCTGGCCAGCCTGCGCGTCCGGGCGGGGGTCGGTCACGCCTCCCTCGAGGAGCTCTATCTCCACTTCGCGGCTGGTCGGTAGGCTGCTCCTCCGGCACCTGGGTGGCTTCCGGGCGCTGCGGGCGCGCGGCGCCCGGGCGCGGCGCGTCGTGTTCGCCGGGTTCGTGGTGGTCTTCGGCCTCGTGATGGCCGCCGAGTACGTCGCCTTCCGCCACGGGCTCCTGGCGCTCGCCGAGCTCCAGACGGCGGGCGCCGCGCTGACCCTTTACCTCCTCGAGAGCTTCATGGTGCTCGTGCTCTTCATCTCGCTGGTCAGCTTCGTCGCCTCGGGGCTGTGGATCTTCTACCGCGCGAGCGACACGCGCCTCCTGCTGACGGCCCCCCTCCCGCTCGGCGGCCTCTACGTCCTCCGGAGCGTCGAGACCTTTGCGCTCACCTCGTGGGCGATGGCGGTGCTCGGGCTCCCGGCGCTTCTCGCGCTCGGCACGGCCTTCGGGCGGCCCCTCGACTTCTACCTCGCGGCGCTCGGCCTCGGGGCCCTCTTCGCGGGGCTCGCCGGCGGGGCGGGCGCCCTCCTCACCACGGTGGCGGGCGCGGTCTTCCGCCGCGCGCCGACGCGGCTCGCCATCGGCGCGGTGGTGGCCGCGCTGGCGCTCGGGTTCACCCTCCTCGTCGGGAAGAACGTGGTCCCGTCGACCGACGACTTCCTGGCGATCTTCGAACCCGGGATCCCGAACGGCAAACCGGGGTCGATCAAGTTCATCGAGGGGAAGTTCCGGCTGTGGCCGACCCACCCGTTCGCCACCACGCTCTACTCGCTGGCGACGGGCGACGTCGCCGGCTCGACGGCGACCCGCGCGGCCCTCTGGCTCGCACCGCTCGCCGCCCTCCTGGCGGCCGGCACGCTCGGCCGCTCTCTTTACCGGGGAACGCTCCCGGCGATCGCCGAGGGCTTCGTCCTGGCGGCCGGCGCCGGGACCCGGGCGCGGGAGCACGGCCGCGGCTTTCCCCGTCGGCTCAGCGGGCCGATCGGGGCCCTCGTCGAGCGCGAGCTCCTCGCCATCCTCAGGAGCCCGCACGAGCTCGGGCGCGCGGGATTCCTCGGCCTCCTCCTGCTCCTCTACACGTCGTTCATCTTCCTGGCGCCGCTCGGGGAAGTCGGGACGCGACCCGAGGCCGTGGCGCGCCTGCTCCTCTTCAACGTCCTCGCGTGCGGCTACTTCGTCACGGCGTTCGGGCTGCGCTTCGCCTTCCCCAGCATGTCGCTCGAAGG
The DNA here is from genome assembly GCA_016209635.1 of Candidatus Rokuibacteriota bacterium. GTDB lineage: Bacteria > Methylomirabilota > Methylomirabilia > Rokubacteriales > CSP1-6 > JACQWC01. The sequence continues at coordinate 14,406 of JACQWC010000043.1, read as the reverse complement.
GCGCGGCGCGTGGGTGCTCTTCTCGAGCCCGGTGCGCGTGTTCCGCCTCGTGCTGGCGAAGGCGTTCCTCTATGGCGCCCTCCTCCTGGTCGCCGTCGTGCCGATCGCCATGGCGGGAATCCTGCGCCTCGTCGACGATCCGATCGTCGTCGCGGCGAGCCTCAGCCTGCTCCTCATGCTGGTCGTCACCACTGCTACACTCTTGCTGTCCTTCGGCGCGGCGTGGCCGGACTTCCGGGAGGGGAACCCCGAGGCGCTGTCGACCAGCGGGAGCGGCCTCGCGGGGACCGTCGTCTGCCTCGTCTACGTCGCGCTGATCGGCTGGACGGCGCGGAACCTGGTCCTGGCCGCGTCCGCCGGAAGCGTCGTCGGCTGGACGGCCGCGGCCGCCGTGGTGTCGGCCGCGCTCGTGGTCGCGGCGCTCACGCTGGTGAGCCGGCGGCTCGGGACCCTCGAGGCCCCCTAGCGCGGGGAGAAGGAGGACGACCGTTGGCAGCAGGTGAGGCGCCGATCAAGCAAGCGGTGAAGTGGATCGACGAGCAGCTCGCGGAGGATCCGAAGACCGACCGGGTGAAGCTCGTCGACGAGGCGTCGCGGCGCTACGATCTCTCGCCGCTCGACGCCGACTTCCTCCTCCGCCACCTGGCCGAGCGGGCCGCGCCGAAGTGAGCGGCGACCAGGCGCGCCGCGTCCAGGCGCAGTTCGGCGCGAGCGCCGGCGCCTACGTCGCGAGCGCCACGCACGCCGGCGGGGACGACCTCGAGCGGCTGCTCGGGTGGGGGCGGGCGCTCCGGCCCGCCCGTGTGCTCGACGTCGCCACGGGCGGCGGCCACACGGCGCTCGCCTTCGCGGCCGTCGCCCGCCGGGTGGTCGCCTTCGACCTGACGGAGCCGATGCTCCGCGCGGCCCGCGAGCTCGTCCGGGGCCGGGGCGCCCACAACATCGGCTTCGTCGCGGGCGACGTCGAGGCGCTCCCCTTCCGCGAGGCGGCCTTCGACGTCGTCACGTGCCGGATCGCGCCCCACCACTTCGGCGACGTGGGCGCCGCCGTCCGCCAGATCGCCCGGGCGCTCCGCCCGGGCGGCTCGTTCCTCCTGCAGGACATCCTCGGCCACGACGACCCCGAGGCGGCCACCTTCATCACCGAGGTGGAGCGGCGGCGGGACCCGTCGCACGTCCGCGCCTACCGGACGGTGGAGTGGAAGGCGTTCCTCCGGGGCGCGGGACTGACGGTGATCGACGACGCCGTCATCAGGAAAGTCCGCGTCTGGGACGACTGGACAGGCCGGATGCGGATGACCGCGGAGGCCTTGCGGGACCTCGAGCGCTTCGTGCGCCAGGCCCCCGACCGCTGTCGCGCGGCGTTCGCGTTCACGATCCGCGACGCCGCGATCGAGTCGTTCACGGACCGCATGCTCCTCCTGCGCGCCGACCGAGACTAGGGGCGGCGCAGGCCCGTCAGCCCTTGAGGCGGACGAGCGTGGCGCCGTGGCCGCCGCGCTCCGGCGGCGCGTCGGCGTAGGCGGCCACGCGCGGGTGTCTCGCCAGGAGGGACTGCACCACGCGCCGCTGCACCCCGATCCCCCGCCCGTGGATCAGCCGGACCTCCGTGAAGCCGCGCGCGTGCGCCGCCTCGAGGTACTCGGCGACGACGGAGGGGATGTCGCGCGGGTCGAACGCGTGGAGGTCGAGCGAGTCCTCGATGGGGACGCGGACGGGCTCGTCGGGGGTCAGCCGCGACCCCGCCCGGGGCCTACAGGCGGACGCCGCCCGTCACGTGCGTGGCCCAGTGCTCGAAGCTCAGGAGATCCTCCCCCGAGAGCTTGCACTGTCAGAAGGTCGCGGCGCGCTCGAAGAAAGGGACGTCCACGAGCCCGACCTTCTCGGCGCGCGCGGTGTCGGCGACCCGCTGGGTCACCAGCTGCCGGACGAACGGGATGGGGATGCGGCCGAGCCGGTGGAGCACCTCGTCGGTGCAGCGGATCCGCGTGCCGGGAAGGACCGGCCCGTCGCTCGCGACCTCCGCCTCCGGCGCGCCATGCTCGCACGTCTCGGGCACGAGCTGCTGGAGCCTGAGCGACACGTAGTCGGTCACCCACGACTGGATGCTCGCGCGGGCCTCGTCGAGATTCAGGCTCGGGCGATCCAGCTTGTCGCCGAGTCCGGCGAGGAGGGCTTCCAGGCGGCCGAGCCGGGACTCGAGCGCGGCGAGCCGTTGGTCGAGGGTCGGGTCATCCATCCGCGTCCTCCGGGACGGTCAATCCAGCATGGGGCGTCGCGCGTGCCAGTCGGTCGCGCGCTGGTAGGCGTCCGCCGCGCGGAGCACCGTCGCCTCGTCGAAGGGCCGGCCGACGAGCTGCAGGCCGATCGGCAACCCGCCCGCGGTGAAGCCGCACGGCAGCGAGCACGCGGGGTGGCCTGAGAAGTTGAACGGGCGCGTCAGCCGGATGAGCGTCGCGCGCGCGTCGACCCGGGCGCCGCCGAGCGCGAGCTCCCGCTCGCCGAGCCGCGGCGCCGGGATCGGCGTGGTGGGCGAGAGCAGGATATCGCGCCTGGCGAGCGCGTCGTCCACCGCGCGCCGGACGAGGGCCCGCGCCTGCTGGGCGCGCACGTAGTGGACGCCGCTCACGAAGGCGCCCATCTTGAGCCGCTCGCGGACGTCCGGCTGGTAGTCCTCCGGCCGCGTCCGCATCCACCGGGCGTGGTACGCGAGGGCCTCGGCGCCGACGATCGCGAACGACGCGGCGGCCACGTCGTCGACGTGCGCGAGCGCCACCTCGTCGACGCTCGCGCCCAGCCCGGCGAAGGTCTGGGCCGCGCGCTCGACGGCCTCGCGGATCTCGGGCGCCGCCGACTCGAGGAAGAACGCGCGCAGGAGCCCGACGCGCAGCCCCTTCACCTCCCCGGCGAGCGCCGCCACGTAATCGGGCACGGGAAGGACGCTGGTCGTCGCGTCGGCGGGATCGTAGCCCGCCATGGGGCCCAGCATCAGGGCGCAGTCGGCCGCGGTCCGGGCCATCGGGCCCACGTGGTCCATCGACCAGGCGAGCGGCAGCACGCCCGCGCGGCTCGCGCGGCCGTAGGTCGGCTTCAGGCCCGTGATCCCGCACAGGGACGCCGGGATCCGGATCGAGCCGCCCGTGTCCGACCCCAGGGCCCCGGGACAGAGCCCCGCCGCGACCGCGACGCCCGAGCCCGACGACGACCCGCCCGCGACCCGATGCTCGCTCCGATCCCACGGGTTCCAGGCGTCGCCGTAGTGCGCGTTCAGCCCCTCCGGCCCGTAGGCGAACTCGTGCATGTTCAGCTTGCCGAGCACGATCGCGCCGGCCTCGCGCAGCCGGCGCACCACCGTCGCGTCGGCCCGCGGCACCGAGTCGGCGAGGATCGTCGACCCGCCGGTCGTGCGCACGCCCTCCGTGTCGAAGAGGTCCTTGAGTCCGATCGGCACGCCGTGGAGGGGCCCGCGGAGACGGCCGGCGACGAGGTCCGCCTCGGCCGCCCGGGCGGCGTCGAGCGCCCCGTCGGCGCAGACGGTGATGAACGCGCGGAGCGTCGGGTCGAGCCGGGCGATCCGGTCGAGGTGGGCGCGCACGACCTCCACGGGCGAGACCTCTTTCGTCGCGATCATCCGGGCGAGGTCTGTCAGCCTGGTCCAGACGAGGTCGCCCACCTCAGATCGCCCGGTACTGCGTGGTCGGCTCGAGGCCGTCGAGCGGGAGCGACTCCAGCCGCTCGAGGAGGCCGACCGTCCGCTCGAGCCCCGGACGGATGGCCAGGAGCTCCGCGTCGCTCCACGTGAACCCGGCGAGCCGGGAGATGCGCCGCATCGTCTCGAGATCGAGGTGATCCATGCGCGGGAGCATACCGGGAGGACTCCCTTCGGGCAAGCCTCGCGCGCGCCCGGCCCGCGCGCGCTGGTGCTGCCGAGATCGCGCCCTGGGCTACAATGGCCCGACATGGCCGTGTCGGTGACGATCCTCCACGAGGCGCGCGACGGCGCGGTCCCCCGCGTCCTGACCGTGCCTGCCGGCACGACCATCCTCAAGGCGGCGCACGCGGCCGGGATCGACATCACGGCGACGTGCGGAGGCCGGGGCCGATGCACCTCCTGCCGGGTGAAGTTCGTCGCGGGGACGGTGCCACCGCCCACGATCATGGACGAGGTGCAGCTCGGCGACAATCTGGTCCGCGAGGCCTACCGCCTCGCCTGCCAGTGTCACCTCGCGGAGTCCGTGACCGTCCAGGTCGCCCCGCCGCTCGACGAACAGTCGTTCCAGATCCTGGGCGCGGGCAGCGGCGCGGGGCTCGACCGGATCACGCTCGACTCCGGCGTCGCCAAGCAGGTCGTCAAGGTCGCGCTGCCCCGCGAGGAGCACCACCAGACCTCGGACGTCGAGGCGCTGCTCGCCGCGGTCGGGCTCGGCCCGACCCGCCTCCCCCCGAGCCTGCTCCACGCCCTCCCGGGCGCGCTCAGGGAGGATCCGAGCGGCGTGACCGTCACCACCTTCGGCGGCGGGATCATCGCGGTCGAGCGGGGCGATACGTCGTCGATGAAGTTCGGCCTCGCGATCGACATCGGCACCACGAGCGTGGTCACGACCCTCATCGAGCTGGACTCGGCCGAGCAGCTCGCGTCGGTGTCGAGCCTCAACTCCCAGGCGGTGTTCGGTGGCGATCTCATGTCCCGCATCGCCTTCGCGCAGTTCAATCCGCTGAATCTCCGGAAGCTCCACACGCGGATCATCGGCCTCCTGAACCAGCACATCGCCGAGGTCTGCCGGGAGTCGGGCGTGCTCGCGAAGTGGATCTACAAGGTCGTCGTCGTCGGCAACACCTGCATGCACCACATCCTGCTCAACGTCGACCCGACGTACGTGGGGCTGGCGCCCTACGCCCCCGTCATGCGCCACGCGCTGACGCTGCCCGCGCGCGATCTCTCCCTCAAGGTGGCCCCCGAGGCGCGCGTCTGCCTCCTGCCGATCGTGGCCGGCTTCGTCGGCGCCGACGCGGTCGGGGTCGCGCTGGCGACCCGGATCTACGAGAGCCCCGAGGTCCGCATCGCGGTGGACATCGGGACGAACGGCGAGGTAATCCTGGGCTCCCGCGAGCGCCTGTGGGCCTGCTCCGCGCCCGCGGGGCCCGCGCTCGAGGGCGCCCAGATCCGTCACGGCATGCGGGGCGCGCTCGGCGCGATCGACCGCGTGAGCGTCGACGACGACATCCACGCGCTCACGATCGGCGAGGGGCCGGCGCTCGGCATCTGCGGCTCGGGGGTCATCGATCTCCTCGCGGGCCTCCTCGACGCCGGCGTGATCGACCGGACGGGCCTCATCCAGGTGGAGGGGCGCGACGCGCTGCCGCCCCGGCTGCGCGAGCGCGTGGGGATGCGGGGCGAGGAGCGCCAGGTGATCGTGCTCCGGGTGGGCGAGGCGGGCGCCCGCCAGGAGATCATCCTCACCCAGGACGACGTGCGCCAGGTCCAGCTCGCCAAGGGCGCGATCGCGTCCGGGATCGCGATGCTCCAGCGCGTCTCGGGCACGCCCGCGGGGCGGGTCGCCGAGCTGATGCTCGCCGGCGGGTTCGGCAACTATCTCTCGATCGCCAGCGCACAGCGGATCGGGCTCATCCCGCCGCTGCCCCGGGACCGGGTCCGCTACGTCGGCAACGCGGCCTCCCTCGGCGCCCAGCTCTGCCTGCTCTCCGAGGCCGAGCGCGCGCGGACCGAGTCCATCGCCGAGCGGATCGAGCACATCTCGCTCGCCACGCACCCGGACTTCGAGCAGGTCTTCGTCGAGTCCATGGACTTCCCGGCGGCCCGGTGACGACACCCGCCACGGCGGCTCCGGGTATCTCGGCGGCGATCGTCGGGACGGCGGCCGGGCCGCTCGTCCACACGCTCGACGCCCGCTGGGTCATGGCCTACGCGGCCGCGCTCGGCGAGCGGGACGGGCGCTACTTCGACACCACCCGTCCCGCCGGTCCCCTGCCCCATCCCCTCTTCCCCGTGTGCTACGAGTGGCCGGCCGTCCTCGCCGTGCGCGCGCAGAGTCTCGACGAGGCGCTCTGGCCGCTCGGCGTCCACGCGACCCACCACCTCGTCATCCACCGCCCGCCCCGCGCCGGCGAGACGCTCTCGACGACCGCCCGGGTCCTCGGCGTGAGCCGCCGGCGCTCGGGCGCGCTCGTCACCCTGCGCGTCGACACCGTGGGCGCGGCAGGCGAGCCGGTGACGACGACCGACTACGGCTCCGTCTACCGTGGGGTGGAGGCGCTCGGGGGAGCCACGCGGGAGGCGGCGCCACCGCTCGACGCCCCGGTCGGCGCCGTCCGCTGGAGCGAGCCGGTCGCCCTCTCCCAGCATGCCGCCCACGTGTACTCGGAGTGCGCGCGGATCTGGAACCCGATCCACACCGACATCGCCATCGCCCGGGCCGCCGGGCTCCCGGGGCTGATCCTCCATGGCACCGCGACGCTCGCGCTCGCCGTCTCGCGCGTCGTCGCCACCGATCTCGACGGCGACCCCCGCAAGGTCCGCGAGCTGGCCGCCCGCTTCACGGGGATGGTGGGAATACCGTCCACCCTCACGGTCCGCGGGCACGCCCGCCACGGTGACCTCGTGTCGTTCGACACCGTGGACGAGCGCGGCGCCCCCGTCCTGAGCCAGGGCATCCTCCGCGCATGAAGGGAATGAGCCGACGCGAACGCATCCTCGCCGCCCTCGGCCGGTCCTCCGTCGACCGCGTGCCGTACGCGGTGTGGCGCCACTTCCCCGCGGTGGATCGCTCGCCCGTGGGCCTGGCGCAGGCGACCCTCCGCTTCCACGAGCGCTACGGCTCGGACTTCCTCAAGATCACGCCGACCGGCGGCTACGCGGTGACGGCGTGGGGGTGCGTCGAAGCGGACGAGGTCCGGCCCGATGGTCACCGCCCCTGCGCCCGGTGCGCCGTGCGCTCCGGGGACGACTGGACGTCGATCCGGCCGCTCGACCCAGGGTCGGCGCCGGGCTGGGTCGACCAGATCGAGACGATCATCCGGCTCGGCTTCGACCGCCGCATCGGCGACGCGCCGGTGGTCCCGACGCTCTTCTCGCCGCTGTCGCTCGCCCGGAAGCTTTCCGGCGAGCGCCTCGCCACGGACCTGCGCGAGCGCCCGGACGCGGTACGGGCGGCGCTCGAGGCGATCACCGAGACCCTCATCCGGTTCGCCGACCTGGCCCTGCGCGAGGGCGTCTCGGGCGTGTTCTACTCGATCCAGGCCGCGAGCCGCAGCGCCCACTCGGAAGAGGACTACGCGCGGTTCGGCGAGCCCTACGATCGGCGCTTCCTCGAGTCCGTCCAGGGCCGCTCGATCCTCACGATCATCCATTGCCACGGGGACGCGCTGATGTTCGAGCGACTGGCGCGGCTGCCGGGCCATGCCTGGAACTGGGACGATCGCGCGACGCCGCCGTCGCTCCGCGAGGGCGCGGCGAAGGTCCCCGGCGCCGTGATCGGCGGGCTCGATCAGTGGAGGACGCTCCGCGACGGCACGCCGGAGCAGGCGGTCGCCCAGGCCCAGGACGCGATCGCTCAGACCGGTGGCCGGGGCCTCATCATCGGGCCCGGGTGCGTGCTCCCGATGAACACGCCGGACGCGACCGTCGCCGCGGTCGTGCGCGCGCTCGGCGGACCGCTGAAGCCGCTTCCCGGCGTCGCCGTCTCTTGACACCCCGGTGACGAGCGACTAGCGTTCCCCTCACGATGGCCGGACCGGTCCTGGGGCGCCCGCCCTCGTCCGCGCCGACGGCGGTCGACTTCGACGCGCTTCGCGCGAGCACGCTCCCGGGCCTGCTTCTCGAGCGGGCGCGAGCGCGGCCGCATCGGGTCGCGTACCGCTCGAAGGAGCTGGGCATCTACCGCGAGACGACCTGGCGCACCTTCGCCGAGCGGGTCGCCGCGGTCGCCCTCGGCCTCGAGGCGGAGTTCGGGATCGCCCAGGGCGATGCGGTCGCGATTCTCGGGGACCCCTGCCCCGAGTGGACGATCGCGGATCTCGCCGCGCAGGCGCTCGGCGCCGTCACGTACGGCATCTACCCGACCAGCTCGCCGAGCGAGGTCCGCCATCTCCTCCTGCATGGGGGTGCCGTCCTCGTCGTGGCGGAGGACCAGGAGCACCTCGACAAGACGCTCGCCGTCCTTCCGGACTGCCCCCGCGTCCGCGCGGTGGTCCTCATCGACACGCGGGCGCGCTTCGTGTACGAGCGCGACGCGATCCACGCCTTCGCCGAGCTGGAGGCGCGGGGTCGCGAGCGGCTCGCGGCGGAGCCTCGGGCGCTCGCCCAGCGCGTCGCGGCCCTCCGGCCGGACGACCCGGCGACGATCGTCTACACGTCCGGCACGACGGCTCACCCGAAGGGCGCGCTCTACCGGCACGGGGCGCACGCGGCCGCGTGCGGCAACATCCTCGCCCACTACCCGAGCCTCCTGGCGGGCGAGCACCGGGTGGTGGCGATGCTGCCCCTCTGCCACACGATGGGCCGCGACATCGCGATCACGATGCCGCTCATCGCCGACATCGTGCCGCACTATCCGGAGAGCATCGACACGGTCGCGGAGACCATGTACGAGATCGCCCCCACCTTCGTCTTCACGGTCCCGCGCTATCTCCAGAAGTTCGCGGCGCACCTGCTCGTCGGGATCGACGCGAGCTCCCCCGCGAAGCGCTGGGCGTATCGGGCGGCCGTGGCCCTCGCGCGCCGCACGCTGGCGCGCCGCCAGCGGGGCGGGCGATCGACCCCGCTCGCCCTCGCCGACGCGCTCGCGCGCGCCCTGGTCTTCCGCTGGCTTCTCGAGAAGGTCGGGCTGGCCCGGACGCGGCTCGTCCTCTCGAGTGGCGCGCCCTTGCCGCGTGAGGTCGGTGCGCTCTGGCAGCTCTGGGGCGTGAACCTCTGCGAGGTGTACGGGCAGACGGAGACCGGCGGCGGGCTGATCTCCGGCCAGCGCGCGCCCCTGCCCCGGCCGGGCGACGTCGGCCCCCCGGTCCCGAACACCGAGATCCGCCTGAGCAGGGACGCCGAGGTCCTCGTGAGGGCGCCCGATCTCTTCGCCGGCTACTGGCGCGATTCTGAGGCGACGCGCGCGGCGTTCGACGACGGCTGGCTCCGCACGGGGGATGTCGGAGAGTGGACCCCGGACGGCGCGCTCAGGCTCGTCGACCGGCAGAAGGATCTCCTCATCACCGCGGGCGGGAAGAACGTCAGCCCCTCCCAGGTGGAGAGCCATCTCCGGGCGAGCCCGTTCGTGAGCGAGGCAGTCGTGGTCGGCGAGGGCCGCAAGTACCTCGCCGCGCTCCTCGAGCTGGACGCGGAGACCGTGGCCGAGTGGGCGCGCGCGCACGGCGTCCTCCACACCGGGTACGCGTCCCTCGTCGGGAGCCCGGAGGTGCTCCGGCTCATCGAGGGCGAGGTGGGGCGCGCCAACGCGCACCTGGCGCGCGTCGAGCAGGTGAAGGCCTTCCGCGTCCTACCGCGCGAGCTGGACCCCGAGCAGGAGGGCGAGCCCGTCACGCCGACCCGCAAGGTCAAGCGGCGGCTCATGTTCGAGCGCTACCGCGACCTGATCGAATCCATGTACGCGTCGGACGAGGAGCGGCGGATCACCGCGGAGGTGGCCGGCCTCGTCACGGAGGACTGACATGCGACGAACCGTGCTCGCGTCCCTCGCCCTCTCGACGCTCGTCCTCGGGGCGGCCAGCGCCGGGGCCCAGGAGCCGTACCGCATCGGCATGAGCGCGGCGATCACCGGCCGCGCCTCCGGGATCTACGCGCCGACCTACGAGGCCTACAAGGTCTACTTCAAGCGCGTGAACGACGCGGGCGGGATCAACGGCCATCCGGTCGAGATCACGTACGAGGACGACCGCGGCGAGCCGCAGCGCGCCGCCGCCGGCGCGAAGAAGCTCGGCGAGACCTCGCTCCTCATCGTGATCGCGTCCACCTCGGCCACCTACAAGCCGATCATGACCGAGGCCGAGGCGCAGAAGATCCCGCTGATGTTCGGCGGCGCGGTGTGCCCGCGCGAGGCCTTCCCGCCGGCCCACCCGCTCATCTTCTGCTCGACGTCGTTCGGCGCCAAGTGGGACAGCCGCTTCGCCCTCGGGTTCATCAAGGCGCAGGCGGCCGGCAAGAAGGTCAAGGTGGGGTTCGCCGCGCAGGACATCCCGCTCTCGCGGATCGAGCTCGAGTTCGCCGCCGAGCTGGCGAAGGAGATGGGGCTCGACACCGAGCCGATCGTGATCGTGCCGAGCGCGGCCACGGACTTCTCGCCCTTCGCGCAGAAGCTCAAGGACGCCGGGGTCGACTGGGTGCTCTCCTGGGCCCTGTGGCACGTGGAGCTGGGCGTCTTCGAGGCGCTGCACCGACTCGGCTGGAAGGGCAACTACCTACTCTACGCCCACCAGCAGACGCAGGACGATCTCGCCCGCCTCAAGACGCCGAGCCTCTACGCGTTCGGCGGCAACACGCTCTTCCTCGAGAATCTCCCGATCCACAACGAGATCGCCGCGCTGGTCAAGGGCCAGACGCAGCACCCGGCCCACTACATGTCGGAGGGCTGGGTGTCCGCGATGGTCCTCGAGGCCGCGCTCAAGGCGTGCGGCTGGCCGTGCGCGCGCGAGAAGCTCGCGACCGCCATGGCCGGCGTGAAGGTCGACACGCGAGGGCTCCGCGGCGGGCCGATCGAGTGGACCACCGACAACCATTACCGGAAGTCGACCTACTACATCGTCTACCGCTGGGACCCCGCGAAGAACGGGATCGTCACCGTGGGCAGCTGGACTCGCCTCGACGTGCGATGACCCAGGTCCTGGCGAGCACCGTCGTCATCGCGAGCCTCTACGCGCTCTTGGGCGCGGGGTACGTCCTGGTCTACCGGGCCTCCCGCGTCCTCAACCTGGCCCAGGGCGACATGATGACGCTCGGCGGGTATCTCCTCTTCGCCACCGCGAGCGCCGTCGGCGGCGCCCCCGCGGCGGCGCTCCCGCTGGCGGCGCTCGGAAGCGCGCTCGCGGGTTTCGTCATCTACCGGCTCCTCATGCGGCCCATGGCGGGCCACCCGGTCTTCGCCGCGGTGCTCGTCACCGTCACGCTCGGCATCCTCCTCCGGGCGCTGATCGTCATGCTCTTCACCGACCGGATCCGCTATCCGCGGGAGCTGCTCGGCCTCGCGAACCCGCCGCGGGCGCTCGGCGGCGGCGCGGTCGTGTCGACCTTCGATCTCGCAACGGTCGGTGTCGCGGGGGCGCTCTTCACCGGCCTCTTCCTGTTCCTCCGCTTCTCGCCGCTCGGGATCCAGATCCGGGCGTCGGGCGAGCGCCCCCTGCTCGCGGCGCAGCGGGGCATCGACTTCCACCTCGTGTTCGCGCTCTCCTGGGCGCTGGCCGCGTTCGCGGGGGCCCTCGCCGGGATGCTCTACGCGAGCAACGTCCGCCTCGAACCCTCGCTCGGCGTCCTCGGGCTCAAGGCGTTCGCGGTGGCGCTCGTCGGCGGGCTGGACAGCCTCGGCGGGGTCATTCCGGGCGCACTCATCGTCGCTGCCGTCGAGGTGCTGTCGGTCAAGTACGGCAACCCGCTGCTCTCGGACGTCTCGCCCTTCCTCTGTCTGCTCGCCATGCTGCTGCTCCGCCCGTGGGGGCTCTTCGGGACCAGGGAAGAACTCGAGCGCGTGTAGTGGCGCTCGGCGGCGGCTACTTCAAGATCAGCTACGGGGCCGACCTGGCGCTCGTGGACACGCGACTGCGCCGGGTGGCGCTCGCCGCGCTCGTCGCCGGCCTCCTCCTCCTCCCGCGCTCGGCCTCGCCCTTCGTCGTCGACCTCGTCACCCAGACGGCCCTCGCCGCCGTCGGCGCGCTGGCGCTCAACGTTCTGACCGGGCTCGCGGGACAGGTGTCGCTCGGCCATGCGGGCTTCCTGGCCGCCGGCGCCTTCACGACCGCGGCGCTCGTCGAGGCGTTCAAGAGCCCGCCCATCGTCACGCTCCCCGCCGCGGGCGCGGTCGGGGCTCTGCTCGGCCTGATCGTCGGCGTCCCGGCCCTCCGCCTCAAGGGTCTTTACCTCGCCCTCGGCACGCTCGCCATGCACCACGTCGTCCTCTACGTCGGCGGCGAGCTCCAGAGCCGGTGGGGCGCCAACACCGGCTACTCGATCCCGCCGCCGCGGCTCGGCGGCCTGACCCTGCGCGGAACCGTCGCGTGGTACTACGCCCTCGTCGGGGTGGCGGCCCTCGTCCTCCTCGTCTGCGTGAATCTCAAGCGGAGCCGGGTGGGCCGCGCGTGGATGGCGATCCGAGACCGCGAGATCGCCGCGGCGAGCCTCGGGATCAACGTCGCGGGCGCGAAGCTCCTCGCGTTCGTCTGGTCGAGCACGCTCACGACCGTCGCGGGCGCCCTCTTCGCCTATCACCGTGGCTTCGTGTCGGTCGAGGCGTTCAGCTTCTTCCTCGCGATCGAGTACATCGCGATGATCATCATCGGCGGCCTCGGGTCCGAGCTGGGCGCCGTCCTCGGCGCCGCGTTCGTGACCCTCCTGCCCTACGGGATCGACGCGGGGGTCGCGGCGCTGCGTCTCCCGGGCGGGGCGGAGTTCTACCTCTTCCCCCTCAAGTTCGGCGCCTTCGGCCTCCTGATGGCCCTGTTCCTGATCTTCGAGCCCCAGGGGCTCGCCGGCATCTGGCGCCGGGTCCGCAACTGGTTCTTCCTCTGGCCCTTCAGGTACCGGCCCCTCCGCCCCGCCCCGTGACGCCGCTCCTCGAGCTCGAGCAGGTCGAGGTCGTCTACCACCACGTGATCACCGCCATCCAGGGGGTGACCCTGCGCGTCCCCGAGCGGAGCATCGTGGTCCTCCTCGGGACCAACGGTGCCGGGAAGACCACGACCCTCCGGGCCATCTCGGGCTTCCTCGGCAGCGACAACGCGCGGATCACCGACGGCCGCGTCGTCTACCTCGGCCGCGTCGTCAACGGCCGCCCCCCGCACGCGCTCGCCCGCGCGGGGCTCGTGCTCGTTCCCGAGCGCGACAAGATCTTCGAGACCCTCACCGTCGGCGAGAACCTCCGCGCCCTCGTCCCGGGCCGCCGGGGCCGGATCACCCTCGAGCAGCTCTGGGAGTACTTCCCGGTGGTCGCCGAGCGGCGGCGGCAGCTCGCGGGGTACCTCTCCGGCGGCGAGCGCCAGATGCTCGCCGTCGCGACGGCGCTCCTCACGCAGCCGACCGTGCTGCTCATCGACGAGCTCTCGTTCGGCCTCGCGCCCATCGTGGTCGAGACCCTCTTCGGCCTCGTCCGCCGCCTGCGCGACGAGCTGGGGCTTGCGATCCTGCTGGTCGAGCAGAACGCCGGCGCGGCCCTCGAGATCGCCGACCACGGGTACGTGATGGAGCACGGGCGGATCGTCTACGAGGGCACGCCGGAGCGACTCCTCGCCCACGAGGACATCCAGGAGTTCTACCTCGGGGTGCGCGGCGACGCGCGGCGCCGGAGCTACACCGAGGTCAAGCAGTACCGCCGGCGGCGACGATGGTTCTAGCGATCGAGGACCTGTCGCTCGAGTTCGAGGGGCTCCGCGCGCTCAACGGCGTGAGCCTGGAGGTCCCGCCGGGCGGCCTCGTCGCGCTCGTCGGCCCGAACGGCGCCGGGAAGACGAGCCTCCTCAACTGCGTGAGCGGCTTCTACGCGCCGACCCGCGGCCGCATCACGTTTGGCGGGTCGTCGATCCTCGGTCTCCCGCCCCACCGGATCGCCGCGCTCGGGATCGCCCGCACCTTCCAGTTCATCGAGCTGTTCCGCCACATGAGCGTGCTGGACAACGTGATGCTCGGGCGGCACCGCCACATGCGGGGCGGATCGCTCGCGGCGGCCCTCTTCTGGGGCCGGTCCCGCCGGGAGGAGATCCGCCACCGCCAGCGGGCGGAGGAGGTGCTGGAGTATCTGGAGCTCGAGCGCTACCGCAAGGAGCTGGTCGCAAGTCTCCCGTTTGGCGTGCAAAAGCTCGCGTCCCTTGCCCGGGCGCTGGCGCTCGAGCCCGGGCTGATCCTCCTCGACGAGCCGTCGACCGGCATGAACCGGCAGGAGAAGGAGGATCTCGCCCGCTTCCTCCTCCGCCTCAAGCACGAGCGCGGGACTGCTATGCTGTGGGTCGAGCACGACATGGAGCTGGTCGCCGACCTCGCCGACGCCGTGACCGTCGTGGACTTCGGCCAGACGATCGCCGCGGGGCCGCCCGCTGACGCGCTGCGGGACCCGCGCGTGACCGAAGCCTACCTCGGCCTCGCGCGGGTCCGGCGCAGAGGGAGCGCCTGATGCTCACCACCTCGGTCGTCGGCAGTCATGGCCTGCCCGGCTGGGTCTGGCTCGCGCGCGAGGCGCTCGAGGC
>JACQWC010000001.1 GCA_016209635.1 Candidatus Rokuibacteriota bacterium | reverse complement strand
TGCTGCTCGGCTGCAAGCCCGGCGAGGACTACCAGTGCCACTTCATCAAGGGGAGCGAGCTCCTGACGACGCGGATGGACAACGTCCGCGAGACGCTCTCGCGGCTCATGCTGGAGCCGGAGCGGGCGCAGGTGATGGAAGCGGCCATCTCGGACTTCGACGCCCTGCCCGCGCGCCTCGCCGCGTTCGTCGACTCCGTCAAGGCGATCGGCCCGAACCCGATGAAGGGTTTCTAGTGCCGGCGGCCGTGAAGCCGGATCTCGCGTTCACGCGGGAGATCCTCGGGCTCGGCGCCGGCGACCTCGGGAGCTGCTACCAGTGTGGGACGTGCTCGGTGGTGTGCCCGATCTCGCCGCCCGACAACCCCTTTCCGCGGAAGGAGATGATCTGGGTCCAGTGGGGGCTCAAGGAGCGCGCCCTCGCCAACTCCTCCATCTGGCTCTGCCACCAGTGCGCGACGTGCACGACGTACTGCCCCCGCGACGCCAAGCCGGCGAGCGTGATGGCGGCGCTCCGGGACGCGAGCATCGCCCACTACGCGGCGCCGGCATTCATGGGGCGGGCCCTGGCCGATCCGCGCGCCCTGCCGCTCCTGTTCGCGATCCCCGCCGTGATCTTCCTGGTACTCCTGGCCTGGCTCGGCCACCTGGGGAGCCTCCCCGAGGGGCGGATCGTCTTCTCCAAGTTCATCCCGATCCTCTACATCGAGGGGATCTTCGTCGCGTTCATGGCCCTCGCGGTGCTGGGCGCGCTCGTGGGAGGCGTCAGGTACTGGCGGGCGATGAGCCGGCAGATGGGCGGCGACGGCGGAGGACCCCAACGGGCCCTCATGCCCACGGTCTTGACGATCCTCAGGCACCGGACGTTCAGCGAGTGCGCGTCGCACGCGCCCGGCGAGCGCCGGACTCACAAGGGCCATCTCCACCGGACCCACCTCGCCGTCTTCTACGGATTCCTGGGCCTCGTCGTCACGACGACCTCGGTGGGGATCGGCATTTACGCCTTCGGCTACCTGACGCCCTGGCCGCTCTGGCACCCCGTGAAGCTCCTCGGCAACGTGAGCGGGCTCGCTGTGATCGCGGCGCTCGCCGTCTTCGCCTACCGCCGGATCGCCGATGGGGAGCGCGCGGGGAAGAGCACCTACTCGGACTGGCTCTTCCTCGCGATCCTCCTCCTCACGACGGTGACGGGGTTCCTCACCCAGGCGCTCCGCCTCGCCGACCTGCCGAGGCTCGCGTACCCGATGTACGTCGTCCACCTGATCCTGATCTTCTTCTTGCTGGTCTACATCCCGTACTCGAAGTTTGCCCACCTGGTGTACCGGACCGTGGCGATGCTGTATGCCGCGAGCCGGACACGGGCAGCGGAGGCCCGCTGATCGGCATGCGGGATCCCAACAACCCCTGCATCTTCTGCACGCCGCGCGGCGTGACGCGGCAGAACGCCCTCGCGTACTGCGCGCGTGATTCGTTTCCCGTGAGCCCGGGCCACTCGCTCGTGATCCCGTTCAGGCACTGCCCGAGCTTCTTCGAGCTCTCGCCCGAAGAGGTCGCCGCGTGCATGGAGCTGGTGGCCGAGGAGCGCGGGGCGCTGGACGGCGATCTCAAGCCGGACGGCTACAACGTCGGCGTCAACGTCGGGCCGGCGGGCGGGCAGAGCGTGCTCCACGTGCACGTCCACCTGATCCCCCGCTACGCGGGCGACCACCCCTCGCCGCAGGGCGGCATCAGACAGATCCTCCCGTGGAAAGCCGACTATCCACGCGGGGTGGAGGCGTCTTCGTGACGCGCCCTCCGCCTGACGGGTCGCCGGGTCCTCCACCGTGACGCGACGCGTGATTGCGGCGCGCTCAGCGATTGACACCTGTCAGGGCGGCGGGTACTGTTCTGGTTCAAAGTTTCGAAATTCAGAAACTCTGAATCCCGAGTGGAGCGCGCCGTGTTGCGGACCGGACCCCGCTCTCGGAACCAGGACGACATCGCCGAGTACTTCCACGGAGCGGTCCCCCTCGTGCTGGGGCTTCTCGTCCTCACCCTGATCGTCACCCGGTGAGCCACGGGGCGAGCGCGGGCACGAGCTGGCGCTACGTCGCCGACGACGGCGTGACGGCGTCGTTCGGGCTCGCCGCCGATGAAGGCGTGACGTGGCGGCAGGGTACCGGCGACTCGCCGCCCACGGTCCGCCTCTACACCTACCGCTCGCACTGCGCCCTCGTCGGGCGGTTCCAGCGCGTCGCCGCCGAGGTCCGGCTCGACGTCTGCCGCGAGCGCGGGATCGCCGTGAACCGGCGTCCCACGGGCGGGGGCGCGATCCTGATGGGCCGGGACCAGCTCGGCGTCGCCGTGATGACCCCCGCTCGGGCGATCGAGCGCTCCTGGGACCGGATCCGCGAGCTGTTCAGGCACTTCGGCGCCGGCGTCGTCGACGCGCTCGAACGGCTCGGGATCCGCGCCGAGTACCGGCGGAAGAACGACATCGAGGTCGGTGGAAAGAAGATCGCCGGGCTCGGGATCTTCTTCGACCGCAGGGGCGGTCTCCTCTTCCACGCGAGCCTGCTGGTCGATCTCGACGTGCCGCTGATGCTGTCGGTGCTCCGCACGCCCTTCGAGAAGATCTCGGACAAGGAGGTGGCGACAGTGGCGAGCCGGACCACGACGGTCCGTCGCGAGTGCGGCCGCGCGGTCTCCGTCGACGAGGTGCGCGCCCTCGTGCACCAGGGGTACGCGCGGACGCTCGGCGTCGAGCTGCCGCAGGGGGACTTCACCACCGCCGAACGGAACGAGATCCAGGCGCTGGAGCGGGACCGCTACCTCACCGCGGGCTGGATCGAGCGGGAGCCGGCGACGCCCGACGCCGCCGGATCGGCGACCGTGAAGACGCCGGGAGGCCTCCTCTCGGCGCACCTGACGCTGGCCGGCGACGTGATCAAGGCGATCTATCTCACGGGCGACTTTTTCTGCGACGAGACGGTCGTGTCGGCGATCGAGCGGGGGCTCCGGTGGCACGCGGCCGAGCCCGCCGGCATCACGGCGACGCTCGAGAGCCTGGAGGGCCAGGGGCTCGGGCTGCCGCAGATCGGGGCCGGCGACGTGGCGCGGGTGATCGGCCTCGCTGCGGACGCGGCGCGCCGCCACGAGCAGGCGGCGGTCGCGAAGGGATGCTTCGTCAACCCATGAGTCTGGCCCGCCGCCTGCCCGTGGCCCTCGCCCTGGTCGCGACGGCGGCCGTCGGATCTCCCGCCGCCGCGGGATCGGCGGCGGTGCGGACCGTCGAGTACAAGAGCGGCGACCTCGACATCCCGGCCATGCTCGCGACGCCTTCCGGGCCGGGCCCGCACCGCGGCGTGGTGTTCGTCCACGGCCGCTCGGGCCTCAACGAGCGGCTCCGCGGCGAAGCCCGGCGCCTCGCCGAGCGCGGCTTCGTCGTCCTGGCGCCCGACTACCACACGGCGCGCTTCATCCCGGAGATGCCCATCGCGCACGATCCGGCGACCGAGGGCGACGTCGAGCGGGCGGTCGATGTTCTGCGATCGCTGCCCGGGGTCGGGCGCGGACGGATCGGCGTCGTCGGGATCTCGCGGGGCGGCTACCACGCGGCGCTCCTGGGCGTGCGGCGGCAGGAGGTCGGGGCGATGGTCGGCTACTACCCGCACCTCGTCAGCCCGAACGCCGCCGAGCCCGAGCAGGCGTACCGGTACATGCCGGAGGTCGAGCAGTGGCGCGTTCCCGCCCTCCTCATGGTGGGGGAGCTGGACCATCAGCTCCGGCGCGAGCTGGTGGCGCGGGTCGCCGAGCGCCTCAAGCAGCGAGGGGTGTACGTCGAGCTGGTTGTCTACCCCGGCGCCCAGCGCGCGTTCGACTTCAGGCGCAACGACCGGACGCTCGGCGACGACCTGGCGCGCGAGGATGCCCTCAACCGGACCGTCCGGTTCCTCAACCGGGTGCTGGGTGGCGACTAGCGTGCCGCGCGATGGCAGCCCCTGGGGGGCGACTAGTGAGCCCCGAGGTGGCGGGACAGGAAGGCGAGCGTCCGGTCCCAGGACAGGCGAGCGGCCTCGGAATGGAAGCGAATGTCGGGGCCGATCGAGAAGTTGAAAAGATGGTCGGCGTCTGGATACGTGTAGAGCGTGGACGGCTTTCCGGCGGTGACGAGCGCCCCGTGGAGCAGGCGCGCCTGGGCGACCGGGACGTTGCCGTCGGCCTCGCCGTGGTGGATCAGGACCGGGGCCTGGATCGTGGCGACCCGGTCCGTCAGCGGCGTCGCCCGGGCGGCGCGGCCGGCGAGCGGCCGGGCGAGGGCCTGGTGCGAGACGATCGCGTAGTAGACGACGGCGGCGCGCACCCGGTCCGGCGCCTCGGCGGCGAGCCACGCCGCCAGGCGGCCACCGAAGGAGAAGCCGACGACGCCGATCCGGGCGGGATCGACGCGAGGATGGGTGGCCAGATGGTCGAGGGCGCCCCTGAGGTCGCCCAGCACCAGCGGGTGGTCGGTGCGGCCGTCGGGGCCGAAGTCGTGGAGGCTCAGGAGATCCGGAGTCATCGTCACGAAGCCGGCGCCGGCCAGGTCCCGGGCGAAGGCTTCGAGGTTCGGGCCTGGACCGGCCACGGTGTGGAGGACGAGCACGCCGGGGAGCCGGCCCTCGCCCTCGGGTACCCAGAGGTTGGCCGGCATCTCGCCCTCGCTGCCCAGGTACTCCACGGCGTGGGCGCGCACGGCGAGCGGCGAGCGGGCCGCGGCGGTGGACCAGGAGAGGACAACAGCGCACAGGAGGAGGAGAATCCCATGACCCACGATCACACGATATCCCGGCGCGCGGTGCTGGGCACCCTGGGGGTGCTCGGCGTCGCGGCGGCGACCGGCGCCCTCGGGGCGCCGCGCGCGGCGTCCGCCCAGGCCCTCGGGCTTCAGGAGTCGGTCGGCGACGCGCTCAAGCGCGTCTTCGGCAACCGGCCCATGAAGGACGGCGCCGGTCTCGTGAAGCTCGAGATCCCCCTGATCGCCGAGAACGGCTCGGTGGTCCCGGTCTCGGTCGAGGTCGCGTCGCCGATGACCGCCAACAACTACATCAAGCACATCTACATCGTCGCCGACAAGAACCGCATCCCCGTCGTGACGCGAGCGACCCTCGCGCCCGAGGCGGGCCAGGCGTACGTGGGCGCGAACATCCGGCTCGGCGAGACGGGCGACGTCCGCGCCATCGTCGAGCAGAGCGACGGCACGCTGCTCCAGGTCAAGCGCGAGGTCAAGGTCACCGTCGGCGGCTGCGGCGGCTAGCTAGGAGGAGCCATGTCCGATATCGGCAAGGTGCGGGTCCGCGTCCCGTCGAGCATCAAGCCCGGCGACATCGTCAAGGTGCGCTCCCTCGTGATTCACCCGATGGAGCGCATCGAGCGCGACAAGCAGGGGAAGATCGTGCAGAAGAACTACAACTACATCAACAAGGTCGTCGTGACCTACCTCGGGAAGACCGTGGCCTCGTTCGACACCACGCAGAGCGTGAGCGAGAACCCGTTCTTCTCGTTCACCTTCAGGGCGACCGATCCGGGCCAGCTCAAGATCACGTTCGTGGACACCACGGGCGGGAAGTACGAGGGGGCGGTCGACATCAAATTCTCCTGAGGGGGACCTATGAGAAGACCCGAGTCGCCGATGACGAGCCGCCGGGCGGTGGTACGGTGGATCGCGCTGGTCGCCTTCGCCGCGGGCTGCGCCGGAACGGCCGCCGAGATCCCCGACTATTCGAGCGTCCCCCGGTGGACCTCGCGCGCGACGCCCGAGGCCCGCGGCGAGGTCCGCGTGCTCGCCGACGGCAGGCGCGAGGCGATCCGCTACAGGGGATGGACGACGCGGGACTTCGCCAAGTTCCGCACCTACGCGTACGACGAGGCGCGACCCGAGCCGCCGGTCCAGCGCGTCGTGATGCCGGCGAACGTCGCCGGCGACCCGAAGAAGGGGCGCGCCCTCTTCATGGCGCGGGCGAAGGGACCGTGCACCGGCTGCCACCTCATCCCCGGCGCCGACGTCTGGCCGGCCGGGAGCGTCGGCCCGGACCTCTCGACGATCGGCGACCGCGGCCTCGCGGCCGACTACCTCTACCAGCAGGTCTACGATCCACGGGTGGTCTTCCCGAATACCGCGATGCCTCCGTGGGGCGTGATCGGGATGTTCACGCCCGAGGAGGCCGTCCACCTGGTCGCCTTCCTCCAGACGCTCAAGGGACCGGCGCTGCCCGAGAGAGACCCGAACCGCAACCCGTTCACGCGGGCAAAGCCGGTCGGGTTCGGCGATAACCTCGACCCGACCAACAACCCCGCCGTCCTGCGCGCGGAGGGCGCGGAGGCGCTCTGGACCGCCAGGGGACCGGCCGGCAAGGCCTGCGCCGACTGCCACCAGGGCAAGCCCGCGCAGGCGATGAAGGGGATCGCGACGCGGTACCCGAAGTTCGTCAAGGCCTGGGGGCGCGTCATGAGCATCGAGGACCTCCTCGCCGTCCACGCCGCCGAGACGACGGGACGGCCGATGCCCGCCCAGAGCGCCGAGAACCTCGACGTGACGATGCTGGTCAAGATGGCGTCGAACGGCATGCCCGTCGCCGTCGACACCTCGAGCGCCGACGCGCGCGCCGCGCTCGCCCGGGGCCGGGCCTCCTTCGCCAAGCGCGTCGGGGAGCGCAACCACTCGTGCGCCGACTGCCACACGCCCGACAAGGGAGCGAACAAGTTCCTGGGCGGCCGGCTGCTCGGCGACGTCACCGACGGCCTGACGAAGCACTTCCCGACCTGGCGGACGAGCCAGGGGCAGGTCTGGGACATGCGCAAGCGCATGCAGTGGTGCATGACGCCGCTCGGCATGAACATGCTGCCGGCGGATGCCATCGAGTACGCGGAGCTCGAGCTCTACCTCACGTCCTTCGACAAGGGCAAGCCGATGAGCGTGCCCGGGATCCGGCACTGATGGAGGTCACCCGTCGGGACCTGTTGAAGCTCCTGGTGGTCGCCGCCTCGGCCGGGATCGGTCCGCGCGCCCTCGAGGCCGCCGAGGCCCCCGAGCGGCTCCTCGGGTTCGAGCCGCTCGGCAACGTCACGCTGCTGCACGTCACGGACTCGCACGCCACGCTCCTGCCCGTCTTCTTCCGCGAGCCGGATACCCTCCTCGGCGTCGGCGACGAGCGGGGGAAGCCGCCGTACGTGACGGGCACGGCCCTCCTCCGCGCGTACAACTTCCAGCCGGGCACCGCCGAGGCGTACGCGCACACGCACCTCGACTTCTCGGCGCTCGCCTCGCGCTTCGGCAGGATGGGGGGCTACGCGCATCTCGCCACGCTGGTCAAGCGAGCCCGGGCCGAGCGGCCCGGCCGCACGCTGCTGCTGGACGGGGGCGACGCGCTCCAGGGTTCCGCGACCTCGCTCTGGAGCCGCGGCGAGGACATGCTGCGGGCGACCAACGCGCTCGGCGTCGAGGTGTTCACCGCCCACTGGGAGTTCGTCTACGGGATCGAGCGGGTCAAGGAGCTGTTCGGCGACCGCGAGCGGCGGGGTCTCTTCAACGGCGACTTCGTCGCCCAGAACGTGGCGGAGGCGGGCTGGGACGACCCGGTCTTCCGGCCGTACACGATTCGCGAGGTCGGCGGGGTGCGCGTCGGGGTCATCGGGCAGGCGTTCCCCTACACGCCGATCGCCCACCCGCGCCGTTTCGTCCCCGACCTCACCTTCGGCATCAAGGAGGACCGGATCCAGGCCCTGATCGGGGAGCTGCGCGACGACAAGCGCGTCGACCTGGTCGTGCTCCTCTCCCACAACGGCGTCTCCGTCGACCTGAAGCTCGCCTCCCGCGTCCGCGGCCTCGACGTGATCCTGGGCGGCCACACTCACGACGGGCTCCCCACGCCGATCGTCGTTGGCACGACGCTCGTCGTCAACTCCGGCTCGCACGGCAAGTTCCTGAGCCGCCTCGATCTCGACGTCCGCGGCCGACGCGTCGCGGGCCACCGCTACCGGCTCATCCCGGTCCTCTCGAGGTTCATCCCCGAGGACCCGGAGATGGCTCGGCTCATCCGCGAGCTTCGCGCCCCCCACGAGGCGAAGCTCGGGGAACGCCTCGCCGTCTCCGACTCGCTCCTCTACCGACGCGGGAACTTCAACGGGAGCTTCGACGAGCTGATCCTCGACGCCCTCCTCAAGCGCGGCAACGCGCAGGTCGCCTTCTCGCCGGGCTTCCGGTGGGGGATCACGATCGTGCCGGGGCAGGAGATCACGCTCGAGGACGTCTACACGCACACGGCGCTGACGTACGCCAACACGTGGGTGCGCGAGCTGACCGGCGCCGAGATCCAGCACATCATGGAAGACGTGGCCGATAACCTCTTCCATCCCGATCCCTACTACCGTCAGGGGGGCGACATGGTCCGCATGGGGGGCCTCACGTACGCCATCGACCCGGGCAAGCCGATGGGGAGGCGGATCCAGGAGATCCGCGTCGGCGGCCGCCCGCTCGACCCGGCGCGCCGCTACACGGCGACGGGCTGGGCCTCGATCGGCGAGGCGGACGGCCCCCCGGCGTGGGACGTCGTCGCCGACCACCTGCGCGACGTGAAGCGCGTGAGGATCGACCCGCGCCCCCGGGTCAAGGTCCTCTGACGGAGAACGGCATGGGCAAGCTTCCCCGCGCCCTCCTCGCGATCGCGGTCGTGCTCCTGGTGGCCAGCGTCCCGCCGGCTGCGGCGGGACCACGGGTGGAGCAGACCGAGGAGCTGCTGGTCCTCAGGGTCACGGGGTCCCTGGAGGACGTCCTCGGCGCCCTCAAGACGGCGGTCGAGCGGCGGAACTACGTCCTCTCCCCGATCAACGATCTCGACGACGCGCTGCGGCGGCGCGCCCAGGATGTGGGACAGTTCTTCGGCTTCGCCCACTACAAGATCCTCTCGTTCTGCAACCTCACCTTCGCGGACGAGGCCCTGCGGGTGGTACCGCACCTCGGCGCGCTCATGCCCTGCCGGGCGGCGGTCTACGCGCTCAAGGGGAGCCGGGAGGTCGTCATCGTCACGGTGCGCCCGAGCTTCCTCGCGAAGGTGTTCCGGTCCCCGGAGCTCGGGCCGCTCGCGGCCCGGGTCGAAGCGGACGTGCTCGCGATCTTCGAGATGATCGCCGGCGACTGACCGGCGAGGGGGAGGAGAGTCATGGATCGTCGCATGCGCCTCGTGGTCCCGATGGTGGCAGCCCTCGCGCTCGCGCTCGCGAGCGCGCCGGCCGCGCAGGCGTCGCACCTCAAGGAGAGCCCGAAGAAGCACAGGATCGTGTACCACCTGAACGAGGCGGGCGTGGAGAAAGCCAAGGCCGTCCTCGGCAACATTCGGAACCACGTCAAGGGCGTCGGCGGTTGGGACTCGATCGAGGCCCTCGAGCTGGTGGTCCACGGCGCGGCGCTCAAGAGCTTCCTCCGGAGCGGCATGGACCCGGAGGTGAAGCGGGCGCTGGAAACCCTCCAGACCGAGGGCATGGCGTTCGGCGCCTGCGGCAACACGCTGAAGGGCCTCAGGATCACCCTCGTCGATGTCGCCGAGGGCGCCAGGGAGCTTCCCCAGGGCGGGGTCGTGAGAGTGATGGAGCTCCAGGAGCAGGGCTACGCCTACGTCAAGCCGTAGGTCGCGCGCGGTCGCGATCCTCCTCGCCGCCCTCCTGCTCCCATCGGGGGGCGCCGAGGCCTATCGCCACCACACGTCGAGGATCAGGTACCAGGAGTACTCGCCCGTGGTCTTCGCGGAGGCGCGGCGTGAGGGGAAGCCGGTCTTCGTCCTCATCAGCGCGGTCTGGTGCTACTGGTGCCACTACTTCGACGAGCAGACGCTCGAGACGGACGAGGTCGCCGAGTACCTCAACCGCCACTACCTCTCCGTCTTCGTCGACTCGGATCTGAGGATGGACCTCACGCGGAAGTACGCGCGCGGGTGGCCGATGACGATCCTCTTCGACCCCGTGGGCCGCGTGCGGCTGTCCTTCCCGGGCGCCCTCTGGAAGGAGGACTTCCTCTCCGTCGTCGCGCGCGTCGCGGAGGAGGTGCGGACCGGGGCGCCCGGCGCAGTGCCGGTCGAGCGCGAGGTCGCCCGGCCGGGCGTGACCGTGCCGCCCACGGCCGCCATCTACCGGCAGCTCGTCGACGGGATCGTGCGCTACGTGGACGAGCAGGTCGACACCCTCCACGGGGGCTTCGGCACGGGGAGGAAGTTCCCCCACGGCCGCCTCCTCGCGTACCTCCTGACCCAGGAGGAGGTCACGCGGGATCCCCGTCGCCTCGCCGCGATGGAGAAGACGCTCGACGCCGTCGCGCGCGCCCTCGGGGATCCCGTGGATGGCGGCTTCTTCCGGTACGCCGAGCGTCGCGAGTGGCGCGAGCCGCATACGGAGAAGATGCTCTACGTCAACGCCTCGCTGGCCCTGGCCTTCCACGCGGCCTCGCGCGTCTTCAAGGGCCGCCGGTTCGGCGAGGCGCGGGACGGGGCCGTTGCGTACATGCTGCGCACCCTCCGCGACGCGAAGGACGGCGGGTTCTATGGGAGCCAGACCGCGGACCCCGCCTACTACCGGCTCCCGAAGGCCGAGCGGAGCATCGCCCGCCGGCCCCCGGTGAATCGCGACAAGGTGACGGCCTGGAACGCCGAGGCGGCGCTGTCGCTCCTCGCCATTGGCGAGGCCACTGGCCGGAAGGACGTGAAGCAAGCGGCGCTCGGGGCCCTCGACTTCATGGCCCGGCATGTGGTGACGGAGCGGGGCGCCTACCACATCTACCGGCCCGCGACCGGGCGCGCCGAGCTGCCGGGGCAGCTCGAGGCGAACGCGTGGGCCGCGCTCGCCTTCCTCGAGGGCCACCGCGTGTCGGGCAACGCGGCGTACCGGGAGGCGGCGGAGAAGATCCTCCGGTGGGCACTCGCCGAGCTGGCCGACCGCGAGCGAGGCGGCTTCATCGAGACCGCCGGCCTCGACGGGGACGGTGCGCCGCGCGCCGCCGAGGTCTCGCTCGACGCGAACGGCGTGATGGCGGAGGCCCTCCTCCACGCCGCGCGCGGGGGCGGCCGGCGGGAGTACGAGGACGCGGCGACCCGTGCGCTCGCCCGCCTCGGCGGGAGCCTCAGAACCGTCCTGGTGGACGAGCGCGACAGCCCGGCGCCGAGCGTGGCCGATGCGGTTCCCGCCCTCCGAGCCTACGCGCGGCTCCTCGGGAAGGGCTAGACTACTCGTGGCGTTGGGAGGTCGCACGATGAGGGGACTGCTTCGTCACGTCACGCTGGGCGCCGTCCTCCTGGCCCTCTGCCTCGGGACGGCGGGCGCCGCGACCGGGAAGCTCGAGGACCTCCTGTGGGACCTCCAGATCATTCCCCTCGACGGGAAGACCCCGCCGCCGTTCTCGCTCGAGCGACTCGACGGCAAGCGCGTCGACCTCAAGGACCTCCGCGGGCGGCCGGCGCTCCTCTACTTCTGGGCGACATGGTGACCGTTCTGCACGAGGGAGTTGCCCTCGACGATCGAGCAGGTGCACCGGGAGTTCAAGGACCGCGGTCTGACCGTCCTCGCGATCAACATCCAGGAGGACAAGGCCCACGTCGCCGGATGGGTGAGGGAGAAGAAGCTGTCCTTCCAGGTCCTCCTCGACCCGCAGGGCACCGTGACGGCGGCCTACCAGGTCACAGGCACCCCGACGGTCTTCATCGTCTCCCGCGAGGGGAAGCTCGTCGGCAAGGCGACCGGCACCAAGGGCTGGATGACCGACAAGGGGAAGGCGCTCCTCGAGACACTCCTGGCACCGTGATCGCGCGCGCCCTGCGCCGCTCGGGAGCCCCCTGATCATCGAGACTATCGACACCGACGTGCTCGTCCTCGGGGCCGGGGGCGCCGGGCTCTGCGCGGCCCTCCACGCCGCCGACGCCTCGCCCGCGCTCAGCATCGCCGTCGTCGTGAAGGGGCTTCTCGGACGCGCGGGCTGCACGCGCATGGTGCAGGGCGGGTACAACGCGGTCCTGGGGGAGCCCGACTCCCTCGACGCGCACTTCCTCGACACGCTCGCGGGCGGCGGCTGGATCAACGATCAGGAGCTGGTCTGGATGCTCGTCAGCGAGGCGCCCCGGCGCGTGCTCGAGCTGGAGTGGCGCTACGGCTGCCTCTTCGACCGGACACCCGACGGGCGGATCCACCAGAAGCCGTTCGCCGGCCAGACCCACGACCGCACGATCCACAAGGGTGACCTTACCGGCATCGAGATCATGAACCGCCTCGCCGAGCAGGTGGCCGCCCGACCGAACGTCCGCGCCGTCGAGGAGTGCCGGGCCCTCGAGCTGCTCCTCGACGACGAGGGCCGCGCGGCGGGCGCGCTCGGGCTCGACATCCGCGCCGGGCGGGTCGTCGCCTTCCGGGCGCGCGCGACGCTGCTCGCGATGGGCGGTGGCCCGACGATGTACAAGGTGATCGCCTGCTCGTCGGACAAGTCCGCCGACGGCGTGGCGCTCGCGTACCGCGCGGGCCTCCCGCTCCGGGACATGGAGATGGTCCAGTTCCATCCGACGGGCCTCATCGTCCCCGGCTCTCTCATGACGGGCGCGCTCCTCGAGGAGGGGCTCCGCGGCGCGGGCGGCCACCTCCGGAACGGCCTCGGCGAGCGCTTCATGGCGCGCTACGACCCCGCGCGCATGGAGCGGTCGACGCGCGACCTCGTCGCGCGGGCGTCGTACCTCGAAGTCGTCGAGGGGCGCGGGACCCCGAACGGCGGCGTCTGGATCGACGTCTCCCACCTCGGCGCGGAGCTGGTCGAGCGCAACTTTCGCGGCATGGTCAGGCGATGCCGCGACTTCGGTCGAGACCTGGCGCGCGGGCCGATCGAGGTCGGCCCGACGACCCACTTCATGATGGGGGGTGTCGTGATCGACCCCGCCTGCCGGACGGCGATCGAGGGGCTCTTCGCCGCCGGCGAGGACACGGGCGGCGTGCACGGCGCGAACCGGCTCGGCGGGAACGGCGTCGCCGAGTCGACCGTCTTCGGAGGGATCGCGGGCGACGCGATGGCCGCGTTCGTCACCGGCCGCCGGGCGCCACGCCTGGCGACGGTCGCTCTCGAGGCCGCCGCGCGGCCGTACCTCCAGCCGTGCGAGCGCGCGACGGCGCCGGGCGGCCCGAGCCTCTACGACCTCCAGCGGGAGCTGCGCGCCCTCATGTGGGAGCGGGTGGGGCTCGTGCGCGACGCCGACAGCCTCGCGCGCGCGCTCGGGGAGATCGAGCGGATCGACCACCGGCTCGACGAGGTTGGCGTGCCGGGCGGTCCCTCATTTAATATCGCGTGGCAGGACTGGCTGAACGTGAGGAACCAGACGATGGTCGCCCGCCTGATCGTGCTGAGCGCGCTCGAGCGACGCGAGAGCCGGGGCGCCCACTACCGGCGCGACTTCCCCGCCGAGGCGCCGGCCGCGCTCTATTCGGTCCGCGTGGCCGAGCGCCACGGCGCGCCCGCCGTGTGGACGGAGCCCGTGGCGCTGACCCGTGTGACGCGCCCCGCGACCGCGGGGACGCCCGCGATGGTCGAGATCGGCGACTGAGCCATCATCGAATCCGAACCACGGAGGACGCTCCCATGACCGACCGACGTCTCCGACCGCCTCCCTGGGCCCTCGTGGGGCTGCTCGTCCTCTCCACGGCGGCGCCGGGCCTGGCGCAGGAGGCGAAGACCCTCCGGATCGTCAAGCAGCCCGGGCTCGGCTACCTCCCCCTCATCGTCATGCGCGAGCAGAAGCTCATCGAGAAGCGCGCGCCGGGCGATGGTGTAGAGTGAACCGTCACGCGAAGGAGGTCGCGGCCATGGGCTTCGACGGCGAAGCGTTCGTCAAGCGATTCATGGAGGTGTGGAACGCGCACGACGTGAACGGGATCATGGCGCAGATGAGCGATGACGTCGTGTTCGAGCCGTCGTTCGGCCCGGAGCCCTGGGGCGCCCGGTACGCGGGTACCCACGCCGTCCGGGCCGGCGTCGAGAGGAACTTCCAGAGCATCCCCGACATCCGCTGGGACGCGCTGAGGCACGTCGTGTGCGAGGACCACGCGGTGGTCGAATGGCTCACGACCGGCACCCCGAGGGACGGGAAGCCCTTCGAAGTGCACGGGTGCGACATCCTCACGCTCCGAGGCGGGAAGATCTCGGCGAAGCGCTCGTACCGCAAGTCCACGCTCTGACGGATGGCAGGGAAGGTCCTCAAGCGCGAGTGGACCACGGCCGAGGGCTGGCGCGATACCAAGGCCGGCATGTGGGCGTGGCTCATCCAGCGCGCGGCCGCGGTGGCCCTCCTCGGCGTGGTCGCCCTTCACCTCGCCAACCCGTTCCGCCCCGGGATCCAGGCGACGCTCCTCCTGCTCGTGCTCGTTCACGCGCTGCTCGGCGTCCGCTCGCTCCTGCTCGATCTCGGGCTCCCCTTCCGCTGGCACCGGGCGCTGCTGGCCCTGGCGCTCGGCCTGGCGGCCATCATCTTCGCGGTCGTCTGGCTCTGGCGGTGGTACTGACCGCTCAGGCGTCCCGGTAGTGGGTCAGTTTGATGAAACTGACCCCCTGCCCATGTCAGAGCCTCAGGTTAGTGGATCGACTGTTCGCGGGCAGCGGAGGTCCTCGATGACACGAAGCCTCGTACTGCGCCTGATGATCATCCAGTTCGCCGACCAACGCGGTAACGAGGGAGACCACGGCGATCCCCTTCGGTCTATGGCGGGTACGGCAACCGGGTCGCGAGGGTCATGGCGTCTGAGCCCTGGCCGCCGACATGGGGACGCCGCGCGCACATCTCAGCGATCGTGTGGCTGCGCGGTACGGGCGGCACGCAATTGATCCAGAAAAAGATCGAGGTTGCCGAGGAAGGCTATCATTGGAACAACTTCGACGCGTCGATCCTCCAGGATCTGATGAACAAAGCTTTCGCGGACTTCGTGCGGAAGGTTCGCCACGGAGCCGGAGATCCGCGCGCTGCTTCCACGGTAGTTTAGCATCCGAGCAGGCTGCCCTCACCGGGATATATCACTTGACAGTAATATTACTCCCGGGTTATTGCTATTTTAGCGAGGGAGGAGGCGATGTCCGACGGGTCGGGGTGGGCGGTCACGGAGTACCGGACACCGACCGGCCATAGCCCCGTGGTGGCCTTCGTCGAGGGGCTGAAGGATCGGAACGAGCGGGAGACGCTGGCCCTCATCTCGGCGCTGGCCGCGCGCGGGAACACTCTCGGTGAGCCACGGTCTAAGATGGTCGAGCCCGGCCTGTTCGAGTTGCGGGGGCATCAGGTGCGCATCTTCTACATCTTCCTGCCCGGGCGCCGGATCGTCCTGCTGGATGGGATGATCAAGAAACAAGACAAGATTCCCGCGGAGGTGTTGGAGCGGATGCGACGGTATCGTCGGGAGATCGAGGCTGCGGAGGGGAAGAATCGCCGATCGTGAGCGTGCGGGGTAGTCACGTGTGGGGTAGTCAATGGTGACCGTGGTCGTCGTGGAGGGTGGGTATTCATGAAGAGGACGAGGGGGCAGAAGCCCGACAGTGTCATGGCCTGGGTGGAGCGGCGGCTCAAGGAGGATCCGCAGCTGCGGGTGGAGGTGGAGGCCCTGATTGATGAGATCGGCCTCGAACAGGATCTGATTCAGCTGCGGAAGGCACGGGGCCTATCCCAGGTCCGGCTCGCCGAGATGGTCGGCGTGACGCAGCCCGCGATCGCTAAGATCGAATCCGGCAAGGCGAGTAACATGCAGCTGAAGACCTTGCTGCGCATCGTGACCGCGCTCGGTGGCCGCGTGAGGATCGAGATTCAGCGCCTGGATCGGGTGCCGAAGACACTCGAGCGTCGTGCGGCGGCCGGAGAAGTGTGACTGAGAACAAGAATGAACATGAAGCCCTCACCGTGGGACCTCGACTGGTAGTGCGATGAGTGCGGCGGGTAGTTGATCTCAACGTAATCGAAGTAATCGAAGCCTGCCAGACCCCCGGCGGACACCTCAAATCCGGCGCCGGCCGCCGGCTCGGATGTTCCAGAAAACGATCCTCATAGGTCGCTTCCACAACCCTCCACGTTCCAAAAGCCACTTGACTCGGGCTTCGTCCACTTGTATCGGGAGGGCGCAGACGGCACTCTCCCTGCAGCGCACTCGGGAAGGGAGGCATCCATGCGTGGACCGAAGCGGGCGTTCGCTCCGGCCATCCTGACCGCGATCCTGACCCTCACGGCGCCCGCGGCGCCGCGCGCCCAGCAGGCCGCTCCGGTGGCACCCAACCCCACCGGGCGCGACATGTTCCAGCTCAACGACCTCGACAGCTACCGCCAGTTCTCCAGCCTCAAGAACTTCGAGATCGTCGGCCACAGCTACTTCCGCGGGCCCTGGCTCGTCCCCGGCGCCCCCGGGGCCGGCTTCAACACGATGCGCATCTGCGGCAGCATCGGGTACCTGGGCGGGTACAACCCCACCGTGTTCGGGGCCCTCATCGTGGACGTCTCGAACCCAGCGCGCATGGAGCCACTGTCCTTCATCCCCGGCAATCCGGGGACGCGCAACGCCTATCTCCGGGTCGACTGTGACCGGAAGATCCTGGCCCTGGGGCACAGCGCGAGCGCCGAGAACCCCAACAAGCCGGCGGGGGGGGAGCCGGTGCGAAGCGGGGTGACGTTCCACGACGTGGCCGACCCGAGGCGCCCGCTGAAGGTGGGCGAGTGGAACAACGCCGGCCGCCTCACCCACGGCATGGAGATGGACAGCCGCTACGTCTACGTGTGCGGGACTTCGGAGGCCTCCAAGCCTCGCAACGAGGAACTCAACGTCATCGATTATTCGACGCCGAGCGCCCCCCGGCTCGCGGCCAGCTTCCACGTCACCGGCCAGCGGGTGGGCGAGACCTTCTCCGAGATGAACCAGAAGAACCCGAACGGCACCAACCAGTTCGTCATGTGCCACGAGGCCATCAAGGAGGGGACGCGGCTCTACCTGGCTTACCGGGACGCCGGGCTCATCATCCTCGACGTGAGCGACCCGACCAAGCCCGCCGTGGTCGGCGACTACGACTACGTGCCGCCGTTCAACGGCGATCCCGCCATGCCGGCCTGCTGCCCGGGGGCCCACACGGCGGCGCCGGTGTCGCCGCCGCCAGGCGGCGCCCTCCCGCGTCTCCTCGTGCTCACCGACGAGCACTTCTCGTGTCCGCCAGGCTTCGTCCGGATCCTGGACATCTCCAACCCCAGGGCCATCCAGGTGCTCTCCACCATCCACATCGCGGGGGTCGACGACCAGTACGACCACGCGACGGGCAAGTTCGTCTGCCCGCGCGGCCAGCAGTCGTCACACCTGCCCTACTTCGATCCGCGCGGCCACGGGAGCCTCGTCTACCAGGCCTGGTACGACCAGGGCCTGCGCGCCTTCGATATCTCGAACCCGTTCAGCCCGAAGGAGGTCGGCTACTTCGTCTCGCCGGACTTCTCGGTACCGAAACAGCCCGGCCGCCACACTCGCGAGGCCTACGTCGACCCGAAGACCAACCTCATCTACGTGACCGACGGCAACGGCGGCGGGGTGACGGTCCTGCGCTACACGGGCCCGATGCCGCCGCGTCCGCCGATCCCGGGAGCGCGGTAGCCCACGGAACCCGATCTGGTGGACGGGGCCGACCCTCGGTGCGCGCGCCTGGAGGGATTTTCGCTCCACGCCAACGTCGCCCTGCCTGCTCACGCCCGAGAGCAGCTCGAGCACCTGTGCCGGTACCTGCTACGCCCGCCCCTGGCGCTGGGGAGGTTGACGGAAAGCTCCGGGGGTCAGCTCCTGTACGAGTTGCCCCACCCCCGACGGGACGGCTCCACGCCCCTGGCGCTCGATCCGCTGGAACTGATCGAGAAGCTCAGCGTGCTCATCCCGTCGCCCAGGTTCCATCCGCTACGGTTTCAGACGATGTGTCGCTGCGCTGAGGAAGCCGGTTGTGCCCTCCGGCACTGGCTCTGGGATCCGAGTTCAAACTGACCCACTACTGGCGTCCCACACCACTGCGGCGACGAGGGCGCCCAGGGCCGTGGCGCCGCCGATGAGCGCGAACGCTGGCGCCCACCCCCAGTGCGTCACCAGCGGACCGAGGCCCACGGAGGCGAGACCGAACCCGGTGTAGATCGCCGTGCTGTAGCCGCCCAGCGCGAGCCCGCGGGTCGCGGGCCCCGTCGCCTCCCCGAGCGCGGCCCCGATCGCCACGAACGTCACGGCGAGGACGACGCCGAGCGCCGCGCCCAGCACCAGGAAGTCGCCCGGCGCCCGGAGGTGGGGGACGAGCGCCGTGCCGAGCGCCGCCAGCAGGAGCCCGCCCACGATCCACGGACGCCGGGCCCGGGTCCGGTCGAGGAGCCAGCCGGCCGGGAGGCGCACGATCGTGTTCGCGAAGGAGAGGACGCCCAGGATGAGCCCGATCACGAGCGGAGTGAACCCGCGCTCGCGCCCGAGCAGCGGAAAGAAGGTCAGGATCGCGCCCGACGGGGCGAGCCCCGCGATCGTGGCGATCCAGACCGCCCAGACGCGGCGGTTCCGGCGCAGCTCGTCGAAGGCCGCCGCGCGCGCCCCGCGCCCGCGGCGCGCGCCGGTCTCGGGGAGGGGCGCGCCCAGGGCGAGGGCGGTGGCGATAATTGCGCCGGCCACGACGAACGCGGCCCGGTGGCCGCCGAGTCCGGTCACCCAGCCGCCCAGGATCGGGCCGAGCCCGAAGGCGGTGAAGAGGGCCGTCGTGTACCAGGCGTACGCGCGGGCGATCGTGCCGGGCGCGGCCACGTCACCGACGAGCGACATGAGCGCGGGCGTGAAGGCGGCCACGCCGAGGCCTGCGGCCCCGTAGATCGCCGCGAGCGCGAGCGGCCCCTCGACGAGCGGGAGCAGGAGCGAGGTCGCGGCGCTCAGCGTCATCCCCCCGAGCAGGAGCGCCCGCCGGCCCCACCGGTCGGCGGCGTAGCCGAAGGGAATCGCGGAGAGGGCCGCGAGCGCCGTGTGGGCGCCGACGATCAGGCCGACGTCGGTGGGCGTCGCGCCGTGCAGGCTCGCGTAGAGGGGGAGGATGGGGACGCGCATGTACGCGCCCGTGTAGTGGAGGAACGTGAGGACGCAGGCGAGGGCGAGAACGCGGCCGGCGGGGTTGTCGGCTATCATTGACGCGCACGCATCATAGAAGGGAGACCGAGGCCATGCCCAGCGCTTCCATCTCCACCGCCGACCCCTACGCGCGGCGGCGCGCCGCCCTGCTCGGCACCGAAATCGCGTACGTCGACACGGGCGCGGGAGACCCGGTCGTCTTCCTCCATGGAAACCCCACCTCCTCCTACCTCTGGCGCAACGTGATCCCGCCAGTGGCGCGGCTGGGCCGGTGCCTCGCCCCCGACCTCGTCGGCATGGGCGACTCCGGCAAGGCGCCGGACGGCTCCTACCGGTTCGTCGATCACGCGCGCTACCTGGACGCGTGGTTCGAGGCGCTCGACCTCCGCCGGGGCGTCACGGTGGTCGTCCACGACTGGGGCTCGGCGCTCGGGTTTGACTGGGCCGCGCGCCACCCGGAACGGGTGCGCGGCCTCGTCTACATGGAAGCGCTCGTGCGGCCTCTCGCCTGGCCGGAATGGCCCGAGAACGCGCGGTCGCTCTTCCAGGCGATGCGCTCGCCGGCGGGGGAGGAGATCGTGCTCCGGAAGAACGTCTTCGTCGAGCGGATCCTCCCGGCGAGCGTGCTCAGGGGGCTCGGCGACGAGGAGATGGCGGTCTACCGGCGGCCCTACCTCGAGCCCGGCGAGTCGCGGCGCCCGACGCTCCAGTGGCCGCGCGAGATCCCGTTGGAGGGGGAGCCGGCGGACGTGGTGGGGATCGTCGAGCGCTACGCGCGGTGGCTCGCGGCGAGCCCCATCCCGAAGCTCTTCATCAACGGGGAACCCGGGACGATCCTGGTCGGCGCGCAGCGGGAGTTCTGCCGAACGTGGCCGAACCAGCAGGAGGTGACCGTCAAGGGCCTCCACTTCCTCCAGGAGGACTCGCCCGAGGAGATCGGCCAGGCCGTCGCCGCGTTCCTCGCCCGGACGCGGGGTCCGGCGTGACTACGCTGCGTGTCTTCCGCTGGTCGCCGGGCGAGCCGGAGCGCTGGCAGAGCTACGCGGTCCCGGCCGGCCAGGACACGACGGTGCTCGACGCCCTCGTCGAGATCCAGCGGGGCCAGGACCCGACGCTCGCGTTCCGATACGCCTGCCGCGTCGGCATGTGCGGCTCGTGCGCCGTGGTCGTCAACGGACGGGAGCGCTGGGCGTGTCGAACGCGCCTCACGACGCTCGGCCGCGGGCCCCTCTCCGTGCGGCCCCTCTACCACTTCCCGCTCCTCCGCGACCTCGTCGTCGACATGACGCCCTTCGCGGAGAAGCTCGCGGCCGTCGGCGGAACGCTCACACCCGGGCCGGGCGCCGCGCAGTCGGCGCGCGTGTCGAGCGAGTCGCGCGAGCGGCGTGACATTGACGCCGCCGTGGAGTGCATCGGGTGCGGGATGTGCGTCTCCGCCTGCACGATGGTCGCGTCGAACAGGCACTTCCCGGGCCCGGCCGCGCTCAACCGCGCCTTCACGCTCCAGCGCGATCACCGGGACGCCGCCAAGGCGGAGCGCTGGAGCGTGCTGCTCTCGGACGACGCCCTCGCCCGCTGTCACGGCCAGGGGAACTGCACCGAGGTCTGCCCGATGGGGCTCAGCCCCGCGACCTCGATCGTCCGCCTGCGCCGGATGGGGACGCGGCGCCTGCTCGGGTTCGGCCCGGACTAGGCGCCGGCGCCGCCGCCGCCGCGCCAGTCGAAGGTCCGGACCTGGAGCCTGTAGCCGGCCCCCGCTGCCGGCAACGCCACGCTGAAGTACGCCCGCCCCTTCGCCGGGACCTCGCCCGTGACGTATCCGATCACGTGGCCCGTGACCTGGCCCCCCGCGTCCAGGACCTCCACGACGAGCTGGACGTTCACGGCTCCGAGGCCATGGTCGTTATAGAGGTAGCCGTCGATCCTGGGCCGCCCGCTCCTGGTCTTCCCGGCTTCCCACTCGAGGCGGAAGTACTGCCCGCTCGGGGTGACGCCCGAGGTCTGGGCGTGGCCGGGGGCGGCGTCGAGGGCCACCAGGGCCGCCAGGGCAAGGGTGACGACGAGCAGTCTGGGCTTCATGGCGTTCCTCCCGCCTCTAGGAACCCCGAGGGGCCGACTCGGGTTCGTCCGTCCTTGACGATCACAGCGCGGCGCGTTAAAGTGAGCGTGCCTCCACGCGCCTCCCCTCGCCACCCCGGGGGAGGCGAACTTTTGCCTGCGGGTGAGGAAGGGGGGGCTCTGGATGTCCGCCGAGCAGATCCGGACCCTGTACGCGTCGATGTCGGAGCGCCTCCCCCGCGCGCGCCAGACGTTCGGTCGGCCCCTCACGCTCACCGAGAAGATCCTCGTCGCCCACTGCTGGGACTTCGAGCGCCAGGTCTGGGAGCGCGGCAAGGCCATCCTGAGGCTGCGCGTGGACCGTGTCTCGATGCAGGATGTGACCGGGCAGATGGCCCTCTTACAGTTCATGCATTCGGGGCGCAAGCGCGTGGCGGTCCCCTCGACGATCCACTGCGACCACCTGATTCGCGCCGAAAGCGGAAGCGCCGACGACTTGACTCGGGCCATCAAGGAGATCGAAGAGGGCTACAACTTCCTCCGCTCGGCGTCGAGGAAGTACGGGATCGGCTTTTGGAAGCCGGGCTCCGGGATCATCCACCAGGTCGTCCTCGAAAACTACGCGTTCCCCGGTGGGCTCATGATCGGTGCCGACTCCCACACGCCCAACGGCGGCGGCCTCGGAATGCTCGCCATCGGCGTGGGCGGCGCCGACTGCGGGGAGGTGATGGCGGGGCTCCCGTGGGAGGTGCTCCACCCGAAGCTCATCGGCGTCCATCTGACCGGCAAGCTTTCTGGATGGACGGCGGCGAAGGACATCATCACCTACCTCTGCACGCGCCTGACCGTCAAGGGCGGCACCAACAAGATCATCGAGTACTTCGGCCCCGGCGCCGAGTCGATCAGCGCGACCGGCAAGGGGACGATCTGCAACATGGGCGCCGAGCTGGGCGCGACGACGTCGGTGTTCCCGTTCGACGCGCGCATGGCGGCCTATCTGCGCGCGACCGACCGCGCCGACCTCGCGAAGCTCGGCGAGGAGTCCCGGGCGCACCTCCAGCCCGATCCCGAGATCGCCGCGGACCCCACGAAGTTCTACGACGAGCTGGTCGAGATCGACCTGGACAAGCTGGAGCCGCACATCGTCGGACCGCACTCGCCGGATCGGGGGCGGCCGATCTCGAAGCTCGCCGCCGAGGCGCGGGCCAACGGCTGGCCGGCGAACATCACCAACGCGCTCATCGGCTCCTGCACGAACTCGTCCTACGAGGACATGCGCCGCGCCGCGCACGTCGCCATGCAGGGGATCAAGGCGGGGCTCCGCGCGAAGGTCCCGTTCTGGATCACGCCGGGCTCGGAGCGGATCTACCAGACGATCAAGCGCGACGGGATCATCGAGACCTTCCAGAAGATCGGCGGCACCGTGCTCGCCAACGCGTGCGGGCCGTGCATCGGCCAGTGGAAGCGGGGCGACGTGAAGCCCGG
>JACQWC010000038.1 GCA_016209635.1 Candidatus Rokuibacteriota bacterium | reverse complement strand
CCTTCCGCGAGGGAGGGCGCGAGGTCCCGGCCGTCCACGACGTCTCGTTCGAGGTCCTCGACAAGGAGTTCGTCGCGATCGTCGGGCCCTCGGGCTGCCGCACGTCCACCATCCTCAACATGATCGGCGGCCTCGTGGCGCCCTCGGCGGGGACGGTCGAGCTCGACGGCCGGCCCGTCGCGGGCGTCCCGCCGAGGGTGGGCTACGTCTTCCAGAAGGACACGGTGTTCCCGTGGCGCACCGTCGCCCGCAACCTGGCACTCGGCCTCGAGTACCGCGGGCTCCCGCGCGCCCAGCTCGAGGGCCGGGTGCGCGAGGGCATCCGCCTCGCGGGGCTCCAGGGGTTCGAGGACGCCTTCCCCGCGACGCTCTCCGGCGGCATGCGCCAGCGCGTCGCGCTCATGCGCACGCTCGTCGTCGAGCCCGAGATCCTCCTGATGGACGAGCCGTTCGGCGCCCTCGACACGCACACGAAGCTCAGCCTGCACGCCGAGCTCCTGAACCTCTGGGAGGCGCGCCACCAGACCGTCGTCTTCGTCACGCACGACCTCTCCGAGGCGATCACGCTCGCGGATCGCGTCGTCGTGATGACGCGGCGGCCCGGCCGCGTCAAGCTGATCCACGCGGTCGCGCTCCCGCGGCCGCGCGACGTCATCAAGCTGCGCGAGTCGGACGAGTACGCGCACGAGTACAGCCGGATCTGGCACGTGCTGGGCGAAGAGTTCACATGAGCGAGCGCGCTCGCGTGATCTTCTGGCGGCTCGCGATTCTCGCCGCCCTCCTGGGCTCGTGGGAGTGGCTCACCGGCATCAAGGCGATCTCGAAGACACCGGGCCTCTACTGGCTCGACCCGTTCTTCGTCAGCCGGCCGTCGGTCATCGCGCGGCGCTTCGCCTACCTCGCGTCCGACGAGGTGCGCCTCACGATCTGGGCGATGGCCCTCTCGACCGTCCAGTCGACGCTCTGGGGCTTCGTCGTCGGCGTCTCCACGGGCTTCGCCGCGGGGCTCGTGCTCGGCCGCAACGACCGGCTCGCCCGCGTCTTCGAGCCGTACATCGTCGCGTTCAACTCGCTCCCGCGCATCGCGCTGGTGCCGCTCATCACGATGATCTTCGGCTTCGGGCTCCTGGCCAAGGTCGTGCTGGCGTGGACGATCGTGTTCTTCATCGTGTTCTTCAACACGTTCCAGGGCGCCCGCAGCGTGGACCCCGACCTGATCCACTCGGCGCGCTTCCTCGGCGCCTCCGAGCGGCAGATCATGCGGACCGTCGTCGTCCCCTCGGCGCTCGCCTGGACTTTCGCCTCGCTCACGCCGTCCATCTCGTTCGCGCTCATCGGGGTCGTCGTCGGCGAGTTTCTCGGGGGCGAGTCGGGCGGCGGCCTCGGCTACCTGATCATCCAGTCGCTCGGAACGCTGAACGCGGCCGACATGATGGTGGCGCTCGTGGCGCTGGGCGTGATCGGCATCGTGATGGCGCTCGGGATCAAGCAGGTCGAGCAACGCCTCCTGCGCTGGCGGCCCGAGTACCGGAAGGGCGCGTGAGGCGCTGGCTCGCGCGCGCCTCGCTCCTCCTCTCGGTCGTCGCCGCCTGGCTCGGCGCGTACGTCGTCTGGACTTTTGCGGGTGGGCTGGCGCTGCACTACGGGCTCTTGGGCACCTACCACGGGGCCCTCTTCGCCCCGGTGGCCGCGATCGGCGGCGTCTGCCACTACCGTGTCCAGGCACGGGCGGGACGCGAGGGCGGGCTCGCGGTCTTCGTCGGCGTCCAGCTCGCATGGCTCGCGGTCGTCCTCCTGCAGAACGGCGCGTTCGGAAATGTTTGGTGACAGCCTTCTGTACCGTCTCCTCGACGGCTGAGCGGCGCGCCGCCTCCTAGGGTCGGCTGCCGGGCCTTCACGCCGCTCTCCCCCTCGACGGAGCGGGGGCGCGGGAGCTGTGATCACGGCGTCGAGGCACGACTGCACACGAACCTGTGCAGTCATGCGCGGCGGACACCGAGTTGCGGATCACAGCGCCGTCTCGTCTTCGTCGACACTTACGGAGAGATGTTGGCCGCTCGCCACCCTGGCGCGCTTCTTGCGGGAACCCGCGCTTCGTGGGCGACAAGGCGGTGTTCACTGCAGCCCTCGTTGGTGCGCTTCTCTCGTTGTTCGTCTCCGGAGCGGGCGTCGCGCAACCGTCGCTCGAGCGAGCGCGTCGCCAGCCCATCGTCGAGGGGGAGAGCGCGGCGGGGATCCGCCTGGGCGACAGCGAGGACGCTGTCGTCGCGGCGCTCGGCGGACCGCCCCTGCGGAGCGAGCGCCTCATTGGCGGGACTCGCGAGGATCTCGTCTACGAGCTCGGCGAGCCGTCGGGCGACTGGGACATCACGATTCGCGTCACGTTCACCACCGCGGAGATGGGCGCCGAGGCGATTCAGCTGATCATCACACGTCGGCCCTCGGCGGCTCCGCCCTACCTCGGGCGGACGACGCGAGGCTACCAGCCGGGCCAGCCGATCGAATCGGCGCGCGCACTCTATGGCTCGCCGGACAGCGTGATCCTGGCCTCTTCCCGCTCGGCCGCGCTGTGGTGGTATCGCGAGGCTGGCATCGTCTTCCTTCCCGGTGAAACGGTCGGGCACGATCGCAACGAGACTCGGTTCATCGTGCTCCACCCCTTCTTGTCGCCGGATGACCTAGGCCGATTGGTCGCCGACCGGTGATCGGGGCGCCCTGTGAGCCGGCTCGCCAGGCTCGTGTCGCTCCTGTTCACGGCGGCGCTGATTCCGTCGGCGAGCTACGCGCCCGCGCAGCCGATCACCGCCCTGGCGTCCGTCGAGATCCTGGCCGCGGGCTTCGGCAGCCTGTGGGGTGTCGCGGTGGACGCCGCCGGGAACGTGTACGTCGCCGACCGCGACGCGGGCACGGTGGCGCGGCTCGCGCCCGATCAACCCCGCGTGCGGGTGGCGGCCGGCCTCCAGCGTCCGATCGGGCTCGCCTTCGACCTCGACGGCCGACTCCTCATCGCCGAGGAGCGAGCGGGCCGCGTCGTCCGGGTCGAGGCCGATGGCCGGCGCACCCCGGTGATGAGCGACATGAAGCACCCCCGCTGGCTCGCAGTCAGCGGCACGGGACGG
>JACQWC010000034.1 GCA_016209635.1 Candidatus Rokuibacteriota bacterium | reverse complement strand
CTCATGCTCCACACCATGTACTTCGCCGACGAGGTCCGGAACTTCGGCGAGATCGACAAGGGCGCGGGGGCCAGGATCAAGGAGGGCGAGCTCGAGCTGGCCCAGCGCCTGATCGCCGAGCTGTCGAGCGAGGAGTTCAAGCCGGAGCAGTACCAGGACGAGTACCGCCTCCGCGTCCTCGAGCTGGTCGACGCGAAGGTCGAGGGCAAGCAGGTCACCGCCGCGGGCCCCGAGGTCCACCGCGCCCAGGTCATCGACCTGATGGAGGCGCTCAAGGAGAGCCTGGCGAAGCGGGTACCGGGGGAGAAGAAGCCGCCCGCCAAGGCGCCGGCGCGGGCGGAGGCGAAGGCCGCCCAGGCCGTGCCTCCGCGGAAGGCTCAGGCCGCCAAGAAGTAGCCGTCAGCGCCGCCCGCGGCCGACGAACGCCTCGAGCATCCCGTCGGCCGCGATGCGTCGCGCCGTGATCGCCCGCCGCAGCGCCAGCCGGCCCCGCGCCTGGTCCGCGTCCGTCACCGCCAGCCTCTCGAGCAGGCGCACCGCGCGGTCGGCGTGGTCCCCCTCGACCTCCACGTGGACGTGGTAGAAGTCGAGTGCCCCGCGTGCGACGCCATAGTGCTTCTCCAGCGCGTCCGCCATCCGCTGCATGTGGACGGGATTGATCGACTCCGTCGCGATGTTACCGCCACACAGGGCCTCGAGCGTCCCGGAGCGCTGGAGGAGGAACAGCTCGTTCTTCTCGATGATCGTCGTCGGGAGGTACTCCGTCCCGAACAGCTCCTCGCGGGTGATCCCGAGGGCCTCGGCGAGCCTGACGAAGAGGAACGCGTGGGCCGTGGTCTTGCCGCCCACCATGTCCTCGCCGCCCTCCTCGACCACCAGCGGGATCAGCGCGCGCTGGCGCTCGAGGTCCTCCCAGGTCGGCGTGTAGCCGCCGACGGAGATGATCTTCCACGCCGCGTGGCGGAGCGTGTCGAGGAAGAAGCATCCCTGCTGGCGGATGACGTTCCTGAGCTGGTCCACGTGGAGCTTGCCGTCGGAGACCGTCGTGAAGAGCGGATGGTGGAGCCACGGGTGGGTCTCCCGGGCCTCGCGCAGCAGCGACGCGGCGAACTCGGCGGGCGAGAGCGGCATGGCGGTGCTCCTCCCTCGAGCGACTGGGTGGCGGCGCCCGCGCCTCCGGCGGGGAGCGCGCGGGAGATTATCCTACGGTTCCCGAGGGACTCGGGGACGAAAGGCGGGCGAGCGAGGACCGCCGGCGGCCTCGTCGCCGGCCGGCTCTGTGGAGCAGATCGCACCAGCGCCTGTTGTCGGTGCCGCCGGCCTCGGCGCTTCCCGAGAGGACCGCCTCGGAGACGATCGCCGCGTCGTCGAGCCCGTCCGCCCGGGGCGCGTGGGACACGCACCAGCGCACCTCGAGAATCTCCCGCGTGGGATCTCCATCCGGCTCGCAGGCTGGGCAGTAGGAACGAGCGACGACGGGGGTGTCCGAGAGGAAGTCCGTCACCGACCCATGGCGACGGTGAGTCTCGCCATCCACAGCCACTCTACCAAATGCCGCCCCCGGTGCAAAACTTCTGGTACCGTTCCCGCCCGCGGCGACCGGGCGGCCCGGCGGTCTAGCCGCCCTTCAGGCGAGGATCGAGCAGGTCCCGCAGGGCGTCCCCGAGCATGTTGAAGCCGAAGACCGCGAGGGACAGCGCCACCGCGGGCCAGATCGCGAGCCAGGGCGCCTGGTACATGTGGTCGAGCCCCGCGAGCGAGAGCATCCCGCCCCAGGTCGGGTAGGGCGGCGGGATCCCGAGGCCCAGGAAGGACAGGCTCGCCTCGGTCAGGATCACGGTGGAGAGGCCGGTCGTCGCGACGACGATGATCGTCGGCAGCACGTTCGGGAGGATGTGCGCCGCGGTGATCCGCACGTGCCCGGACCCCACGGCCCGAGCGCCCTCGATGTACGTGTGCTCCTTGATCGTCAGCGCCACGCCGCGGATCACCCGGGAGTTCTGGATCCCGAACGCGATGCCGAGCACCGCCGTGATGTTCGAGGCGCTCGGCCCGACGAGGGACATGATCGACATGAGGATGAGGAGCGGCGGGAACGCCATCCAGGCGTCCACGCCCCGCTGGAGGAGCAGGTCGACGCGTCCCCCGAAGTAGGCCGAGAGGACGCCGACCCCCGTCGCGAGGATGCTCCCCAGGAGCACCGCGCCGAAGCCGACGAAGAGGGAGATCCGGGCGCCGTAGATGAGGCGGGTCAGGAGGTCCCGGCCGAGCTGGTCGGTGCCGAGCCAGTGCGAGGCGTTCATCGTGACGAACCGCTCCCGCAGGCTGGTCTGGGCGAACCCGTAGGGCGTCAGGACGTCGGCGCCGAGCGCCGCCGCCAGCATGACCGCGATGATCACGCCGCCCAGGGTGCCGAGGGGTTTGCGCCGAAGCATCTGGATCCACACGTCGGTGTACCAGGGTCGGGTCCGCGGCAGCCGCCGTACGTCGAGGGGCGCCGCGGCCGCGCGGACCCCGACCGGGTCGAGCGAGGCCTCGCGGCTACCGGTACCGGATGCGGGGATCCAGGAACGCATAGGAGAGGTCGATCAGGAGGTTGAGCCCGACCACCATCGCCGCGACGATGAGGTTCACCGACTGGACGACCGGATAGTCGAGCCGCGTGAGGGCCTCGAAGAAGAAGAGCCCCACGCCGGGGAGCCGGAAGATCGCCTCGATGATCACCGAGCCGCCGATGTAGAGCGGCATCTGGAGGCCGACGAAGCTGATGACGGGGATCATGGCGTTCTTCAGCGCGTGGCGCAGGACGATCGTCCGCTCGGAGAGCCCCTTGGACCACGCGGTACGGATGTACTCCTGTCGCAGGACCTCGAGGAGCGCCGAGCGCATGATCCGCATGACGGGCCCCGCCCGCGTGAGGCCGAAGACGAGGGCGGGCACGCTCATGATCTTCAGATTGCTCACCGGGTCCGTGGTGAACGGCACGTAGGCCCACACCGGCGTCCACTTCCAGTAGATCGAGGGGACGACCAC
The DNA here is from genome assembly GCA_016209635.1 of Candidatus Rokuibacteriota bacterium. Classification (GTDB taxonomy): domain Bacteria; phylum Methylomirabilota; class Methylomirabilia; order Rokubacteriales; family CSP1-6; genus JACQWC01. The sequence goes on along the minus strand of JACQWC010000034.1, from coordinate 18,410 downwards.
GACGACCACCGCCAGCCCGAAGTAGGGCACGGAGAGCGCCAGGATCGCGAGGATCCGGCCGACGTAGTCGGAAACGGTGTCTTGGCGGACGGCGGAGACGATGCCCACGAGGACGCCGAGCGTCACCGAGACGAGGATGGTCAGCGCCGCCAGCTCGAGCGTCACCGGAAACCGCCGGGTGAACTCCTCGAGGATCGGCTGGCGCGTCCAGTACGAGCGCCCGAAGTCCCCCCGGAGCACGATTCCGCCGACCCAGTCGAGGTACTGCGCGTGGATCGGCCGGTCGAGGCCAAGATCCCGCCGCAGCGCGTCCAGCGTGGGCGCGTACGCGTGCCCCTCGACCATGCGTGTCGCGACGTCGCCCGGCATCAGCCGCATCAGGAGGAAGACGATCAGGCTGACCGCGAAGAGCGTGGGGATCGCCAGCGCGACCCGCCGCAGGACGTAGCGCTTCATCTAACAGGGCACGGGCACCCGGGCTTCGCCACGCCCGTGCCCCGCCGCAACCCCGCGCCACCTCGTTTCACGCACCCGATCCCAGTCGCGCCTCACCGCTGGCGCCACGCCCATACCCCGCATCACCGGTCGAGCCAGGTGTAGAGGAGGCGCAGGCCGAGCCCGTAGCCGTCGTGGTGCTTGAAACCCTTCACGTAGGGCGGATGCGAGACGTACTGCGGCCAGCTCGGCAGATAGACATAGTAGGCCCTGTCGGCCACGTAGCGCTGGATCTCGTCGACGACCTCCCGGCGCTTGACCGGGTCCATCTCCCGGCGCTGGGCCACGAGGAGCCTGTTCAGCTCGGCATCGGCCACGTGGCTCCGGTTGTTCGGCTGCTCGGGGAAGTGGGTCCCGTAGAGGAAGTCGTCCACCTCGGTGAAGGGCGTGATCGGGCCCATCGCCATCTTCTCGAACTTGCCGAGGTAGGTCGTGGAGATGTACTTGCCGTACTCCTCCGGCTTCAGCTCGACCGCGAGGCCGATCTTCTCGAGGTTGTCCGCGGCCAGCTCGTAGTAACTCCGCCACGGCGGGATGTACCCGGGCCAGTGGAACATCGGGGTGGTGAATCCCTTCGGGAAGCCGGCCTGGGCGAGGAGCCGCTTGGCCTCGCCGGGGTCGTAACCGACCAAGTACTTCGCCTTCGCAGGATCCATCTTCGCGGCGTCGAGCTTCCACTCCTTCATGGCGCACGGGACCGGCCCCGTGTCGATGCACCCTTCCCCGAAGAGCAGCGCGTCGTTCCACGCCTTCCGCTCGACGGCGAGCGACACCGCGCGGCGCACCCGCACGTCGTTGAAGGGCGGCGCGTCGGTGCGCATGTAGATCAGCCCCTGGGCGATGACCTGGTACGGGGTCACCACCATCTCGGGGTTCGTCCGCTTGAGCGACTTGCCCTCCTCCGGGCTCTGCCAGCCCCAGATGTGGGCCAGCTCCACCCGGCCGGCCCGCAGGAGCGACAGCCGCGCCGCCGCGTCCGGGGTGATCTCGATGACGACGCCGTCGAGGTAGGGCAGTCCCTTCACGAAGTAGTCCGGGTTCCGCTCGAACGTCACACGGACCCCCTTCTCGTACGACCGGAGCACGAAGGGGCCGGTCCCGATGACCGCGTCGGGGTGGTTGAAGTCCTTGAACTTCTCCTCCGCCTCGCGGGGGAGGATCACCGTGAAGGCGGGGCTCGCCAGGTGGTTGAGGAACGGCGCGAACGGCTCCTTGAGGATGACCCGCACCGTGTACCGGTCCACCACCTCGATCGCCTGCACCTGGTCGAAGCGGGCCCGGAAGCCCGACTTCGCCATGAAGCGCTCGAGGGAGTACTTGACGTCGTCCGCGGTGACCTCGCGCCCGTTGACGGGGGGCTTCGCGTGGAACCGCACGCCCTTGCGGAGGGAGAAGACGACCGTGGTCGGCGTCTTGTATTCCCACTTCTCGGCGAGGTCCGGGAGGATGGAGAAGTCGGCCGGATGCTTCTGCTCCGGGCCGTTCGGGAAGCGCACGAGCTGGCTGTAGACCAGGCTCACGTAGGAATGGGTCAGGAAGCTGATCGACAGGTGCGGGTCGAGGTTCGGCGCCTCACGCTCGGCGATGCGGAAGACACCGCCCCGCTTCGGCTGCTGAGCGAACGCCGGCTGGAACAGGACCAGCGCGATCAGGAGTGGGAGAAGAGCCCCGAGAGCGGTCCGTCGGCCCATGACGCGTCCTCCTCTCTCCAACGAGCGAATCGTCTGGCGCACATCGAGAAGGAGTGAACCCGGAGCCGGAAGTTGCCCCATTATCGTTGAACGCCGGGCCTTGTCAATTCGACCGGCCGGGATAGAGTGCTGCGAGGAGCGCTTGAGGAGGCCCACCATGAACTACGGCGACTATCAGCACCTCGTCTTCGACCTCCGGCCCGACGGGGTCCTTTTGATCACCATCAACCGCCCGGAGGCGATGAACGCCGCCAACGCGCGGCTCCACTGGGAGCTCGGCCAGGTCTGGCTCACGGTGGACGCGGACCCCCGGGCGCGCGTGGCCCTCGTCACCGGCGCCGGCCGCGCCTTCTCGGCCGGCGGCGACCTCGACATGGTCGAGGAGATGGCCGGCAACCCCACGGCCGCGGCGCGCGCGATGCGGGAGGCCTCGGACCTCGTCTACAACATGATCAATCTCGACAAGCCGATCGTCTCGGCGATCAACGGCGCGGCCGTCGGCGCCGGGCTCGTGGTCGCGCTCCTGGCCGACGTCAGCATCATGTCGGAGACGGCGCGCATCACCGACGGCCACACGCGCCTCGGCGTGGTGGCCGGCGACCACGCGGCCATCGTCTGGCCACTCCTCTGCGGCATGGCGAGGGCGAAGTACTATCTCCTCACCTCGGACTTCCTCGACGGCCGGGAGGCCGAGCGCATCGGCCTCGTCAGCCGGTGCGTGCCCCCAGATAAGCTCATGGAGACGGCGTGGGAGGTGGCGGGGAAGCTTGCGCAGGGCAGCCAGCCGGCGGTCCGCTGGACCAAGCGGGCGCTCAACAACTGGCTGCGCCAGGCAGGGCCCATCTTCGATCAGTCGCTGGCGCTCGAGATGCTGAGCTTCATGAACGAGGACGTGCGCGAGGGGGTGCGGGCCATCCGGGAGAAGCGCGCGCCCGAGTTCCCCTCGGCCCGCTGACGTGGTGCGGCCGGCGCTGCCCGTGACGCTCGCCGAGCGGCTCCAGGCGATCTATCCCGCCTCGTCCCGTCGCGCGCTCAAGCGGTGGCTCGTGTCGGGCCGCGTGCGGGTCAATGAGCGCGTCGTCCGCCGGGGCGACGTCACGGTCGACCCGGCCGACCGAGTCGAGTTGGGGGCGCCGCCCCCGCCCGCTTTCCCCGCATTCCTCCAGCGCGTCTGGGAGGACAGCGACCTGCTCGTCGTCGACAAGCCGCCCGGCCTCCTCACGATGGCGACCGAGCGGGAGCGCGAGCGGACGGCGTACCGTGCGCTCGCCGGCTACGTCACCGGAGCGCCCACCGCCCGGGGCGAGCACCGGCGTCTCTTCATCGTCCACAGGCTCGATCGCGAGACCTCGGGGCTGATCGTCTTCGCGAAGTCGGCCGCCGCCAAGCGGCTGCTGCAGGAGCAGTTCAAGGCGCGGACCGTCGAGCGGCGGTACACCGCGCTCGTCGAGGGGCGGGTGCGCGAGGCGAGCGGTGTCCTCCGCGACCGTCTCCGCGAGGATCGAGCGCTCCGCGTCCACCCGACCCGCGATCCGCGAGCCGGACGTGAAGCGATCACTTACTACCGGGTGCTCCAGCGCCGAGCCGAGACGACGCTCCTCGAGCTCGTGCTGGTCACGGGCCGGCGCGGCCAGATCCGGGCGCAGCTCGCCGCCCTCGGTCACCCGATCGTCGGCGACGTGGCCTACGGGAGCCGGCGGAACCCGCTTCGGCGCGTGTGTCTCCACGCCACGCGGCTCGGCTTCGTCGACCTCCGCGGGCGGCGGGTAACCTTCGAGAGCCCCGTGCCCTCCGCGTTCCACAAGTCCTGACGGGGCGAGGGCTCAGCTCGGGAGGAGCAGCGCGAGTCCGGTCAGCACGAGAGCGACCAGCGCCGCCTCGATGTGGACCGCGCGGGCCCGGCGCCTGAGCGCGCCGGCGAGCCCGGGATCATCGATCGGCTCGTCGCCCGCGTCGAGGTTGCGCACGCCGTGCGCCGCGAGCCGCACTCAGGTGTGGGCGCGCGCCTGAGACAGGCCGAGCGCGGCGATCCAGAAGGGCAGGACCAGCGTCCCCCGCCAGCCGCGGTCCGCGCCCGTCCAGAGAAGCCCGCCGAGGAGCAGGAACCCGACGGCCAGCATGGCGACGCCCAGCAGCAGCCGCTGCCAGCGCCCGCGCGGGCCGATGTTCTCCAGGCGGTGATCCATGGCCCCGATGATATCCCAGCCCTGCCGCGCCGCGCCCGCTCGCGTAGACTGATCCGGGTGATGCGCTTCCCGACCGGGCTCCACGCGCTGAACCATCGGGACTTCAGGCTCTTCTGGACGGGCCAGCTCGTGTCGCTGATCGGCACCTGGATGCAGTCGGTCGCGCAGGCGTGGCTCGTGCTCGAGCTGACGAACTCCCCGTTCAAGCTCGGGCTCATCGGCACGCTCCAGTTCGCGCCCATGCTCCTCTTCTCGTTCGTCGCCGGCGCGATCGCCGATCGGCTGCCGAAGCGCCGGCTCATCATCGGGAGCCAGGCGGCGCTGCTCGTCCAGGCGTTCGTCCTCGCAGCCCTCACCTGGGGCGGTCACATCCAGTACTGGCACGTCGCTCTCCTCGCCACGGTCTACGGCCTCGCCAACACGCTCGACATGCCCGCGCGCCAGTCGTTCATCGTCGAGCTGGTCGGGAAGGACGACCTCATGAACGCGATCGCGTTGAACTCCGCGATCTTCAACGGCGCCCGCGTCGTCGGGCCCGCCGTGGCCGGCCTCCTCATCGCGCGGTACGGCGTGGGCGTCGCGTTCTTCCTGAACGGCCTGACGTTCCTGGCGGTGCTCGCCGCGCTCCTCGGCCTCCGGACCGAGGGGTTCCCGCGAGCCAGGCAGGGGCGCAGCATGCTGGAGGAAATCGTCGAGGGCGTGACCTACGCGATGCGCACGCCGCGGATCCTGCTCGCGCTTGCCCTGGTGCTCGCCGTCAGCGGGTTCCTCTTCAACTACAGCATCGTCGTCCCGCTCCTGGCGCGCGACGTGCTGCGGCAGGAGGCGGCGGGCTTCGGCCTGCTGATGGCGGCCCTCGGCGCCGGCGCGGTGTGCGGGGCCCTCACGCTCGCGGTGCTCGGGCGCGGCCGCCCGCCCGTCGCGGCGCTGACCGTGCCGGCCCTCGTGCTCGGCGGCGTCACCGTCGCGCTGGCCGCCGTCCGCCACTTCTGGCTCGCCGCCGCGCTCCTGCTGGTGATGGGTTTCTGCGGCATCCTTTTCATGGCGAGCGCCAACACGACGCTCCAGCTCACTGTGCCGGACGAGCTGCGCGGCCGCGTGATGAGCCTGCACACGCTCGTCTTCGCCGGCGTCACGCCGATCGGCTCGCTCCTGGTAGGGTGGGTCACGGAGGCCTTCGGCGTCCCGGTCGGCCTCGTCATCGCCGGCGGCTCGGGTCTCGCCGCGATCCTGGGGCTCATGGCGTGGTGGCACAGATGGAGCGATCGCACTAGGGGGCGGAGCTGAGGCGTCCTCGACGCGCTCCGGGTACAATAGGCCGCGGCGGCCCCGCCATGCCGAGAACCGTGCTCGAGCCCCGCTTCCAGGTCGAGTACCTGTCCATCCTGGACGGTGAGGGGAACCTCGACACCTCGCTCGAGCCCGATCTCTCCCCCGATGACCTCAGGCGGCTCTACCGTGCCATGCTCCTCGGGCGCCGCCTCGACGAGCGGATGGTGCGGCTCCAGCGCCAGGGACGGATCGGCACCTTCGCCCCCATCAAGGGCCAGGAGGCCTCGCAGCTGGGGAGCGCCTTCTCCCTGCGCCGCACGGACTGGATGGTGCCGTCCTTCCGCGAGACCGCGGCCATGCTCTGGCGCGGCTGGCCGATCGAGAAGCTGTTGTGCTTCTTCGCCGGCTACCTCGAGGGCGGCCAGCCCGGTCCCGACCAGCGCGATCTCCCGGTCACGATCCCGGTGTCGACGCAGCTCCCGCACGCGGTCGGGCTCGCCTACGCCGCGCAGTACCGCGGAGACGACGCCGTCGTGATGGTCTTCTTCGGCGACGGCGCGACCTCGGAGGGCGACTTCCACGAGGCCCTGAACTTCGCCGGCGTGTGGCACGTGCCCGTCGTCTTCGTCTGCCAGAACAACCAGTGGGCCATCTCGGTGCCGCTGAAGAAGCAGACCCATTCCCGGACGCTCGCGCAGAAGGCGCTCGCGTACGGCTTCCCCGGCCTCCAGGTGGACGGCAACGACGTGCTGGCCGTGTACGCGGCGAGCTGCGAAGCGGTCGACCGCGCCCGCGCCGGCGAGGGGCCGACGCTCATCGAGTGCGTCACCTATCGGCTCGGCGTCCACACGACGGCGGACGATCCGACCAAGTACCGTGCCGACGAGGAGGTCAAGGAGTGGGAGCGGAAGGATCCGCTCACCCGCTTCGCCGCCTATCTCGAGAAGAAGAACCTCCTCGAGGCCGGTCTCGAGCGGCAGGTCGACGAGGAGATCGCGGCCGGCGTCGGGGCCTTCGAGGCAACGCCACCCCCGGACCCGCTGACGATGTTCGACCACGTCTACGCGGAGCTGCCCCCGCACCTCGCGGAGCAGCGCGAGGCGCTGGCCCGCTGGCTCGCCGAGCGCCAGGCGCCCGTGCCGCCCGAGCCGCCGACGCCGCCCCGCGCCACCCCGATGCGCGGCCAGCGGATGACCCGACGGTGAGTCGATGGCCAAGCTGAACATGGTCAAGGCCCTCAACCTCGCGCTCTTCGAAGAGATGGAGCGCGATCGGGACGTGCTCATCCTCGGCGAGGACGTGGGTGTGGACGGCGGCGTCTTCCGCGTGACCGACGACCTCCAGCGCAAGTTCGGATCGCAGCGCGTGATCGACAGCCCGCTCGCCGAGGCGGCCATCATCGGCACGGCCGTCGGCATGGCGCTCTACGGCCTCAAGCCCATCTGCGAGATCCAGTTCTCGGGCTTCGCGTTCCAGTGCTTCCACCAGATCGAGAACCACGCGGCCCGCTACCGGGCGCGCTCGCTGGGGCGGTTCCACTGCCAGATGGTCGTGCGGATGCCGTACGGCGGCGGGGTCCGGGCACTCGAGCACCACACCGAGTCCGAGGAGCAATTCTACGCCCACATCCCGGGCCTGAAGATGGTCGTCCCGTCCGGCCCCCGCACCGCCCGCGCGCTCCTCGTGAGCGCCATCCGCGACCCCGACCCGGTGATCTTCTTCGAGGCGAAGGCGCTCTACCACGCGGCCAAGGAGGACGTCCCGGACGAGATCGAGACGATGCCCATCGGCCGAGCCCAGGTCGTCCGCGAGGGCGGCGACCTCTCGCTCGTGGCGTATGGCGCGATGCTGCGCGTCGCCGTCGAGGCCGCCGACGTGCTCCAGACCGAGGACGGCGCCGACGTCGAGGTGATCGACCTCCTCACGGTCTCGCCGCTCGACCGCGAGGCGATCGTGGCCTCGGTCCAGAAGACCGGGCGCGCGGTCATCGTCCACGAGGCGCCCCGGAGCTTCGGCCCGGGCGCCGAGATCGCCGCCTCCATCATGGAAGGCGCCTTCCTCAGCCTCGAGGCGCCCGTGCGCCGCGTGGCCGCCCACGACGTGTCCTTTGCCGGCTTCGCCCGCGAGAAGGCGAACGTCCCGGACGTCGCGCGCCTGGTCGCCGCGGCCCGCGAGACCCTGGCGTTCTGAGATGCCGCGCCCGTTCGTGCTCCCCGACCTCGGCGAGGGGCTGACCGAGGCGGAGATCGTGAGGGTGCTCGTCCGCGAGGGCGACGTCATCCAGGAGGACGCGCCGCTCCTCGAGGTCGAGACCGACAAGGCGCAGGTCGAGATCCCGTCGCCGGTCGGCGGGCGCGTGGTCAGCGTCCACGTGCGGCCGGGCGACGTCGTCAAGGTCGGCGCGGTGCTCGTCACGTTCGCCGACGCCGAGGCCATGCCAGTGGGGGGCGGGGAGAGGGCTCCTTCGCTCGGAACCCCACTCGCCCGGAGCCCCCTCCCTGCCCCCCAACCCGCGCGATCTCCGGCGGCGGCGACCGCACGGCAACCCGCGCCACTTTCGGCGGTGGGGCGCGGCGGACCGGTCCCCGCGACCCCGGCGACGCGGCGGCTCGCGCGGGAGCTAGGGATCGACCTCGCGACGGTCCGCGGCAGCGGAGCCGGGGGGCGCGTCACCGAGGACGACGTGCGCGCGGCCGTGCCGACACCCGTGACGGATGGCCGGGCGGCGCCGCGCCCCGGACCCGCCGCCACGCCACGGGACGTCGGGCGCGAGGCGCCCGAGCGCGGGCCGAGCGCGCGGCCGCTGGCACCGGTGGGCGCCGAGCCACCCTCCCTGCCGAGGTTCGAGCAGTGGGGACCCGTCGAGCGCCAGCCCCTGTCGCACCTGCGCCGGACGATCGCCGAGCGCATGACGCTCTCCGCCGCGCTCGTTCCCCACGTCACGCACCTCGATCGCGCCGACATCACCGAGCTGGACGGGATCATCCGCCGGAACCTCGAGCCCGCGCGCGCCCGAGGCGTGACGCTCACGCTCACCAGCTTTCTCCTGAAGGCGGCCGCCCTCGCGCTCAAGGAGCATCCCCGCTTCAACGCGAGCCTCGATGCCGCGGCGGGCGAGATGATCCTCAAGCGCTACTACCATCTCGGCATCGCGGTCGCCACCGAGCGCGGCCTGATCGTTCCGGTCATCCACGACGTGGACCGGAAGCCGTTGATCGAGCTGGCGCGCGAGCTCGCCGCCCTCGCCCAGCGCGTGCGCGACGGCAAGGCGACCCTCGACGACCTGCGCGGCGGGACCTTCACGATCACCAACATCGGGGCGCTCGGCGGCACCGGGGCGATCCCGATCATCAACTACCCGGAAGTGGCGATCCTCGGCGTCGCGCGCGCCAGGGAGGAAGCGGTGGTCCGCGACGGCCAGATCGTCCCGCGCCTGATCCTCCCGCTCTCCCTCACCTTCGACCACCGGATCGCCGACGGCGCAGACGGCGCCCGCTTCGCCTCGGACATCGTGCGCCGCCTCGAGCACCCCGACCAGCTCCTGCTCGAGCTGTGAGGAAGACGGCGAGGTCCATCCAATGGTGATGGGAGACCTCGTGCGCGAGGTGGACGTCGTCGTGGTCGGCGGCGGGCCCGGCGGCTACTCGGCGGCGTTCCGCTGCGCCGAGCTGGGGCTCGAGACGCTCGTCGTGGACCCCGGCAAGCGGCTCGGCGGCGCCTGTCTCTACGAGGGCTGCATCCCCTCGAAGGCCCTGCTCCACGTGGCAGGCCTCAAGGCGGAGGCCGAGCGCGCGAAGGAGTTCGGGCTCGACCTGGGCGAGCCGCGCCTGGCGCTCGATTCCCTGCGCAAATGGAAGGCCGAGCGCGTCGTCGGCCGGCTCTCCCGCGGCCTGGCCGCCGTCGCCCGGGCCAAGGGGGTCGAGATCGTGGGCGGGCGGGCGGTCTTCGAGGACTCGCGCGGCCTCCGGGTCGACGGGGAGGAGCCGCAGAAGATCCGCTTCAAGCACGCGGTGATCGCGACGGGCTCGCTGCCGAGCCCGCTGCCGGGGATCGCCGGCCCGAGCGACCGGGTGATGGACTCGACGGCCGCGCTCGACCTGCCGGACGTGCCGGAGCGGCTGCTCGTGATCGGCGGCGGCTACATCGGCCTCGAGCTGGGCCAGGTGTACGCAGCCCTCGGGAGCGCCGTCACGCTCGTCGAGATGACGGACGGGCTCCTGCCCGGCGTCGACCGTGATCTCGTCCAGCCGCTCGCCCGCCGCTGCGAGAAGCTCTTCACCGCGATCCACCTCGGGACGAAGGTCGCCGAGCTGCGCCCGGCGGGCGCGCGCATCGAGGCGCGCTTCGCCGGCGAGACGCCGGCGTTCGACCGCGTGCTCGTCGCGGTAGGGCGTCGCGCCCAGACCGACGGGCTCGGCCTCGAGGCGACGCGGGTGCGCCGGGACGCCCGAGGCGTGATCGAGGTCGACGACCGCTGCCGCACGCACGACCCCCGCATCTACGCCGTCGGCGACGTCACCGGCGAGCCGATGCTCGCCCACCGCGCGATGCGGCAGGGCAAGGTGGTCGCGGAGGTCATCGCCGGCCGCCCGGCGGCGTTCGACAACATTGCGGTGCCGGCGGTCGTCTTCACCGATCCCGAGGTCGCCTGGTGCGGCCTCACGGAGTCGGAGGCCGGGCGCCAGGGCCGCGCCGTCAAGGTGGCGAGATTCCAGTGGGCCGCGTCGGGCCGGGCTGCCACCCTCGGACGCTCGGACGGCCTCACGAAGCTCGTGGTCGATCCCGACAGCGGGCGCGTCCTCGGCGTCGGCCTCACGGGACCGGGCGCGGGCGAGCTGATCGCCGAAGGCGCGCTGGCGATCGAGGCGGCCCTCACCGCCGAGGACCTCGCCGCGACGATCCACGCCCACCCGACGCTCTCGGAGAGCCTGATGGAGGCGGCCGAGACACTGCTCCGGTAGGCGCCCTAGTCCATTTGTGCTAGGGTTCACGGACATGATGGCGCTGGGGGGACTGCGCGTCGTCGACCTGACCCAGGTCATGGCGGGGCCGTTCTGCAGCATGCTGCTGGCGGACATGGGCGCCGAGGTCATCAAGGTCGAGCCGTGCCAGGGCGAGACCACCCGGCGGATGGAGCTCGAGGTCGCGCCGGGCGTCTCGGCGCCATTCCTCGCCGTCAATCGTGGGAAGCGCGGGATCACGCTCGACCTGAAGCAACCCGAGGGCGTGCAGATCTTGACAGCGCTGGCCACGACGGCCGACGTCCTCGTCGAGAACTACCGGCCGGGCGTGGCGGCGCGGCTCGGGATCGGCTGGGACACGCTGAGCCCGATCAATCCCGGGCTGATCTACTGCTCCATCTCCGGCTTCGGCCAGACCGGCCCCTACGCGAGCCGCGGCGGGTTCGACCTCATCGCGCAAGGGATGAGCGGGATCATGAGCGTCACCGGCACCGAGGGCGGACCACCCGTGAAGGTGGGCGTGCCGATCACCGACCTCGGCGCCGGGCTCCTCGGCGCCTTCGGCATCCTGTGCGCGGTGCGCGTGCGCCGGGTGACGGGCCGCGGCCAGCTCGTCGACACGTCGCTCTTCGAGGCCGGCCTGGCGCTCTCCGTGTGGGAGGCGACCGAGTACTGGTACACGGGGCAGGTCCCCGGCCGCCTCGGCACCGCCCATCGCCTGAGCGCGCCATACCAGGCGTTCCACGCGAACGACGGGTACTTCACCGTCGGCGCCAGCAATGAGAAGCTCTGGCCGCTCTTCGCCGGTCTCCTGGGGCTCGGCCACCTGGTGACCGACCCGCGGTTCGAGGACGCCGCCACACGCCTCAAGAACCGGGCCGATCTGGAGGCCTTGATCGAGGAGGTCACGATCCAGAAGCCCCGCGCCCACTGGCTCGCCAAGTGCGAGGAGGCTGGCGTGCCCGCGGGGCCCATCTACACCGTGCCCGAGGCGCTCAGCGACCCCCACGCCCGGGCGCGCAGCATGGTCCAGGAGTACGACTATCCGGGGATCGGTCCCATGAAGGCGCTCGGCAATCCGGTGAAGCTCTCGAGGACGCCGGCGACGCTGCGCCGGCCCGCGCCCGCGCTCGGCGAGGACACCGATGCCGTGCTCGGGGAATTGGGCTACAGTGGCGCCGACATCGTGGAGCTGAGGCGGAAGCGCGTGGTCTAGCCAGGCGCGACGCGCACGCAAACCATCTCTCATCCACGGTGACCCCATGATCCGCGAAGTCCCCGGCCGCAAGCCCAGGATCGACCCCGAGGCGTATGTGGACCCGGCCGCGCAGGTGATCGGCGACGTGACCATCGAGGCGGGCGCCAGCGTGTGGCCCGGCGCGATCCTGCGCGGGGATCAGGACAACTACGTCACGCTCGGGCGGAACTCGAACGTCCAGGACGGGTCGGTCCTGCACGTCACGCCCCAGTTCCCCTGCATCGTCGGGGCGGGCGTCACCATCGGCCACCGGGCGGTCGTCCACGCCTGCACCATCCACGACGACGTGCGCATCGGCATCGGCGCCATCGTCCTGAACGGCGCGGTCGTCGAGGAGGGCGCGCAGGTCGGCGCCGGCGCCCTCGTGCCGCCGGGCAAGGTCGTGCCCGCGGGCTGGCTGGTGATGGGCGTCCCCGCCAAGCCGGTGCGGCGGATGAGCCCCGAGGAGCTGGAGGACATCAAGCGCAACGCGCGCGAGTACCTGGAGCTCTGGCACCGCGACTACCGGGGAGCGTGACGGGTCGGATGAAAGCGCTCGACGGCCTCAGGGTCCTCGACCTCACGCAGGCGATGGCGGCCCCCTTCTGCACGATGAACCTCGCCGACATGGGCGCGGAGGTCATCAAGATCGAGCCGCCGGGCGAGGGCGAGCAGATGCGCCACCCGGGCGCGGCGGTCAGGCACGGGCACAGCGGCACCTTCATGGCGGTCAACCGCGGCAAGCGCAGCCTCACGGTCAACCTCAAGGTGCCCGAGGGCGTCGAGGTCGTCCGCCGGCTCGCGGGGACGGCGGACGTGTTCGTGCAGAATTACCGCCCTGGCGTGGCGCAGCGGCTCGGCATCGGCTACGAGGACCTGTCCCGGCTGAACCCGCGTCTGATCTACTGCGCCATCAGCGGCTTCGGCGCCACGGGCCCCTACGCGTCGCGGGGCGGCTACGACCTCATCGCGCAGGGGATGAGCGGGATCATCAGCGTGACCGGCGACGAGGACGGGCCACCGGCGAAGGCGGGGCTCCCCGTGAGCGACCTCGCCGCGGGGCTCTTCGGCGCCTACGGCATCCTGTGCGCGCTCGAGCATCGAGAGAAGACCGGTGAGGGACAGCTCGTCGACACCTCCCTGCTCGAAGCGGCGATGGCCCTGACCGTCTGGGAGTCCACCGAGTACTGGGTGACGGGCCAGGTACCCCGGCCGGTCGGCTCCGCGCACCGGCTCTCGGCGCCGTACCAGGCGATCCGCGCGCGGGACGGCTACTTCACCGTGGGCGCGAACCACGACCGGCTCTTCCACGCGCTCTGCCGCGCGCTCGGACGCCCCGACCTCGCCGAGGACCCCCGCTTCCAGGGGAACTCGGATCGGTTCGAGCGCCGCGTCGAGCTGATCCGGGAGATCGAGACGACCACCGTCGGGGAGCCCCGGGCCCACTGGCTCGAGCGGCTCGAGCGGGAAGGCGTGCCCTCCGGGCCGATCAACACGTACCCGGAGGCCCTCGCCGATCCTCACACGCTGGCGCGCCGGATGGTCGTCGACATCGTCCATCCCGGCGCCGGCCCGATCAAGGCCCTGGGCGTGCCGGTGAAGCTCTCCGACACGCCCGGCGCCGTCGACCGCCCGGCGCCGCTCCTGGGCCAGCACACGGCCGAGATCCTGACCGAGCTCGGCTACACCGAGGCCGAGCAGGGATTGCTCCGCCAGCGGGGCGTCGTCTGACGCCGGCCGGCGCGGGCGGAGAGGGACCCTCGATGCGGATCGTCGATGTGCGGGCGTACCCGACCTCGTTCCCGGTCCCGCCCGAGGCGAGCGTGACCCTCGGCATCGGCCGCGCCGTCAAGCGCGACGCCGTCGTCGTCAAGGTCACTACCGACGACGGCCTCGTGGGCTGGGGGGAATCGCACCACGGCCGCTCTCCGGGCGCCGTCGCCCATCACGTGAACACGACCCTCCGCCAGCTCGTCGTCGGGATGGACGCGGCCGACGTGGTCGGGGTCTGGTCGCGCGTCTACCGGATGCAGCTCGGCAGCCACGGTCTGGGCGCCGCGACCGCGATCGGGATGAGCGGGATCGATCTCGCCCTCTGGGACATCCGCGGCAAGGCGACGGGCTGGCCCCTCTACCGGCTCCTCGGCGGGGCCGCGCGGCCCATCCCGGCCTACGCCGGGGGCGTCTCGCTCGGCTACCAGGAGCCGAGCGCCCTCGTGGACGAGGCGCGCATGCTGGTCCAGGCCGGATACCGAGCGGTGAAGCTCCGCGTGGGAGACTCGCCGGCGCGCGATCTCGAGCGCGTCGCCGCCGTGCGAAAGGCGTTCGGCGCCGACCTCACCATCCTGGTGGACGCGAACACCGGCTACTCCCCCGACGACGCGCGCCGCGCGATGCCCGGGCTCGAGGCGCACGGGGTCGGCTGGCTGGAGGAGCCGTTCCCCGCCCACGACCATCGGAGCTACGCGCTCGCGGCCACCTTCGGCCGCGTGCCCCTCGCCGCCGGCGAGAACCACTACACGCGCTTCGAGTTCTCGCGCGTGATCGAGGACCGCGTCATCACGATCCTCCAGCCCGACCTGTCGAAGACCGGAGGGATCACCGAGGCGCTGCGCATCGCCGCGATGGCCTCGGCCTGGAAGCTCCCGATCAACCCGCACACGTCGATGACGGGGCTCAACATGGCCGCGTCCATCCACGTCCTCGCATCGATCGAGAACGCGGGCTACTTCGAGGCCGACGTCTCACGGCTGAACCTCTTCCGTGACCGGCTCGTGAGCACGCCCTACACGGTCGACACGGATGGGTGCGTGAGGCCACTCGAGAAGCCCGGCATCGGCGTCGACGTCGACGAGGACTTCCTCGAGGCCCACCCGGTGATCGAGGGGCCCGGGTATGTCTGATCCGCATCATGACGCGCGGACGATCACCTCGCCCGCCGAGCTGGCGGACCTCATGCGCTCGGAGTCCCCGCACGCCTGTCTCGACCTCCGCGAGCGCGGTGCCTACGAGCGAGGCCACATCTTCCGGGCGACCTCGCTTCCCCGCCGGCTGCTCGAGTATCGCCTCCCGGGGCTCGTGACGGCCCGGCGGACGCCCGTCGTCCTCTACGACGAGGACGGAACGCTCTCCGAGCTGGCCCGGCCGACGCTCGCCCGGATGGGCGGGAGCGACGTCAGGGTCCTCGCCGGTGGCCTCGCGGGCTGGCGCGCCGGCGGGCGGCCGATCGCCGAGGGCGTGAACGTGCCGAGCAAGGTCTTCGGCGAGCGCCAGCTCCACGAGCGCCTGACGCCCCAGATCTCGCCGCGCGACCTCCACGCGCGCATGGCCGCGGGCGCCGACATGGTGATCGTCGACGCGCGGACGCCGGAGGAGTACGTGCGCGGCTCGATCCCCGGAGCCTGGAGCGTGCCGGGCGGCGAGCTGGTCCTCCGGATCGCCGAGCTGGTGCGGCGGGAGACCACGACCATCGTCGTCCACTGCGGCGGGCGAACGCGGAGCTACATCGGCGCCGAGTCACTCCGTCGGATGAGCCTGTCGAACCCCGTGGTCGCCCTCGAGAACGGGACGATGGGCTGGGAGCTGGCCGGGCTCGAGCTGGAGCGCGGGGCGAGCCGGTGGGCGCCGCCGCCGTCGGCGCGGAGCCGGGCCCTGGCGCTGCGGGTCGCCAAGCGCGTCGCGGCTGAGGAAGGCCTCCGCTTCATCTCGCGTGACGAGCTACGCCGTCTCCGGGAGCGCCGGGAGGAAGCGAACGTCTATGTCCTCGACGTCCGCACCGCCGAGGAGTACGCCGCCGGCCACATCCCCCACGCGATCTGGGCGCCGGGCGGCCAGGCGGTGCAGGCGACCGACGACTACATCGCCGTCCGTGCGGCCGCGCTCGTCTTCGTCTGTGACGGCGTCGCGCGCTCGGTGATGACCGCCGCGTGGTTCACACGGATGGGCTGCCCCGACGTCTCCGTGCTGGCCGGCGGCCTCCCCGCGTGGGTGGACGCCGGCGGCGCGGTCGAGACGGGTCACCCGGCCCCCGCCCCCTTCGGCTACGCGGACGCGCGCGCTCAGGTGAAGGCGATCGCTCCCGGCCCGCTCCCCGACGCCCTGATCCTCAACGTGGACCAGAGCGACCTCTACGCGCGTGGCCACGTACCGGGAGCCGCGTGGATCTGCCGGAGCCGTCTCGAGCCGCTCGTGCCCGCTGTGGCGCCCGACGTTCGCCGGCCCCTTATAATCACGTGCGCCGACGGTGGATCATCCACCCTCGCCGCGGCGACGTTGCTCGGGATCGGCTACGAGGCGGTCCAGGTCCTCGAGGGCGGCACCCGCGCCTGGGAGCACGCCGGTTTGCCCGTGGAGCGCGGGCTCACGCGGCTCCTCGACGAGCCGGACGACGTCGTGCCGAAGCCGTACGAGCGCGGGCGCGCGGCGATGGAGGCGTATCTCCGCTGGGAGGAGGCCCTCGACCTCGAGGGCCGGAGTCCGCACCCGCTCCACCCCGACGCGGGCCCGCGGCGATGACCGCCGAGACGGTGGAGACGCTCGTGACGACCGAGTGGCTGGCGGCCCGCCTGGGCGCGCCGGATCTCAGAGTCGTCGACGGGTCGTGGCACATGCCCCAGCTCAAGCGCGACGCGCGAGCCGAGTTCGCCCGGGCCCACATCCCGGGCGCCGTCTTCTTCGACATCGACGCGATCGCCGACGCGGCAACGACGCTCCCCCACATGCTGCCGAGGGAGGCCGAGTTCGCGCGATCCGTCGGCGCGCTCGGGATCGGCGACGGTGATCGCGTCGTCGTCTACGACACGCGCGGTGTCGTCAGCGCCGCGCGCGTCTGGTGGACCTTCCGCGCCTTCGGCCACGAGGCGGTCGCCGTCCTCGACGGCGGCCTGCCCAAGTGGCGCGCGGAGGGGCGCCCGACCGAGTCCGGGACGCCGGCGCCCCGCCCGCGCCGATTCACCGCGCGCCTCCAGAACGATCTCGTGCGCGACCTCGGCGGCATGTACCAAAATCTCGGGAGCCGGCGCGAGCAGGTGCTCGACGCGCGCTCCCGCGGGCGCTTCGTCGGCACGGAGCCTGAGCCGCGCCCGGGGCTCCGCCCCGGCCACATCCCCGGGAGCCTCAACCTGCCGTACGATGCGCTCTACCGCCCCGACGGCACCCTGCTGCCCGCCGACGGGCTCCGGAAGGCGTTCGAGGCCGCGGGGATCGATCTCGAGCAGCCGGTGGTCACGACCTGCGGCTCGGGGATCACCGCGTCGGTGCTGGCGCTCGGTCTGTACCTTCTTGGCCGGCGCGACGTCGCGGTCTACGATGGGTCCTGGACCGAATGGGGCGGCCGCCCCGATACGCCAGTGGAAACCTGAGTGAAGTCTGACAGGAGGAACGCGATGGCGACCCAGACGTACACGCTCGCGGAGTTCATCGCCGATCTGACGAGGATCACGTCCACGGAGACGTCCGGGAGCGCCATCGCCCAGAGGGTCGCGCCGCTGCTCGGCCAGCTCGTCAAGCATCCCGACGCGATCCCGCCCGAGTTCCGCCGGCGCCCGGGGAGCGGCAAGCGCGGGCGCTACATGCTCCACCGCGCCCCCGACTTCAACGTCACCGCGGTGGTCTGGGGCCCCGGGGACACGGCCGGCGCCCACAACCACGAGACGTGGGGCGTGATCGGCGTCATCGAGAACGAGATCCAGGAGACGCGCTACCGGGTGACCGAGGGCGCCGACGGCGGGCGCGCCAGGGTCGAGGTCGCCAAGGTCTTCCGTCACGGCCCGGGCGCCGTCTCGTTGCTCACCCCGGGAGACGAGGTCCACGCCATGCACAACGTGACCGACCGGGACACCGTGGAGATCCACGTGTACGGCAAGGACCTGGCGGGCCTCGCGCGCAAGACCTGGGAGCCGGACGGGACGGTGAAGCCGCTCGTCAGCCCGAAGTACCTGAACTGCTAGAGGCAGGCCTCGAAGAGGCCGGCCATGCCCTGGCCGCCCCCGATACACATCGTCACGACGCCCAGGCGCGCCTTCCGGCGCAGCATCTCGTTGGCGAGGGTGCCCACCAGGCGCGAGCCGGTCATCCCGAACGGGTGGCCGATCGAGATCGAGCCGCCGTTGACGTTCAGCTTCTCCGGGTCAAGGCCCAGGCGATCGCGGCAGTAGACCACCTGGGAGGCGAAGGCCTCGTTCAGCTCCCAGAGATCGATGTCCTCGACCCTGAGGCCGTGGCGCTGGAGCAGCTTCGGGACGGCGAAGACCGGGCCGATCCCCATCTCGTCCGGCTCGCAGCCGGCGACGGCGTAGCCGCGGAAGACGAGCTTCGGACGCACGCCGAGGGCCTCCGCGCGCTCGCGCGACATGAGGAGCGTCGCCGAGGCACCGTCCGAGAGCTGCGACGAGTTGCCCGCGGTCACCGAGCCCTGCCCGCTCGTCGTGTCGAAGACGGGCGGCAGCTTCAGCAGACCCGCGAGCGTGGTATCGGCGCGATTGCACTCGTCCCTGTCGACGTAGTACTCCTCCTCGCCCGCGATCTTCCCGGTCTGCTTGTCGATGATGCCGCGCTTCACCTGAAGGGG
>JACQWC010000033.1 GCA_016209635.1 Candidatus Rokuibacteriota bacterium | reverse complement strand
GCTTCGGCCACCAGATCGGCACCGACTACCTCCGGGCGTTCGCTCCGGCGATGCGCGCCTGGGGCCTCACGGTCCCGGACCGGGAGCTCGCGTGCGCGCCATTCCGCTCGTCCGAGGGGCGGGCGTACTTCGGCGCGATGACCGCCGCGGCAAACGTCGCGTTCGCCAACCGCCAGGTGATCACCCACCAGGTCCGGCAGGTCATGGGGCGCGTCTTCGGCAAGGACCCGCGCGCGCTCGGGCTCTCGGTGGTCTACGACGTCTGCCACAACACGGCGAAGCTCGAGCGTCACGTGGTCGACGGCGAGCCGATGGATCTCGTCGTGCACCGGAAGGGCGCCACCCGGGCGTTCGGCCCCGGCGCCCCCGACCTCCCGGAGGCCTATCGAGCGGTCGGCCAGCCCGTAATCATCGGCGGCTCGATGGAGACGGGCTCGGCGCTCCTCGTCGGCACCCGGCACGCGATGGACGAGACGTTCGGCTCGACCGCGCATGGGGCTGGACGCACCATGTCGCGCGCCCAGGCCAAGCGCCAGGTCCAGGGCGAGTCGCTGCTCCGGACGATGGAAGCGCGGGGCATCGTGGTCCGCACGGCGTCCAAGGCGGGCGTCGCCGAGGAGGCGGGCGTCGCCTACAAGAGCCTGGCCGAGGTCGTCGACGTCGTTCACCGGCTGGACGTCTCGCGCAGGGTCGTCTCGCTGGTACCCATCGGCAACATCAAGGGCTAGAGTGCGAGTGGACGAGGGAAGACTCGTGAATCGAGACGAGCTGGGGGACCTGAGACGCCTGCTCCGCGAGGCTCGAGACCAGCTCGCCCGGACCGTGGCAAGGACCAACGAGGAGCTGGCCACGCTGAAGGCTCACCAGCCCGGCGCGCCCGCCGAGGCCGTCACGACGGAGCTGGTCGCGGCGATCCTGTCCCGCCTCGAAGGCCAGGAGAAACACGAGCTCGACGAGATCGCCGCGGCCCAGGCGAGGCTCGAAGCGGGCACCTTCGGAGGCTGCGAAGGCTGCGGTCGGCCGATTCCGCTCGCCCGCCTGCGCGCCCTGCCGACCGCGCGGTACTGCGTCCCCTGCCAGGCCCGCCAGGAATGAAGGGGAGGTCCGACATGGCAAGGCGCCTCGCTGAAGCGCTCACCGTGGAAGTCCGGTTGTTGGCTGAGCCCTGTCTGTGGTGCTGGGAGATCCGGGATAAGGCAGATCGGACCCTCGTCGAGAGCGGCTGGGCGGCGCGGTGGACGGCCCACGCGTCGCGGGACGAGGCTCTGGCGGCCGGCCGCGAGCGGCTCGCAGAGCTGAGAGCAGGAGCCGTCGCCGGCGGGATCCCTCGCGGCGGGCGACCCGGCCGCCGCTTTCCCGGCCGCCTCCAGCGAGCGAGCTGAGCGTCGGCGCGTCGTCCGGGGCGGGACGACACCCGACGTCGAGAAGCGATGCGCGGCGCGACTCGGAGGTCGGCGTGGGCGAAGAGCGGTCGGTGAGGGTTCCGGCGGGGGCCGTCACGCTCGAGGGCACCGTGAGCGTGCCCGAGGCCAGCCGGGGGATCGTGGTGTTCGCGCACGGCAGCGGATCGAGCCGCATGAGTCCTCGGAACCGCCACGTCGCGTGGACGCTCCAGCAGGCGGGGCTGGCGACCCTCCTGATCGATCTTCTCACCGCCGCCGAGGAGGTGATCCGCTTCGACATCGAGCTGCTCGCCCGGCGGCTCGTCGGCATTACGGACTGGCTCGGGAAGACCCCGGACACGCGCGACTTACGGCTCGGCTACTTCGGCGCGAGCACGGGCGCCGGCGCGGCGCTCGTCGCGGCAGCCGAGCGGCCCGATGCCGTCGGCGCGATCGTCTCGCGGGGCGGCCGGCCGGACCTCGCCGGACCCGCGCTCGCGCGCGTCAGGGCGCCGACGCTCCTGATCGTCGGCGGCCACGACTACCCGGTGATCAAGATGAACCGTGACGCGCTGGCCCAGCTCCGCGTGGAGGCGCAGCTCGAGGTCGTTCCGGGTGCCGGGCATCTCTTCGAGGAGCCGGGCAAGCTCGAGGTGGTGGCCGGGCTGGCACGACAGTGGTTCGAGCGCTACCTCCCTCCGGCATAGCCCGCGAGAGCGGGGGAGGCGCTCGGTTGCGCCCGGCGCGGGCCTGGATCGCGCTCTTCGCGGCGATCGCGCTCTCGGGCTGCGCGGCCTTCGCCTGCCGACTCGAGACGATCGTCGTCGTCGACAGGGAATCGAGGGTCCGGCTGCAGAGTCGGATCCGCGGCATCCGTGTCGATCCACTCGGGCGGGTGAACGAGGATCGCGAGGACGTGATCGTGCACGAGTACTGGGTGAAGGACGCGAGCGGACGCTGGCACAAGGTCGGCGAGGCGAGCTGGCGGGACGCGGCGCTCGGCGCTGAGCTCGAGGTGTGCCGGTAGGTGGGGGAGACGACGCGCCGGAGAAGGATCTCTGTCCTGGCGCTGCTGCTGGCCCTCGCGGCGCTGCCGCCGCAGTATATTGAGTGGCGGAGAGGGCTCCTGTGATCGTCGGGGTTCCGCGCGAGATCAAGCCGGGGGAGCAGCGTGTGGCGCTCACGCCGGGCGGGGTCCGCGCATTCGTGGAGAGCGGCCATCGCGTCCTCGTCGAGCAGGACGCTGGCGTGGGCAGCGGGATCCGGAACGACGAGTACGTGAACGTCGGCGTGACGCTCGGCTCGGCGGGCGAGGTCTGGGCCGGGGCGGACCTCGTCCTGAAGGTGAAGGAGCCGCTCCCCGAGGAATATTCGCGGCTCCGCGAGGGACAGATCGTCTTCACCTATCTCCACCTGGCGCCCGCTCCGGATCTCACGCGCGCGCTGAGGAACGCTGGCGTCATCGCGATCGCCTACGAGACCGTGCAGCGGCCGGACGGGAGCCTGCCGCTGCTCACCCCGATGAGCGAGGTGGCCGGTCGACTGGCGGTCCAGCAAGGCGCCTTCTATCTGGGCAAGGCACACGGCGGCCGTGGGATATTGTTGTCGGGCGTGCCGGGCGTGCCCCCCGGTAACGTCGTGATCCTCGGCGCCGGGACGGTCGGGCTCAACGCCGTCAGGACGGCGGTCGGGCTCGGCGCGGACGTGTCGATCCTGGACGTCGACGTCGACCGCCTCCGGGACGTCGACGATCTCTTCCGCGGCCAGGTCGTCACGCTCTTCTCCAGCAGTCACAACATCGCGCAGGTCGTCCGGCGCGCAGACCTCCTGATCGGCGCCGTCCTGATCGCCGGCGCCCGCGCGCCCGTGCTCGTGACCGAGGCGATGGTGGCGCAGATGAAGGAAGGCGCCGTGATCGTCGACGTGGCGGTGGACCAGGGCGGGTGCGTGGCCACGATCCGTCCGACGACCCTGCTCGAGCCGATCTATCGCGCGTGGGGCGTGATCCACTACGGCGTGGCGAACATGCCGGCGCTCGTCCCGCGCACCTCCACCTTCGCCCTGACGAACGCCACGCTGCCGTATGCGCTCGCGCTCGCCGACAAGGGCGCCGAGGCCGCCGTCCGCGAGATCCCTGCGCTCGCCGCCGGCGTCAACGTGTGGCACGACGCGGTCGTCCACCCGGGCGTCGCCGCGTCGCTCGGGGAGTCCCCGACGCCCCTCGGGGGCCTGCTGGGCTGAGGCGCGGGGTGTCGCCGCCCCACTCCGGATCGCGCGGCGCCGGGACCGGCCCCGCAACCCCGCGATTCCGCGATCTCCTCGCGAGGGAGCGCGCGGCACCCCGTTTGCAGGCTTGCTCCGGGATGTCGCCGATTCACGCGCTCCGCGACCGCCTCACTCCCGACGAGGCGGACCAGGCCGCCGCGCAGCTCCCGGGCGAGCTGAAGAACCTCTGGTCGGCGGGCGAGACCCCGGGCCGACGACCCGTGAAGATGCGTCGCGCCGAGTTCTACGAGCGGGTCAGGGCCGAGGCGGCCCTCCCGTCGCTCAAGGAGGCCCGCGCCGTGACGATCGCGGTGTTCTCGGCGCTCAAGGAGCAGCTCTCACCGGGCGAGACGGACGACATTCACGCCCAGCTCCCGAAGGACCTCAAGGCGGTCTGGGAGGAAGCGTGACCGCGTTTCGCGATCGGACCGCCGCCGGCAGGGCACTCGCCGAAGCCCTCGCTCCCCTCATGAGGCCGCCCTGCGTGGTGGCCGCGATTCCCCGGGGCGGCGTCGCGGTCGCGCTCCCGATCGTCGAGCGGTTCGGCGTGCCGCTCACGGTCGTCTACGCCCGCAAGCTGACCCACCCGACGGCGCCGGAGCTGGCGTTCGGGGCGCTCGACGAGGACGGCGAGGCCACGCTCGAGCCCGCGCTCGTCGCCGGGCTCGGGCTCTCACCGGGGGACATCGAGAAGGCGAAGGGCGAAGTGTGGGAGGAGATCCAGCGCCGGATCGCGCTCTACCGCGTGCCGCCCCTCGGCCACTATCTGCCGGGCTCGGCGGTCGTCCTGGTCGACGACGGGCTCGCGACCGGCCTTACGATGCGCGTGGCGCTCGCCTACGCGCGGCGCCACGGCGCGCGCGAGGTCATCGTGGCGACGCCGTGCGCCGCCGTTGCCGCGGCCGCGCAGTTCCGCTGCGCCGCCGACCACTTCGTCGCCCTGACGGTCGACGCGCGCTTCGCCGCGGTCGGCCAATACTACCGCGACTTCTCGCAGCTCACCGACGAGCAGGTGATCGCGATGCTCGAGCACGCCCGCCGGTTCCTGGCGCCCGCGTCGACCGATCGCGGCTGAGCGCGCCGACGCGCCGTCAGCGGCGCGTGATCACGACGACCCGACCGCGATCGCTCAGGACGGCCGTGAGCACGGAGCTCACCACGCTCACGAGGAGCGCGCCGAGGACGGCCGCCCAGAAGCCGTGGACCGCGAAGCCCCTCACGAGCAGCGAGGCGAGCCAGAGACAGAGGCCGTTGAGCACGAACAGGAAGAGGCCCAGGGTGAGCAGCGTGACCGGCAGGGTCAGGAGGACCAGTACCGGGCGCACCACCGCGTTGATCAACCCCAGCACGAGCCCTGCCCCTAGCGCCGCCACGGCGCCGCTGATCTCGATCCCGGGGACGACCGCTGCGGCGAGGTAGATCGCGAGCGCGTTCAGGAGGACGCGGATCAGGAATCCCAGCGCGAGGTCTCCGTCCCGACGAAGGCTCTGAGGTTCCGCGCGAGCTGCGGCTGCCGGAGCTTCCCGAGCGCCCGGCCTTCGAGCTGCCGGATCCGCTCCCGCGTGACGGCGAAACGCTTGCCGATCTCCTCCAGCGTGTGCTCGCTCCCGCCGTCGAAGCCGAAGCGGAGGCGCAGGATCGCCTGCTCCCGCGGCGCGAGCGTGGCGAGGGCGCGCTGGACGCGGGTCGTGAGATCCTGCGCCATGACCACGGCGGTGGGCCCCTCGACCGACGTGTCCTGGAGCACATCGGCGAGCGTCGCCTCCTGGGCGATCGGCGTCTCCAGCGAGAGCGGCTCGCGGAACGACTCGAGGATGAGCCGGATCTTCGCGGCTGCCACGCCCGTGCGCTCGGCGAGCTCCTCCGGCAGCACCTCGCGCCCCAGCTCCTCCGCGAGATCGCGGTGCACCCGCGCGATCCGGTTGCGCGCCTCCACCAGGTGGGTCGGGATCCGGATCGTCCGCGACTGCTCCGCCAGCGCGCGGGTGATCGCCTGGCGGATCCACCAGGTCGCATAGGTCGAGAACTTGAAGCCCCGCCGGTACTGGAACCGGTCGACCGCCTTCAGCAGCCCGAGGTTGCCGTCCTGGATCAGGTCGAGGAGCGGGAGGGTCGGGCTCGCGTAGCGCTTGGCCACCGAGACCACGAGGCGGAGGTTCGCCTCCGTCAGCTCGCGCTTCGCCTGGCGGACGGCGCGAGCGTGCTCGGCGATCCGCCCGAGGGCTTCGGCCAGCTCCGCGCGGCCGATGCCGGCCTCCCGCTGCCGGCGGACCTCGGCGACGATGGTCTCGATCAGCGTCGGCGTGAACGGGATCCCGGCCAGGATCTTCGCCATCCGCCGGTACCACGGGCCGCGCGTGCCCCGCTCCCGCCCGGCTTCGAGGCGGCGCACGTGGGCTAGGGCCCGGACGACCTTCCGAAGCACCCTGGGCTCGAGGTCCCTCCCGTCGGGCAGGAGGATCACCTCCTCGGCCGGGATCTCCCCGCGACGCAGCCGGTCCCCGACCTCGAGGAGCCCGCGCACGGCCGACGGGATGCCGGCGAGCGCCTCGCGCATGGCGATCTGGCCGGCCTCGATCCGGCGCCCGATCTCGACCTCCTGGGCCGCCGTGAGGAGCGGAATCTTCCCGATCTCCCTCAAGTAGTGGCCGACGAGGCCGTCGGACGCCCGCGGCGAGTGGACCACCCGCCGATCGCCCTCGATACCGAGGAGCGGCGTGCCCTCCAGGTCGCCCTCGACCAGGAGCGGGACGAGGCCCACGCTTGTTCAGACCCCGTAGTAGTACGGGATGTCGGACTTGACGACGAGGTGGTCCTCGACGCTCGTGCAGCCGTCGATCGTCCGCGCCATGGTCCCGAGCGCGGACTTCTCGGTCTCGCTCTCCACGACCCCCCAGAGCGACAGGACCCCGTCCCTCGCGGTGATGACGAGCGCATGGGCGGCGGACCACGACTCCCACGCGAGCCGACGCTTCATCTCCTTCACGAGCTGGGCGTCGGAGAGCGGCGCGCCCCGGGGCGGCGTCGCGGCCAGCGCCTTGATCAGATCGCCGCGGCTCACGATCCCCGCGAGGCCGCCGCCCGCCACGACGGGCAGTCGGCGGATCCGGTTCTTGTCAAGGATGGTCGCGGCCGACTCGACAGGAAGCTCGGGGCTCACCGAGATCACCGAGCGCGTCATGACCTCCCCGACGGTCGTCCCCGCCCTCTTCTGGTACTCGCGGGCGAGCTGGTCCGCGTCCTCGAGGAAGAAGCGCCACCAGGGCAGGCGCTCCCGCGTCTTCTGGCGGACGATCAGGTCGCCCTCGCTGACGATCCCGACGACCTGCCCCTGCTCGTCGACCACCGGGAGGCCGCTCACGCCGTGGTCGACCATCAGCCGGGCCGCCTTGTGGATCGGCGTCTCCGGGCTCACCGTGATCACGTCCTGGGTCATCACGTCCTGAATCTTCATCGCGCCTTCCTCCTCCTGAGGGGCCGTGCCGAGCCCCCAGGGCGTGTGTCAGCAAAACCCGGACCGAAAGTCTATCCGATTGATATCGAAGGGCATTCAGAGTCGCCGCCAGGCAGGTTTGCCGCTCTAATCGGGGTGACCGCACCCCACGTGGGGCAGCGGCTCACCGAGGCCAACCGGTCCGGGCCCTAACCTCTTGATTTACAGTCCGCCTCCCGTGGCATTGCCGATGCACAGAAATCAGGCATGAAGAACTTCGAGATGGCGCGCCTGAAGCGCTGAGGCCTGATGGCGCGAGCGCACAGCCTGACGCCGTTCCTCGCGGGCGACCCGGTCCGCGTGGGCCCGGACATCGCCTCGCCCGCGGCGGTGCTCGAGGCGCTCGGTCTCCCCGCGCTCGAGAGTCCGGGCGTTCTCCTCCTGAGACCCGGCGTCGCCCTGATCCACTCGATCACGGGCGCGACGGGACGGCTCGAGCTGCGCTGGGTCCACCTCCCCCACGCTCCCTCGCTCGCCCTCGGCGCCGGGCCCATCGAGCTGGCGGTGGTGCTGGTGGCGCCGCTCCGCGAGAGCGGCCGGGCGCTCCGGCTGGTCGGGCGTCTCGCGGCCGGACTCCACGACGAGCGTCTCGTGGAGCGCGCCGCCCGCGCGGCGACGCGCGAGGAGCTGGTCCGGGTCCTCGCCCCGGTGGACCAGAGCCCGGACGAGAGCGCGCTCCTGGCCGACCAGCTCCTCGCCCTCCTCGGCTCGGGCCCCGCGGGGTTGACGATGGCCGAGGCCGCGCGGCGGCTCCACGCGTCGGGGCCGAACCGTCTCGAGCGGGTGCGCGGCCGCCCGCTCCTCCTGCGCTTCGTCGAGCAGTTCGCGAGCTTCTTCGCCGTCCTCCTCTGGATCGGCGCGGGGTTCGCCCTCCTCGCGAGGATGCCCGAGCTGGGCTGGGCCATCGTGGCAGTGATCGGCGCCAACGGCGTCTTCAGCTTCTTCCAGGAGTACAAGGCTGAGCGCGCGGTGAGCCTGCTCCAGGAGCTGCTGCCCCGCGAGATCGGCGTCGTGCGAGACGGGAGACAGATGCGAGTGCCGACCGCGGACCTCACGCCCGGCGATCTCGTGTCGCTCGAGGAGGGTGACCAGGTGCCGGCCGATGGCCAGCTCCTCTCCGCGGAGGGACTGCGCGTCGACCAGAGCGCGCTGACCGGCGAGCCCCAGCCGATCTTCAAGATGCCCTTCGGGGCGAACGAGCACCTTGGCGTCCCGAGGCTCGAGCGCCACGAGCTCGTGTGGGCCGGGACGAGCGTCGTGGCCGGCGGCGGCCTCTTCGTCATCACGGCGGTCGGCATGGGGACGGAGATCGGTGACGTCGCGCGGCTCACCCAGGCCGTGGCCGAGGAACCGAGCCCGCTCCAGCGCGAGATGAAGCGCGTCACGCGGATCGTGACGCTCCTGGCCGTCGCCTTCGGCGCGGGGTTCTTCCTCCTCGGCCTGGCGGCGGGAGCGCTGCCGCTCGGCGAGGGGCTGGTCTTCGCCCTGGGCGTGATCGTCGCCAACGTGCCGGAAGGGCTGCTGCCGACGCTCACGCTGGCCCTGGCGCTAGGCGTCCAGCGCATGGCGCGGCGGCGGAGCCTGGTCAAGCGCCTCTCCGCCGTGGAGGCGCTCGGCGCGACGACCGTGATCTGCACCGACAAGACGGGGACGCTGACCGAGGGGCGCATGGCGGCGCGGGCGATCTGGGTTGAGGGACGCACCGTGGCGCCGGGCGAGGACACCCGCGGGGTGGCGGAGGTTCGCGACCTCCTCGAGGCCGCGGTGCTCGCCTCCCAGGCGACGCTCGAGCACGGCGACCCGACCGAGGTCGCGCTGCTCAGGGCGGCGGTCGAGGGGGGCGTCAGCCCAGAGAAGCTCCGGCGAGCCCATGATCTCCTGAGGGCCTACCCCTTCGACTCCTTTCGAAAGCGCATGACGCTCGTCCGCGCCGTCGGGGAGGGGAGCGTCGCCTACGTGAAGGGTGCGCCCAGAGAGACCCTGGCGCTCTGCGACGCGATCCGCTGGGACGGCCGGACGGTCGCCCTCACCGATGAGCTGCGCGAGCGGGTCCTCCTCGACCACGACCGGCTGGCCGCCGAGGGCTTGCGAATCCTGGCCGTCGCCCTGCGACCGCTCCCCGACGCGCTCCCGGTCGCGTCCGAGCGCGCCGTCGAGTACCACCTCACGTTCCTCGGGCTGGTCGCCCTGTGGGACCCGCCGCGCCCCGAGGTCCCGGAGGCGGTCGCGCTCTGCCGGCGGGCGGGGATCCGGGTGGTGATGGTGACCGGCGACTACGGCCTCACGGCGCAGGCGATCGGGCGCCGGATCGGCCTCGACGTCGCGAAGGTCGTCACGGGCGAGGAGGTGGAGCGCATGACGCCGGAGACGCTCCGTACCCTCGTGCGCGAGCCGGGGGTCGTCTTCGCCCGGACGTCGCCGGCCCACAAGCTCGCCATCGTGCAGGCGACGAGGTCCACGGGCGAGGTGGTGGCCGTCACCGGGGACGGCGTCAACGACGCGCCCGCGCTCAAGGCCGCCGATATCGGCGTGGCCATGGGGAAGCGCGGCACGGACGTGGCGCGGGACGCGGCGGAGATGGTGATCACCGACGACAACTTCGCCTCGATCGTCTCGGCCGTCCGCGAGGGGCGCACGATCTACGCCAACATGGGGAAGTTCGTGACCTACATCTTCGCCTCGAACGTCCCGGAGCTGGTCCCCTTCCTCGCGTTCGTCTTCCTCGGGATTCCGCTGCCGCTCACGGTGATGCAGATCCTCGCAGTGGACCTCGGCACCGATCTCCTCCCGGCGCTCGCGCTCGGCGCCGAGCCGCCGGAGCCCGGCGTGATGGACCGGCCGCCGCGGCGCCGAGGCGAGCGCCTGCTCGGGCCGGGCCGGCTCCTGCGGGCCTACGGGTTCCTCGGGGTCGTGGAGGCGCTCCTGTCGCTCGGCGCCTTCTTCTGGACGTACTGGCTCGCGGGCTGGCGGCCCGGGCTCCCGATGGCCGGGGCGGGCGACCTCTACGCGCGGGCGACGACGATGACGCTCGCGGGAATCGTCGCCGCGCAGATCGGCAACGTCTTCGCGTGCCGCACCGATCGCGAGTCGGTCGTCCGCGCGGGCTTCCTCGGAAACCGCCTCGTGCTGGTGGGCGTCGCCGCCGAGATCGCGATCCTGATCACGCTGATCGCCGTCCCGCCGCTCCGGCACGCCTTTGGCCTGGCGCCTGTCGCGGTCAGGGAATGGGCGCCCCTCCTCGCGTTCCCCCCCGTCGTCCTCCTTGCCGAGGAGGCGCGGAAGTGGGTGGTCCGCCGCGGGCTGGGGCCGCCCGGCTCCCAGTGGGGCCGCGCAGACCCACCATGAGCCCGACCGGCGCCCCGTGAAGTGGCTGGAATCATTGAGGTCCGCTTCCGGCATTCGGCTTGCTGTCTCCTGAGCCGCGAGGGAGGAACGGCGATGGCGCCCGACGTGGTCACGATGCCCGAGAGTCTCCGTGTCGAGCTGATCCGCCAGCACTTGTGGGCAGAGGCGCCAGCCTCCCACATCTACCTCTTCAGCGAGGCCACCTCCACGAGCGACATCCTCCGCAAGCTCGCGAAGGACGGCGCGCGGGAGGGGACGGTGGTGATCGCCGAGACCCAGAGCGCCGCCCGCGGGCGCGCCGGCAAGCGGTGGTTCTCGCCGCCGGGGGTGAACCTCTACGCGTCCGTCCTCCTCCGCCCGGAGATCCCGATCACCGCGGTGCCCGTCTTCTGCTTCATCGCGTCGCTCGCGCTGACCGAGTCGATCTGGCTCGAGCGCCTGCCGGCCACGATCAAGTGGCCCAACGACATCCTCGTCGAAGGCAAGAAGGTCGGCGGGACGCTGGTCGAGTGCGTGTCACGCGGCGACCGCGTCGACTCCGTGATCCTGGGCGTCGGGGTGAACCTGAACGTGCGGCGCGAGGCGCTCGAGGGGGCGCTCGGCGCCGAGGCCCGCCGGGCCACGTCGCTCGGCGAGGTGGCGGGCCGCGAGATCGAGCGGAACCGCTTCACCGCCATGTTCCTCAACCTCCTCGGGAAGTGGTTCCAGATCTACCGGACGTACGGTCCCGAGCCGGTGCTCTACGCCTGGCGCGAGCGGGACGTCCTGACCGGTCGCCTGGCGGTCATCCCGGAGGAGCGTGGCGACACGCCGCACCGCGTGCTCGGCGTGAACCACGCCGGGCACCTCGTGGTGGAGGATCCGACGGGCGCGGTGCGCGAGGTGCTGACGGGCGAGGTTCGGCTGCTCGGCTGAGGAGGGCCGCGGGCAGCGGCTCACCGGCCCTCGGTGAGGTCGCGCTTCCTGGCCTCGAACTCGTTCTTGTCGATCTCGCCGCGCGCG
>JACQWC010000031.1 GCA_016209635.1 Candidatus Rokuibacteriota bacterium | reverse complement strand
GTAGTTGCCCCCGTACTCGCCGAAGTAGATCTCCCCGGCCGCGTGCAGCTTGGTGAGGATCGCCTGCACCACGCGCTTGTGCCGCTCCTCCGTGGTCCGGATGAAATCGTCGTAGCCGATGCCGAGCTTCTTCCACGTCTCCTTGAACACCGACGCGATCCGATCGGCATAGGCCTGCGGGCCCTCGCCGGCCCCGGTCGCGGCCTGGGCGATCTTGTCCCCGTGCTCGTCCGTGCCGGTGAGGAAGTAGACCCGGTCACCCGCGAGCCGGTGGTAGCGGCACACGGCGTCGGCGACGATGGTGGTGTAGGCGTGGCCCAGGTGGGGAGTCGCGTTGACGTAGTAGATGGGCGTGGTGAGGTAAAAGGTGCGCTGGGAGGTCATGAGCGCGGCGCGTGTGGCTAGAGGGGCTTGATGTGCGGACGCCCCTCCCACGTCAGCAGGTCCATCGGCACCTCGGCTTCGGTCCCGTCCGGGAACGTCACCACCACTTTCTCTTTGAGGATCTGGAGCGACTTCACCCTGCCCTGCATGCAGCCGCCCCCGCCGCACTCCGCCTGGCAGGCGCTCCCCACCTTCGGGAGCCTCGAGCGAAGCTCCTCGTACATGGAAAACTCGTAGAGGAGGCAGCACTTGAGCCGCCCGCAGTTCCCCAGGAGCCGGCTGTCGGTCAGCGGCAGGTCCTGGCCCTTGGCCATCTTCACGGAGATCGGATCGAACTTCCGGAGGTACGAGGAGCAGCAGAGCTGGCGGCCGCACGGCCCGATGCCGTCCATCACCTTCGTGACGTCCCGGGCGCCGATCTGCCGCATCTCGACTCGAGAGCGGAACTCGCGCGCGAGGTCGCGGACCAGCTCGCGGAAATCGACGCGGTCCTCCGCGTTGAAGTAGACCGTCACCCGCCGGGCGGGCGCGTGCATCTCGACGTCGACCACCTTCATCGGGAGCCCGCGCTCGCGGGCCATCCGCTGGCTCGTGACGATCCCGCGCTTCTCCCGCTCAAGGCGGTCGCGCCACTCGCCCACCTCCGACGGGGTCGCGAGGCGCACGAGGCGGTGGAACAGCTGGCCGCTCTTCGACTCTGGAAGGGGCCGCCTCGGGCGCCGCACCTCGCCGACCGCAGTACCCGACCTCGTCTCGACGAGGACGAACTCGCCGACGTGTGGGGCCAGCTCCTCCGCCGTCTTGTAGTCCTCGGCCCGGGCCGGTTCGCGGAGCCGGACACCGATCAGGAAGTCTTCCATCGCCTCGGTCCCCTCACGCCGCCCGGAGGGCCAGGCGGCTCAGCACGATCTCCACGGTCAGCCGCGGCATGACGTTGATCGCGAGCGCCGCTCGGGCGTCCCGGCAGGTCCCGATCGTCTCGAGAATGTCGTCGACGCTCCACCGCTCGGCCTCGCGCGCGACCTCGTCCGCCCGGTCGGCGTCGATCAGGAGGTCGACCGGCGCGCCCGCCTTCGCGAGCAGCAGGTCTCGGCAGAGCAGCCAGCAGGCGTCGACGAGCGCCTCGGCGTCCTCGCGGTCCATCCGGTCCGAGCGGTGGAAGAGCGCGTCCACGCCCCCGGCCCGCACCTCGCCGAGGAGCGGAAGCGCCCGGCCGCGCTCCGCTGCGGCGTCCCGCCGCGGCTCGAAGCGCACGATCTGGCAGCGCGAGAGCACGGTCGCCGGCACCGCGCGCGTACGGGGCAGGATCAGCACGAGCACGGTGCGCGCCGGCGGCTCCTCGAGCGTCTTGAGGAAGGCCTGCGGCGACTCGCCCGTCATCCGCTCCGCGTCGTCGAGGATGAAAACCTTGCGCCCCCCGAGCACGGGCCGGAGCGCGGCCTGACGCTCGAGCTCACGGATCGCCGCGATCCGGATCGCGCGCGCGCCCTTCGGGTTCGTCTCGGGCGGGGTGGGCGCGATCACGTGGAGGTCCGGGTGCTGGCCGGTCGCGACCAGCGCGCACGCGCGGCAGTCCCCGCAGCCCCGAGATTCACAGAGGAGGGCGGCGGCGAACGCGAGCGCGGTCGTCGTGCGGCCCGCGCCCGCCGGGCCGACGAACGCGTACGCGTGCGCGACCCGGTCGCTCGCGAGCGCGCGCCTCAGCAGCTCCACCGCGCGCGGCTGGTCCCGGATCGCGTCAAAGACCACGCAGGAACTCCTCCACGATGGTGCGGACCTGGACCGCGACAGCCGCGGGCGGCCGCGCCGCGTCGATGCGCCGGACGCGCTTGGGCTCCGCTCGGAGGATCTCGAGATAGCCGCGCCGGACCCTCCGGTGGAACGCGAGCGCCTCCCGCTCGAAGTGATCCAGCTTGCGCCGGCCGATCCGGCGGAACCCGACGCTCGGGTCGAGGTCGAAGAGGAGCGTCAGGTCCGGCGCGATCCCCCCGGTGGCGCGGATGTTCAACTCGCGGATCAGCGGGAGATCAATCCCCCGCCCGTAGCCCTGATAGGCGACCGTCGCGTCCGTGTAGCGGTCGCAGAGCACGACGCGCCCACGCTCGAGCCACGGTCGGATCTTCTCGGCGACGTGCTGCTGACGGGCCGCCATGAAGAGGAACACCTCGCCGGACGGCAGCGGGCGGAACTCGGAGCGTGCGAAGAGCCGGCGGATCGCGCGCCCGAGCCCCGTTCCATCGGGCTCCCGCGTCCGCTCGACCCGATGCCCCTGGCGCCGTAACGATCGCTCGAGGCGCGCCATCTGGGTCGTCTTGCCGGACCCCTCGACGCCCTCGAACGTGATGAGCACTCCCCGCACGCTCGAAGACCTCCCGACTCTTGCGATACGCCACTCTATCACGGCCCG
The DNA here is from genome assembly GCA_016209635.1 of Candidatus Rokuibacteriota bacterium. Lineage (GTDB taxonomy): Bacteria > Methylomirabilota > Methylomirabilia > Rokubacteriales > CSP1-6 > JACQWC01. Next base: position 27,456 of record JACQWC010000031.1, on the reverse strand, counting down.
GGGGCCGGAGGGCGGGGCGCGCGCCCTCTACGGCTCGCTCATGGTCTTGTCCGGGACGGACTCGCGGTCGCGTCGCAGCCGGCGCTCGAGGATCTGCCGCGCCAGGATGCGTCCCCCCAGGCCGAACGCCAGGGCCAGCGAGAGGACGATGCCGCCGAAGGTGATGGCGAAGGCGATCAGCACCATGTCCCGCGCGATTCCCACCTCGGTCAGCGCCACGGCGCACGCGAGCAGGAGGACCGCCCAGCGCGCCGCGCGGGCCAGGAATCGTGCCTCGGGCAGCCCCGCGTTGACCGCGGCGATCAGGGCGGTCTGGCCGAGGAAGTTCGCCACCAGCCACCCGACGACGACGATCAGCGCGGCGGCCAGGAGCCGGGGCAGCACCTGCATGAGGACCCCGGTCGCGCCGGGCGCGCCTGGAATCGACAGGGCGTCGATCCCCATGGTCGCGAAGACGGCGAAGACGCTCCAGAAGACCAGGAGTCGCGCCACGTCCGACGGTGCGCGCTCGACGCCGGCACGGAGCAGCGCGGTCGTGAGCCCCCACGTCCCGCTGCGCCGATCGAGGTCCACCGCCCTCGCGACGCGTCCGATCAGCGCCCCGGCGATCCAGCCGAGCAGCGTCCCCAGCGCCAGCAACGTCAGCATGGCGAGGACGCTCGGGATCACCACACGCAGCGTGATGCCGAGGTTGCGGATCGCGGCCCAGACGAGATCGCGCCAGAAGTCTGCCATCGCTCATCCCCCCGTCGTCTCGGCCGCCCTGATCCCCAGCCCTGGCGCGGCCACTCCACGGTTAGATCGGTGTGCCCTCGATGCCATAGGGCTCCTCCCGGTCGCGGGAGCGCTCGATCCGGAACCAGTAGAAGGCGCGCGGCCCGAGGCTCAGGACATACGGCCGGTCGGCGATCGGCGGGAAGCGCGTCTCTCCGAACATCTCGACGGGCACGCCGCCGGCGAGACGGCTCAGATCGAGCTCGATGGGCTGCGTGGATGCGGCCAGGTTGTTCACCAGGAGCACCGTCTCGCTCTCGTGCTGCCGGAGGTACGCGAGGATCCGGGGGTTCCGCGGGCTCAGGAACGCGATCGAGCCCCGCCCCAGGGCGGCCGACTGGCGGCGCGTGGCCAGGAGGCGCTTCATCGTGTTGAGCATTGAGGAGGGTACGGGCGCCTGGGCCGCGACGTTCACCGCCTGGTAGCCGTAGACCGCGTCGGAGACGACCGGCAGGTAGAGGTCCCCGTCGGCGCGGGAGAAGCCGGCGTGCCGGTCGGGCGACCACTGCATGGGGGTGCGGACCCCGTCCCGGTCGCCCAGGCGCACGTCGTCCCCCATTCCGATCTCGTCCCCGTAGTAGATGACCGGCGAGCCCGGCAGGGTCATCAAGAGGGAGCAGAGGAGCTCGACGGTCCGGCGATCGTTGTCGACGAGCGGCGCCAGGCGCCGGCGGATACCGAGGTTGAGCTTCATCGCGGGGTCCCGCGCGTAGGCGTAGTACATCAGGGCGCGCTCCTCGTCCGTCACCATCTCGAGGGTCAGCTCGTCGTGGTTGCGCAGGAAGACCGCCCACTGGCAGGCGGGCGGGATCGCCGGCATGTGGGTGAAGATGTCCACGATGGGCAAGCGCTCCTCGAGGCGGACCGCCATGTAGAGCCGCGGCATCAACGGGAAGTTGAACGCCATGTGGAACTCGTCGCCGGCGCCGAAGTAGGCGCGGACGTCCTCGGGCCACTGGTTCGCCTCGGCCAGGAGCAGGCGGTCGCCGCCGTACTCCCGGTCGATCACACGGCGGAGATCCTTGAGGATGGCGTGCGTCTCGGGCAGGTTCTCGCAGCTCGTACCATCCCGCTCGACCAGGTACGGCACCGCGTCGCACCGGAAGCCGTCGAGGCCGCGGTCCAGCCAGAAACGCATGACGTCCAGCATCGCGCCGCGCACGGCGGGGTTGTCGTAGTTGAGGTCCGGCTGGTGGCTGAAGAATCGGTGCCAGTAGTACGCCTTCCGCTCGGGGTCCCACGTCCAGTTCGACTTCTCCGTGTCGAGGAAGATGACCCGCGCCTCGCGGTAGCGGTCGGCGGTCTCGCTCCACACGTAGTAGTCGGCGAACGCCGACGCCGGGTCCGAGCGAGACGCCCGGAACCACGGGTGCTGGTCGGAGGTATGGTTCATCACGAGGTCTGCGATGACGCGGAGGCCGCGCGCGTGCGCAGCGTCGAGGAACGTCTGGAAGTCATCGAGCTTCCCGTAGGTGGGATGGATGCGATAGAAGTCGGAGATGTCGTAGCCGTCGTCGCGAAGGGGCGACGCGTACATGGGCAGGAGCCAGAGGCAGTCGACGCCGAGATCCCGGAGGTAGTCGAGGCGCTGGGTCAGCCCGGCGAAGTCGCCGACCCCGTCGCCGTCGGCGTCCATGAACGCCTTGACGTGGACCTCGTAGAAGACGGCGTCCTTGTACCAGTCGCGGCTCACGGCCACCGCTCGACAAGGTAGGGCTTCCGCCGCTCGAAGCTCGCCCCCACCCGCTCCCGGGCCGCCGCCACGGCCGCGTCGCTCCCCGCCCGCGTGGCGGCGACGAACGCCGCGGCGCGTCCGAGGTACAACGGCACCAGCGAGCGCAGGAGGTGCTCCCGGTGGACGACCCGGAAGCGATGTCCAAGCGCGAACTCGTACACGACGCGGGCCCAGAGGTCGTCCGGGAACCGGAAATCCTCGGGCCCGCCGGTGTCGAGGCCCAGCACCTCGGCCAGGGTCTCCGGCGCGAGGATGTGCTCCCAGATCGTCGTGAGGTCGCGGACGCCGCGGCGGAAGGCGACCAGCATGCGGTCGACCGCAACCGCCGGCGGCGGAGTGTCCGGCGGCGCCGCCTCCCCCGCGACGGGCACGGGCTCGCTTCCGCGGACGTCGAGCCAGAGCGACTCCCACCGGTCCATCACCGTGAACAGGCCGCCCAGCGACTGGGCCAGCACGGTGGGGAGGTCGCCGGGCCGTGTCTGCGAGGCCACCCTGCGCGGCCCCAGCCGGGCCTCCGAGAGCGCGAACCCGCGGGCCGTGGCCGCGCCGAGGATCCAGAAGTCGCCGAGGTGGGGTGACGTCGGCCACACGGGGCCTGCCAGCAGGTGCTCGAGCAACCGGGCCGACAGGGCGCGGGGGCCGCCGAGCGGCTGGTGCACCCGACGGCCCCAGAGAGCGCGGGCGAGCGGCGCCAGGATGAGCGTGGTGACCGTGCCGTCGTAGCGGTGACGGTCGTGCACCGGCAAGACCAGATCCCCACCACCGTCCAGGACGGGACGGACGAGGCGATCGATCCACTCGTGAGTGATCGAGGTCACGTCCGCCTCGAGCAAGACGAGGACGCGCGCCGAGAGCGTCCGGGCGACACCGAAAGCCAGACGGAGCCCCTCCTCCCGCCCGGGCACGCCGCCGAGCGGCACGGCACTCCGCTCGCTCGGCGCCGCATGGTGCCGGAACCCGACGACGGGCAGGGGGGCGGCAACGACGAGATCCACGGTGGAGTCCGACGATCCCGCGTCGCCATGGACGATCGCAGCCGGCACTCCCGGGACGTGCTTCTCGAGGCCGAGTCGCGCGGCCTCGACCACCGTTCCGACCGTTCGGGCGTTGTTGTAGGTCAGGAGGCCGATCACGACCTCGCGTGGCCCGAGCCCGGCGAGCTGGTCTCGCACGGTGTCGGGCAGGTTCACCCCGGGGCGGGCCGGCGCGTCGAGGGTCATCGGCCGAGGTGGATCATGAGCGCCAGGTAGTCCACCAGGTGGCGCGTGATCAGGAACGCGCGACGGACGTGCTCGCGCCCCGCCGCCCCCATCCGGGGGATCAGCTCCGGGTTGTTGAGGAGCTGCCGCATCCGGAACGCGGCGCCCTCGACGGAGCGAACGAGGTAGCCGGTCACGTCCGGAATGATCAGCTGGCGCAGCGCCTCGGTGGTGGCACGGCCGATCACCGGCTTGCCCTTCCACATCGCCTCGGCGGCGCCCAACTCGAAGCCCTCGCTCTCCTCCGTTTGCAGCACGATCGTCGCCGCGCGCTGGAGCGCGTTGATCTGCCGGTGCGCCTCCGGCGGAAGCTCGACGACGACGATGTCCGGGTCGCGGGCAGTCGCCTCCTCGAGGCTCGCGCGCGCCTCCGCGCGGTCCGGACCGCCCCTGGTGGTCCCCGCGAGGACGAGCCGGACGTCGTGATGCCGCTTGACCAGGCGATAGGAATTCACCAGGCCCGTCAGGTCCGCGCTCCGCGCCAGGGCGCCGACCTGCACGAGCAGCGGCTTGTCTCTGGCCACCCCCAGCCCGTGCAGGATGGTGGCGATCTCGGACGCCGGCAGCCCGCGGTTCTTGTCCGACAGCGGGTCGATCGACGGCTGGATGACGTACTGCGGGATCGCGACGCCCGGGCCGTAGCCCGGCAGCGACACGACCACGGCGTCATAGCGCTCGACGAACTCCCGGAAGAAGAGCCACGCCCGGTGCTCGGGGCGGGAGCAGTCGAGGTGGCAACGCCATACCCAGCGCCCCGCCTTGCGCGCCTCGACGAGACTGGCCGGGGGCACGTCGTGGACCAGCACGAGGTCGGCGTCGAGCGTCAGCTTCCGACCGCTCAGGCGGTTCATCTCGACCCAGTGGGCCAGCGCCTCCGGCCTCAGGGTCCGCTCGGCCCCTTCGAGCGCGGCGCTGAGCGCCCGCGCCGTCGCGTAGTAGGAGGGATCGCCGCCCGTGATCTCCCAGCCGGTCTCCACGCCCATGTCGGTCAGGATGGGGAGCGCGGCCCGGAGGATCTCGGCCGGCCCGGTCCCCAGGCGCCCTCCGCTCACGTGCAGGAACCGGCGCCCGCGAAGTCGCTCGGCGAGCCGCAGGGCCATGTCCACGGCGCCCGGCGGGGCAACCTCTCGGTACTCCTCGATCTTCAGCATCCCGCGCCGCTCTCCCGCGCCTCGTCCACCAGCGCGAGCAGGCGCGCGCGGACGCGCTCGAGCGTCGCCATGTACGCGTCGATGCGCTCCGCCTGGTCGGCCAGCGTCGCCAGCCCGAGGGCCTCCCTGAGCCATTCCCCGAAATCGCCCGCGCGCCGGCCCCGCCGGACCCGCGCCTCGACCATGTGCAGGTAGATCGCGCTGGCGTCCACTCCCGCCAGGGCCTCCCGGAACTCCTCGAGCGTCGTCGCGCGCAAGCCGAGGTCGACCTCGACGATGTGCGACTGCTGGAAGTGGAAGGCGCCCGGGGCGTCGGCGCGCGCGGCCGCCCCGCCGGCCTCCCGCAGGTGGTCGTGGATGATTGTCACGAGTTCTCCGCGCAAGGCTTCGAGCCCCGCGAAGGCGAGGGGGTCCACGATCGCGAGCCGCTCGGCGAGTCTCTGGTCGCCCAGCTCGACGGCCGCCCAGCGCGCGAAATCGTTGCCGTACGCGATCGTGAGGGGCCGATGACGGAGGAGGTAGCCGTAGGTGTGGAAGAACACGGAGTCGGCGGGCACTTCCTGGAGCCGCTGCCCCAGCTCACGCGCGTCGTGGGCGTGCGCGTCGAGCGCCTGCCGGAGCTCGACGCACCCCACGAACACGAAGGGCCAGCTCGCCGTCCGCATCGCCTCTCTGCTTCGATGGTACGCCACGCTCGCCCGGTCGTCGCGGGCGGCGGTCGTCGGACCGCGCGACCGCTCACTCGAGCGCGCGCTGGATCCGTCGGAGGAGCGCGTGGACCTCCCGGACGCCCGGCACGCGGAACTCCGCCGCCGTCGGTGACCCGCCCACGCGCACGGTGATGCCGCGGCCCCGGAGCGCCCGGAAGGCGGCCTCGTCCGTCGCGTCGTCACCGGCGTAGAGGACCGCGGGGCCGGGCCGGAGCGCCGCGCGGGCGACGATCCACCGCGCGGCGCGCCCCTTGTCCCATGCCACGCGGGGCACGAAGTCGAAGACGTCTCGACCGGCGACGACCGTGACGCCGCGCACGCCGCGCCGCACGCGCTCCACGAGCGCCCGCACCTCCCGCCGTCGCCCGGGGGGCACGTGGCGGTAGTGGAGGCTCAGCGCGAGGCCCTTGACCTCGAGCTCCGCCCCCGGGATGGCCGGCGCGGCGGCGGCGAGTAGGCGGCGGGCGTCGCGCATCACGGCCGGGCGCGCGCGCGGGTGACGGAACCGGAGGCGACCGCCCTCGATCACGAGTCCGTGACATCCGCCGTAGATGACGTTCCGGAGGCCGACCCGCGTCTTGAGGTCCCCGAGGGCGCGACCGGAGAGGATCGCGAGCCGGGCGCGCGGGCTGGCCGCGAGTCCGGCGAGCGTGCGGCGGGCGGAGCCCGCCAGGATGGCCGCCCCGGGCGACGGAACGATCGGCGTCAGGGTCCCGTCGTAGTCGAGCAGCACGACGAGATCCTGTCCCCGGCCGAGCTCCTTCTCGAGACGCTCGAGAAGGCCCGACGGGAGGCTCACGAGGCCGGAGCCCCGGTGGTCTCGGCGGGGATGCGGGAGAGGTCGCTCAGCAGCAGGCCGGCCCAGCGGTAGATGTTGTGCTCGCGCACGGTCTGGCGCATTCGCGCCATCCGCGCGCGGCGCTCCCCGGGCTCCATCGCCACCGCCGCCCGGATCGCCTCGGCCGTCTCCGCCAGGTCGTACGGGTTGACGAGCAGGGCATCACGCAGCTCGTAGGACGCCCCGGTGAAGCGGCTGAGGACGAGCACCCCGTCCCCGTCGTCGCGGACCGAGACGAACTCCTTGGCAACGAGGTTCATCCCGTCGTGCAGCGCGGTCACCATGCAGAAATCCGCGTGCCGGTAGAACGGCCAGATGTCGCGGTGCTCGTGATGGCGGTTCAGGTAGAGGATCGGCCGCCACGTCCGGGTCGCGAGCTCCGCGTTCACCTCGCGGATCGTCTCCTCCACCTCGAGCTGGAGCTCCTGATAGCGCTTGATGGTGGACCGGCTGGGGGCCCCGAGCTGCACGAACACCACGCGCTCGCGGTACTCGGGGTAGCGCTCGAAGAACCAGCGCAGCGCGCGGAAGCGTTCCGGCAGGCCCTTCGTGTAGTCGACCCGCTCGACCCCGACGCCGAGGAACTCGGCGCCGACCCCCAGCTCGCGCAGGAGATCCTCCCGCGAGATTGGCGGCGGGTCCTCCACGAACTCCGGAGCCACGCTGATCGGGAACGGCTTGACATAGGTCACGCGCTCGCTCCGGGCGATCGCCAGGTGCTCCCAGTCGATCCGCGTCTCGAGCGCCCGATCGACCGTCTCCAGGAAGTTGTTGCAGTGGTACTGGGTGTGGAAGCCGATCAGGTCGGCGCCCAGCATGCCGAGGAGCAGCTCCCGCTGCCACGGGCAGATCCCGAACGCCTCGAAGTTCGGCCACGGGATGTGCCAGAAGATCGCCACGCGCGCGTCCGGCCGCTCCGCCTTGACGAGGGCCGGCAGCAGAGCGAAGTGGTAGTCCTGGATGAGGATCAGCGGCGCCTCCGCCTCGCGGATCTCGTCGAGCACCGTCACGGCGAACTTCCGGTTCACCTCGACGTAGTGCGCGAAGTCCTGCGGCCGGAAGGTGGGCCGCGTGTGCACGATGTGGCAGAGCGGCCAGAGCCCCTCGTTGGCGAACCCGTAGTAGTAGCCCTGCTCCTCTTCCTTGCTGAGCCACACCCGCCGGAGCGTGTAGCGGGGCTCGTCTTCCGGCACCCCGACGCGCCCCCGCTCGTCCGCCGTCTCGCGGTCGGCGTCGCCGCTGGCGTGCGCGACCCAGACCCCGCCGCAGGCGCGCATGACCGGATCCATGGCGGTGACGAGGCCGCTCGCCGGGGTCTGCGCATGGACCTTTCCCGCCTTCCAGTAATGGCTGACGGGCTCGCGGTTCGACACGACGACCAGCGGGCGGCCCTCGAGGCGCAAGTTGACGAACTGCTTGAGGCGCTCTTCCGTCCAGACGGTCTCGCCGGCGAGCCGGAGGGCGGCCTCCTCCTCGGCGGCGGCCTGGGCCTTCTGCAGGCTCCGCGCGAGCATCGAGACTTCGCGCGCCAGCGGGCCGAACAGCCCAGCGTCCGGCACCGCGGGGGGCGGCACCGGGCGCCCGGTCCGGAGCCCCTTCGTCCACGCCGAGATCTCCGCCATGGGACGGCTGACGCTGCCCCGCACCACGAAGAGCACGATCAACGAGAGGGCGAGCGCCAGCACGACGAACCGGATCGCGTCGTCCCGCCAGAGGTCCCGCTCCGCGGTCGTGAGGTGGGTCGCGTCGAGAACGACCGCGAGGGCCCCCAACCGCCGTTCGTCCCGGGTGAGGGGCGTCGCGTAGACGTAGGTCCACCGGTCGCCGATCGACCTGAAGCCCCGGCTCACCACGCCCTTCGTGACCGCATCCGTGACCTCGGGGAGGGCGGGGGGAAGGGTCGGTGCGAGGTCCCGCGTCGCGACCATCAGGTCCGCGAACCGGTCGTAGACGGCGAGGCCCCGCCGCGGCTCCCCGAACTTCTTGAGAATCGCCTCGACGCGGCTGGTCGACCCCCGGGCGACGGCGGGCTCGATCGCCTCCTTGAGGCCTTCCGCCAGCAGCACGGCCCGGCGCTCCAGGTCGTTGACCAGACGTTCGCGCTCCTGCTGGATCTGGAGGAACGTAAAGCCCGCGATGACGACCATCGCGGAGATCCAGATCGCGACAACGAGGCGCACCGTGAACCGCATGCCCGCCGCCCTCCGAGCGTGATTCCTTAGTCTACCGTGTGACCGGGAGGGCGTGGATCGGGAAGATGGTGCGCTGGATGGCCTCGACCTGGCGCGCCGCGAACTCGCGGGCCAGGCGGCGCCGGGGCTCGGGGATCTCGCCGGGCGGATCCCAGAGCGAGCCCGACCGGAAGCCGTAGCGGCGGGCGTCCGCGGCGAAGCTCGGCGGCAGGTCCGGCGGAAGCTCCACCCCGTTGAGGACCGCCCACGCCGCCGTCCACGCGCGCGCGACGTTCTGGAGGTCGTACCCGCCACCGCCGAGCGCCAGGAGCCGGGGCGCCAGCGCCGCGATGCGCGCAACAGCGCGGGCGAAGCCCTGGATGTCGAGCGCCAGGTGGGTCAGCGGGTCAGTGAGATGGGAATCGATACCGAGCTGGGCGACGACGACGTCGGGGCGGAACGCCTCGAGCAGCGGTGGCACCACCGCTTCGAAGGCGGGCAGGTAGACCTCCGAGTCCGTGTAGGGCTCGAGCGGGAGGTTCACCGCGTAGCCCACGCCCGCCCCGGTCCCCGTCTCCTCGACGAAGCCGGTCCCGGGGAAGAGGTAGTCGCCGCGCTCGTGGGTCGAGATCGTCAGGACGCTCGGATCGCCGTAGAAGGCCCACTGCACGCCGTCGCCGTGGTGGGCGTCGATGTCGACGTACGCGACCCGGAGGCCGCGTGCGCGGAGATGCTGGATCGCGAGGACCGCGTCGTTGACGTAGCAGAAGCCGGACGCGCGCGCCGGCATCGCGTGGTGGAGGCCCCCGGCGAAGTGGAAGGCCCGCTCGACCTCGCCACCGGCGATGAGCTGGGCCGCGCGCAGCGAGCCCCCGGCCACGAGCCGAGCCGCGCTCCACACCCCGGGGAAGACGGGGTTGTCGCCCGGACCGAGGCCGTAGCGCGCCGCCGCGCCGGGCGCCACGCCGCCCTCCGACGCCTTGAGCACCTCGAGGTACGGCCGCTCGTGGAACGGCTCGATCGCCGACTCCTCCGCGGGCTCGGCGAAATGCACGGCGATGCCGGGTCCCCGCGTGAGGCCATACGCCTCCATGAGGCGCCACGTCAGCCCGAGCCGCTCCATCCGCAGCGGGTGCGCCGGCCCGTAGTCGAAGCGGGTATACGCGTCGGAATGGATCAGCGCCGTGGCGTGGCGCGGCACTACCGCCTCCAGTGGCCGGACTTGCCGCCAGACTTCTCGACGAGCTGGATCCTCGCGATCGTCACGCCCCGCTCGAGGGCCTTCACCATGTCGTAGACGGCGAGCGCGGCGACGCTCACCGCCGTGAGCGCCTCCATCTCCACCCCTGTCTTGTCGACCGTCCGCACCCGCGCCTCGACGGTCAGCTCGCCGCGGCGCCCGCTCTCGGCGAAGTCGACGTCCACGCCCGTGATGCGGAGCGGATGGCAGAGCGGGATGAGGTCCGGCGTGCGCTTGGCCGCGAGGATCCCGGCCGTCCGGGCGACACCCAGCACGTCGCCCTTCGGGGCGTTCCCCAGACGGATCGCCCGGAGCGTCGCGGGGGCCATGCGGAGAACCGCGCGGGCGACCGCCTCGCGGACGGTCTCGCGCTTGGTGGACACGTCGACCATACGAGCCGCGCCCTGGGGCGAGAGATGGCTGAGGCCGCCCGCGCCGGTCTTCCGGGACGCCCGCGGCCTCGGGGGTCTCCCGGACGGGCGGGCGCGACGCCCGGTCAGGCTGTGACGCCCGTGCCGGCCTGCCGGATGATGACCTCCATGCGATCCTTGGCCATCAGCTTGAGCTTCTTGAGCTCGCTCACCCGCCACTGCTGATCGCTCGAGAGCGGCGTCGTCGCCTTGAGCGCCTCCAGCTCCTGATCGTAGCCGTGATGCTCCGTCCGGAGCCGCCGGAACTCCTCGTTCTCGGTCATCAGCCGCTCGATGAGAGTCTCACGATTCATGCACGACCTCCTTGAGCAGGGCGGCTCGGTGCCAGACAAGTAAGGCCAGCGTCCTCGCGGTCGCTGGCCCTGGGAAACAATCGTTCGATACCGCCCCCCGTGCATCCACTCCTGGTTGCGGGTGCTTTTCTTATAGCCCCGGACCCTGGGGAGTGTCAAGAGACGCGGGGTAGCGAATGAGATGGACCGCGCTCGCCTTGAACACGGCCGTGATCGGCACGCCCGCGGCGAGGCCCAGGTCTTCCACCGAGCGCGGCGTCAGCACCGCGACCAGCGAAAAGCCACAGTCGACGACCACCCTGACGTGGGGCGGCGCCGGGGTCACCGCCGCCACGGTGCCGTCGAGGTGATTGCGCGCGCTGGAGAGCGGCGCGCGCTCGGTCGGTCGCATGAGCGTGACGTCCTCGGGCCGGAGGCAGACGCGCACGCGCGCGCCGGGCTCGACGGTCCCCGCGACCTCCAGGCGGCGGCTCCCGACCTCAACCGTGGTGACGCCGGCGGACCCGGCGACCACGCGGCCGGTGACGATCGTCTCGACGCCGACGAACCGCGCGACTTCCTCCGAGGCGGGGGCGCGGAACACCCGCTCGGTCTCGTCCACCTGCTCGACGCGGCCACGCATCATCACCGCCACGCGATCCGCCAGGGCCTGCGCCTCGTTCCGGTCGTGCGTCACGAGGATGACGGTCGCGCGATCGGCCCGGAGGATCACGCCCAGGTCGACGATGAGCGCGGCGCGCGTCGGCTCGTCGAGGCCGGCGAACGGCTCGTCGAGCAGCAGCACCTCCGGCTCGAGCACGAGCGCCCGGGCGAGCGCGACCCGCTGGGCTTCCCCGCCCGAGAGCGTGCGCGCGCGCCGGTCGCCGAGCCCGGCGACGCCGAGCCGCTCGAGCCAGCGGCCGACGCGCCCCTCGGTCTCCCGCCGCCCGGCACCCCGGAACCGCAGCCCGAGCGCCACGTTCTCCGCGACGGTCATGTCGGCAAGGAGCGGCTGCTGGAACACCGTCGCCATCCGCCGGCGCTCGGCGAGCGCCGTCACCGCGCGGACCGGCCGGTCGCGGAACCGGACCTCGCCGCGCGTCGGCGGCTCGAGCAGGCCGACGACGCGGAGGAGCGTGGACTTCCCCGCCCCGTTCGGCCCGATGACCGCGAGGATCTCGCCCTCGAACGCCTCGAAGCGCGGCACGTCGAGCACGGGGACGCCGTCGTACGTGACCCGCACCTCGGAGAGGGCGACGACCGGGCCCGCCATCAGGCCGGCAGCACCTGGATGGAGCCCCGGTGGATCGAGAGCTGCCAGACGCGGTCGCGGTCGATCTCGAGGATCTCGTAGACGAGGCGGGGCACCTCGACCTCGAGGTCGTACCCGCCCTGTGCCGGCTCGCCGGGCTCGTCCAGGCGCATCTTGAGGTTCCACGTCGTTCCGAGATCCAGCTCGTCGACGATCCGGCCCTGCATGAGGTTCATGTGGTGCGCAGGGTCGGGCGCGCCGCGGTCCTTCCGGATCAGCCGGACGTACTCGGGGCGGATCGAGAACGCGATCGGCGTCGCCGGCGGCGGCAGGTATGCGCGGCTCGGCGAGTTCACCGCCTCGAGCGTCTGGCCGCGCCAGCGGAGCTGGATGCGGTCGGGCGCGGCCTTCAGCACGACGCCGTGCAGGATGTTGCGGATCCCGATGATCCGCGCGACCGATTCCGAGGCGGGCTGCCAGAGGAGCTGCGCGCGGGGCGCCGACTGGATGACCCGCCCCCCGGCGTAGACGACGATCCGGTCGGCGAGCCGGTACGCCTCGGTGAAGTCGTGGGTCACCACGACGGCGGCCGTGCCCCAGCCGGTCAGCACCTCGCGAAGCTCGTCGCGCAGCGCCCGGCGCAGCGGCGCGTCGAGGGCGGAGAGCGGCTCGTCGAGGAGAAGGAGCGCCGGGTCGATCGCCAGCGCGCGTCCGAGCGCGACCCGCTGGCGCTGGCCGCCGGAGAGCTCGCGGGGATACCGGTGCTCGAGGCCGCCGAGACCGAGCCGCTCGATCACCTCGGCCGCGCGCCGCGCGCGCTCGGGGCGCGGACGATCTCGGAGCCCGAACGCGACGTTCCGGGCGACCGTGAGGTGCGGGAAGAGCGCGTAGCCCTGGAAGACGTAGCCGATCCGGCGCCGCTGCGGCGGCAGGTCGACGCCGGCCGCCGCATCGAAGAAGACACGGCCGTCCACGACGATGCGTCCGGCGTCGGGCCGGATGAGCCCGGCCAGACACTGGAGCGTCAGCGTCTTACCCGCCCCCGAGGGCCCGAACAGACCGACGACCGATCTCTCCGCCTCCCAGCCCACGTCGAGCGTGAAGCCGGCGAAGCGCTTCGCGATCGCCACCGCGACCATGCGGCTCGTCCTAGTACCGCAGCCGCGCGAGGCGGCTCAGCCCGAAGAGCAGCAGGACGACGACGCCGACCGCGATCAGCGCGAGGGCGTTCGCCTCGCCCATCTGGTTCGCCTGGACGCGATCGTAGATCGCCAGGGGCAGCGTCTGGGTCCGACCCGGAATGTTGCCCGCCACCATGAGCGTGATCCCGAACTCGCCGAGCGCCCGGCAGAACGCCAGCACCGTACCCGCCAGGACCGAGCGCCACGCGAGCGGGAGCGTGACGCTCCAGAACACCCCCCACTCCGAGCGGCCGAGCGTGCGCGCCGCCTGCTCGAGCTGTCCGTCGACGGTCTCGAAGCCCGCCTGCGCCGACTTGATCACGAGGGCGATCGATCCGACGGACGCCGCGAGCACCGCGGCGCCCCAGGTGAACGCGAGGTCGAACCCGATCGCCGCGAGCGCTCGCCCGAGCGGGCCGCGATGGCCGATCACCACGAGCATGTAGTAGCCGAGGACGGTGGGCGGCAGCACCAGCGGAAGGACGACCACCGCCTCCAGCGCGTTGCGGCCGGCGAAGCGCTTGCGGGCGAGCACCCAGGCGACCGGAACGCCCGCCAGCAGCGTGAGCGCCGTCGCCGTCACCGCGACGCGGAGCGAGAGCCAGACGGGGAAGAGTTCCATGCGGAGGTCAGAACTCCCCGGGGACCATGAACCCGTAGCGTTTCATGATCGGGCGCCCCTCCGCACCGTTGACGAACTGGATGAACGCCAGCCCGAGCTCCGGTCGAGGGCTGCGCCGCACCACCGCCGTCGCCTGGTTGAGCGGGGCGTGCAGGCCCGCGTCGATCGCCACCCACTCGATCTCGGGCACGGTGGCGACGGAGCGGGCGACGATGCCGGCGTCGACGGCCCCCGTCTGGATGAACTGCAGCGTGTGACGGATGTTCTCGCCGTAGACCAGCTTCGGGCGGAGCGCTTCCCAGACACCCGCCTTCCTCAGCGCCTCCTCCGCGGCGCGGCCATACGGGGCATGGGCCGGATTGGCGATCGCGACGCGGCGGATCCGCGGGTCGAGCAGGGCCCGGAGCTCCGTGAGTCGGGGGCCGAAGGCCCTCGCGGTGGCGAGGACGATCCGGCCCTGCGCGTAGAGCGTCCGCGTCTCGCCGAGCAGCACGCGCTCGGTCACCAGCGCGTCCACGAACGACTGATCGGCGGCGAAGAAGACGTCGGCTGGGCCTCCCTGCCTGATCTGGTGGGCGAAGTTCCCCGTCGAGCCGAAGACCAGCGTGACCCGCGCACCGGTCGCCTTCTCGAAGCGCGGCGCGATCTCCCTGAAGGCGAACGCAAGGTCGGTCGCGGCGAACACGGTCAGCGAGGGCGCCTCGACCGCGGTCGCGGTCGCCGGCGCGAGCGCGAGCCAGGCGAGCGTGAGCGGGAAGCCAAGGAGGCGGCGCATGCCGCCCTATTCTACAAGCAACCCCGTCAGGCGGCGCGCCGCTGCTGGATCCAGGTGAGCGCCCAGTTCGCCAGAAAGACGAGGAGGAGCAGGAGCACCGCCAGCGCGATCGCGGACTCGAAGTTGCCCTTGCTCGTCTCGAGGACCATCGCGGTGGTCAGCGTCCGCGTGCGCCCCCGGATGTTCCCGCCGACCATCAGCGAGGCGCCGATCTCCGAGATGACGGCGCCGAACCCGGCCATGACGGCCGCCAGCATCGGCAGGCGCGCCTCGCGGACGACCACCCGGACCATCTGGGCGCGCGACGCCCCGAGCGCGTAGAGCTGGAGCCGGAAGCTCGCGGGGACACTCTGGACCGCGGCGAGGCTGATCCCGGTGACGATGGGCGCGGCGATCACCGCCTGGGCGACGATGATCGCCACGGGCGTGTAGAGGATCTCCAGACCGCCGAGGGGGCCGCTCCGCCAGAGCAGGATCGACACGAAGAGCCCGACCACGACGGGCGGCAGGCCCATGCCGGCGTTCACGCCGCTGACGACCAGGCTGCGCCCCGGGAAGCGGGCGAGCGCCAGCGCGGCGCCGGCGGGAACGCCGAGGAGCAGGGCGATCACGGTCGCGCTCGCCGAGACCTCGAGCGAGAGCCAGAGACTCGCCCACACGTCGGGATCGCCGGAGAGGAGCAGCGTGAGCGCGCGCCCGAGGCCCTCGAGGAGCAGACTCATCCGGTCAGGGGTCCTCGTCCCGCTTGCCGGCGACCGGCACGAAGAGCGGCCGCCCGTACTTTTCGAGTCCGAACGTCCTGATCACCGCCTGGGCTTCCGGCGAGACCATGAAGTCGGCGAACGCCTTGCCGCCGCGCGCGTTGACGCGCGGCCCGTTGGCGGGGTTCACCTCCATGACCGAGTAGACGTTCAGGAGACTGCGATCGCCCTCGACCATGACCGCGAGGGCAAGGCGCCGGCCGAAGGCCAGGAGCGTCGCGCGGTCGCTGAGCGTGTAGGCCCCCCGCTCGTGGGCGAGACC
Source organism: Candidatus Rokuibacteriota bacterium (assembly GCA_016209635.1). Lineage (GTDB taxonomy): Bacteria > Methylomirabilota > Methylomirabilia > Rokubacteriales > CSP1-6 > JACQWC01. The sequence goes on along the minus strand of JACQWC010000031.1, from coordinate 12,022 downwards.
GAGCGTCGCGCCCATGCCCTGGCCCGACTCGATGTACCAGGGCGGCCCGGGCACGACCCCGGCCTCCCGCCAGAGGGCCTGCTCGAGGGCGTGCGTGCCCGAGTTGTCGCCGCGCGAGACGAACCGCGCCCCGGCGCCGGCGATCCGCCGGAGCGCGTCGGCCGCGCGCGCCGTTCCCGCGACCCGCGCCGGATCCGCCGCCGGACCGGCGAGGACGAAGTCGTTCGACATGACGAGCCGGCGATTGCGGAGCGTGCCGCTCGCCACGTAGCTCTTCTCGAGCGCCGGCGCGTGGGCCAGCGTCACGTCGGCCTCCCCGCGCGCGGCGAGCGCCAGCGCCTGGCCCGTGCCGACCGCGATCGCGCGCAGGGTGTAGCCGGTCCTCCGCTCGAACATGGGGACGAGCACGTCGAGGAGCCCGGAGTCCTGCGTGCTCGTCGTCGTCGAGAGGATGACGTTTCGCGAGGACTCGGCCCCTGCCGGCGAGCCGCCGAGCGCCGCGGCGAGAAGTATGCTAGAAGAGAGCGCCGAGAGGAGAGCCCACATGGCCAGGATCCTGTACGTCGGCACGTCGGGCAGCGACGACCCAACCCGCGCCGGGTTTCCCTTCAACTTCGCCCTGGGCGCCGTCGAGGCCGGCCATCAGCCGGAGATCTTCATCGCCGGTGAGGCGGCCTATCTCATGAAGGACGCGATCGCCGGCGCCGTCCTGCCCGTCGGCATGCCGCCGCTCGCCGAGATGCTCAAGAAGGTCGTCGAGCACCGCGTGCCGATCTGGGTCTGAGGCCGGTGCTCGGTGGCCCGGGGGGTCACCGACGACGACCTCAAGGGGAAGAACGCGCAGTTCATCACCCCAAAGATCTTCGCCGACAAGGTCGCGGCAGCGGACAAGGTCCTCTCGACCTAGTCAGGAGAGGTCCACCCAGACGCTCTTGACCTCGGTGTAGAGCTCGAGGCCGGCCGAGCCCATCTCCCGGCCGAACCCGGACTCCTTGAAGCCGCCGAAGGGCAGCGCGGCGTCGAAGAGGTTGTACGCGTTCACCCAGACCGTGCCCGCGCGGATCGCGCGCGCGGCCTTGAGCGCCTTGGCGATGTCGCGCGTCCAGACGGCCGCCGCGAGCCCGTAGGTTGTCGTGTTCCCCTCGGCGATCCCCTCGTCGACCGACGTGAAGGGAATCACCTCGAGCACGGGACCGAAGATCTCCTCCCGGGCGATCTTCATCCGGTTGGAGACGCCGTCGAAGATCGTGGGCTCGACGTAGTAGCCCTTGCCGTTCCCCACGTTCGCGCGGCCGCCCCCGGCCGCGAGCCTCGCCCCCTCCTGCTTGCCGGCCTCGATGTAGCCGAGCACCGTCTCCATCTGCTGCCGGGACACGACGGGGCCCATCCGCGTGGACTTGTCCATCGGATCGCCCACCTTGAGCCCTTTGACCCGCTCGGTGAGCTTGGTCATGAACTCGTCGTGGATCTTCTCCTCGATGAAGAGCCGCGAGCCGGCGGCGCACACCTCGCCCTTATTGTAGAAGATGCCGGTGAGCGCGCCCTTCACCGCCGCCTCCATGTCGGCGTCGGCGAAGACGATGTTCGGGGACTTGCCGCCCAGCTCGAGCGAGAGCCGCTTCAGCGTCGAGGCGCCCTCGCGCATGATCTGCTTGCCCACCTCGGTCGAGCCCGTGAAGGCGATCTTGTCGACGCGCGGATCGCGGACCAGCGCCATCCCGACCTTCCCGCCGGGGCCGGTGACGACGTTGAACACGCCCTCCGGGAGTCCGGCCTCCTGGGTGAGCTCGGCGAACTTGAGCGCGGTGAGCGGCGTCAGCGACGCCGGCTTCAGGACGACCGTGTTCCCGGCGGCCAGGGCCGGCGCGATCTTCCACGACGAGAGGAGGAACGGGAAGTTCCAGGGCACGATCGCGCCCACCACCCCCACGGGCTGGCGGAGCGTGAAGGTGAAGGCGCCCTCGCGGAGGGCCAGGGTCTCGCCGTGGATCTTGGTGGCCCAGCCCGCGTAGTAGCGAAAGACCTCCGCCGCGAACGGGATCTCCACCTTCCCGGAGTCGAAGAGCGTCTTGCCGGTGCAGAGGCTCTCGAGCCGCGCCATCTCGTCGAGGTGCTGCATGACGAGGTCGCCGAGTTTCCAGACGATGCGGCCCCGCTCGGCCGCGCTCATCCGGGACCAGGGGCCGGAGTCGAACGCCTTGCGCGCCGCCGAGACGGCGAGGTCGATGTCGCGCTCGTCGCCCTTGCCGACCTCGGCGCTGGGCTCCTCCGTCGCGGGGTTGATGGTCGAGTAGGTCGCGCCGGAGACCGGCGGACGCCAGGCGCCTCCGATGAAGAGCTGTCCCGTTGGCATGGTGTCTCCTTATTGAACAGGGTGCGGGCACCCGGGCTGTCGCCACGCCCGCACCCCGCCGGAATGTCCCCTTCCCACCTGCTCCCTCCCCCGATCCGAGCCCCGCTCACGCGGGCACCCGGGCTGTCGCCACGCCCGCACCCCGCCGGAATGTCCCGTTACCACCTGTCCCCCCGCTCGATCAGAGCCGCGTTCACGGTGTCAGGACGCGGCCCGTGCCGGCCGCGTTGAACCGGCCGCCGTCGACGACGACCGCACCGTTGACGATGACGTACGGAATACCCGTCGGATAGCGGTGGGGATCGGCGAACGTCGCCTCGTCCCTGACCGTCCTGGGATCGAAGATCGCCAGATCGGCGGCGCAGCCCGGCCTGAGGAGCCCGCGGTCCCTCAGGCGGAGCCGTGCTGCGCACATGCCCGTCATCTTGTGGACGGCGGTCTCGAGCGAGAAGAGCTTCTGCTCGCGCGCGTACGGGCCCAGCACGCGCGGGAACGTCCCGTACGCCCGGGGATGCGGCTTGCCGGGCTTCGGGCCCTCGCCCGCGAAGACGCCGATCGAGTCGGAGCCGATCATGATCGCCGGGTGCGCGAGCACGCGGGCCACGTTCTCCGGGCTCTGCGAGAAGACGACCATCGCCACCGTGGCGCGCTCCCGCTCGAGCAGATCCATCATCGCCTCGGCCGGCGGCGTGCCGCTCTCGCGGGCGATCGCCGCCAGGCTCTTCCCCTCCAGCTCACGCCGGTTGCACGTCGCGATCTGGATCTCGTCGAAGCCCACCGCGCCCATCGACACCGTGCCCCAGCGCTCGCCGTCGACGAGACATTCCTCGACGATCCTTCGCCTGATGGCGCGGTCGCCGAGCCGCTCGAGCAGCCGCTCGACCCCGCCGTCGTGGACCCACGCGGGCAGGAGGTTATCCATCTTCGTGCTCCCCGCGGGGTAGGGATAGACGTCGCCGGAGACGTCGACGCCGCGCGCCCGCGCGTCGTCGATGAGCCTGAGCGCCTGGTGGATGCGCCGCCAGTTCTCGCGCCCGGCGGCCTTGACGTGCGCGATCTGGACGCCCACACCGCCGTCCTCGCCGATCCGGATCGCCTCGGCGATCGAGTCCTCGAGCATCGAGGACTCGCCGCGGATGTGGGAGAAGTAGAGGCCCTTCCGTTTCGCCATCGAGCGGGCGAGCGCGACCAGCTCCGCGGTCGTGCTGTAGGCGCTCGGCGGGTAAACGAGCCCCGTCGAGAAGCCGAACGCGCCGGCGTCGAGGGCCTCGGCGATCAGCCGCTCCATGGCGCGGAGGTCGTCGGAGCCGGCCGCCCGGTTTTCGGGGCCGATCGCCGCCAGGCGGAGCGCGCCGTGGCCCACGAAGTGGATGATGTTGACCGAGGGCCGGAGCGCCCGCAGCGCGTCGAGGTACTGCGCGAAGGTCTCCCACCGGAGATCGAGCGAGGCGCCGACGCCTCCCGCCCAGCCCCGCATCACCTCTCGGCGGGCCGGGTTCACCGGCGCCGGGGAGAACGAGCACATGCCGACGACCTCGGTCGTGCACCCCTGCCGGATCTTCGACTCCGCCGAGGGACAGCCGAAGTAGAAGAGATCGGAGTGGGAGTGGGCGTCGATGAAGCCGGGCGCGACGACGTGGCCCCGGGCGTCGATCACCCTGGGCGCCTCCCCGCCGAGCCCCGGCCCGATGGCCGCGATGCGGTCGCCCTCGAGAGCGACGTCCACCGCCTGCGCCGGCGCGCCGGTCCCGTCGATGACGGACCCGCCGCGAATGAGGAGCGACCAGGCCACGCGGCTACGCCTCCACGATCCTCACCGACGTCATCCGATCGCCTTGCGCGATCCGGTCCACCAGCTCCATGCCCGCGACGACCTGGCCGAACACCGTGTACTGCCGGTCGAGGTGCGGCTGCGGGCCGTAGGTGATGTAGAACTGGCTGCCCGCCGAGTCCGGGTCCTGGCTGCGTGCCATCGCGACCGTCCCGCGGACGTGCTTCCGGCTGCTGAACTCGGCCTTGATCTTGTAGCCCGGGCCGCCCGTGCCGTTGCCGTTCGGGTCGCCGCCCTGGACGACGAAGTCGGGCACCACGCGGTGGAACGTCAGGCCGTCGTAGAAGCCCCGCTTGGCGAGCGTCACGAAGTTCTCGACGGTCTTCGGCGCGTCCTCGGGGAAGAACTCCATGCGGATCTCACCGCCCTTGTCGAGCGCGATGACTGCCGTCTGCTTCACGCCCGCCTCCTCATTTTCCGATGACCTTGACCGACTTGATCCGGTCGCCGACCTTGATCCCGTCGACCGCCTCCATCCCCTTCACCACGCGGCCGAACGCGGTGTACTTGCCGTTCAGGAACGGCGCCGGCCCCAGCATGATGTACAGCTGGCTCCCCGCGGAGTCCGGGTCGTCGCCGCGCGCCATCCCCAGCACGCCGCGCTCGAACGGCCGGCTGTTGTACTCCGCCTTGATCGTGTAGCCCGGCCCGCCGGTCCCCATGCGCTCGTGGTCCATCGGCAGGGTCTTCGACTGCGGATCCCCCACCTGCACGACGAAGCCCGGCTCGACGCGATGGAACCGCTGGCCGTCGTAGAAGCCCTTCGACGCCAGCTTCACGAAGTTCTCGACGTGCTTCGGCGCGTCGGCGGGGAAGAACTCGAGGACGATCTCGCCCCCCTTCTCCAGCGTGATGATGGCGGTCTGCGCGCTCGGCGGCTCCTTCGTCTGCGGCTTCGCGCGCGGCTTTTGGCTCTGGGCGAGGGCGGGCGGGACGAGGAGCGTGACGGCCGCGACCAACGCGAACAGGAGTCGGATCATACCGGAAACCTCCGCAGGTGTGTGAGTGAACGTCATTATACATGGTAGGATGAGCATGATGCCGCAGCGCGAGACCATCCGGAACGTCGCGATCATCGCCCACGTCGACCATGGCAAGACGACCCTCGTCGACGCCATGCTCTGGCAGTCGGGGCTCTTCCGCGAGAACGAGTCGGTCCCCGAGCGCATCATGGACTCGATCGACCTCGAGCGCGAGAAGGGCATCACGATCATGGCCAAGAACACGGCCATCACGTACCGCTCCGTCCGCATCAACATCGTCGACACGCCCGGACACGCCGACTTCGGATCCGAGGTCGAGCGCACCCTGACGCTCGTCGACGGCGTCCTCCTGCTCGTCGACGCCGCCGAGGGCCCTCTGCCGCAGACGCGGTTCGTGTTGAAGAAGGCGCTCGAGGCCGGGCTCCCGCCGATCGTGGTCATCAACAAGATCGACCGGGGCGACGCGCGCCCGGCCGAGGTCCTCGACGAGGTCTACGACCTCTTCATCGACCTCGACGCGACCGAGGACCAGCTCGAGTTCCCCGTCCTCTACACGAACGCGAGGCTGGGGACGGCGACCCGCGACCTCAAGGAGCCCGGCCGGCTGCTCGAGCCGCTCTTCGAGACCATCCTGGCGACCGTCCCCGCGCCGCGCTTCGACGAGGGCGCCGGCCTCCAGTTCCGCGCCGCCATGCTCGACTGGGACGATTACGTCGGGCGGCTCGTCATCGGCCGCATCGTCAACGGGCGCGTCCGGCAGGCCGAGCGCGTCGCGGTGGTCCACCGCGACGGCTCGGTCGAGAGCGCGAAGGTCACCGTCCTCTACGGCTACGAGGGGCTGAAGCGGATCGAGATCGACGAGGCGAGCGCGGGGGACCTGGTCGCCATCGCCGGGATCGAGTCGATCGAGATCGGCGAGACCGTGGCCGACGCCGAGCAGCCCCGGGCCCTGCCGCTCATCCGGATCGACGAGCCGACCGTCTCGATGCTGTTCTGCGCCAACGTCTCGCCCTTCGCAGGCCGGGAGGGGAGGTTCGTCACCTCGCCCCAGCTCCGCGAGCGGCTCTGGAAGGAGCGGCGGGTCAACGTCGGCATCCGCGTGGAGGAGACCGATTCGCCCGACACTTTCCGCGTCTCCGGGCGTGGCGAGCTGCAGCTCGCCATCCTCATCGAGATGATGCGGCGCGAGGGCTTCGAGCTGGAGGTCGGCAAGCCGGAGATCATCACCCGCCAGGTCGACGGCCGGACCCTCGAGCCGATGGAGCACCTCGTCATCGACATCCCCGAGGAGTACATCGGCGCGGTGACGCAGAAGATCGGGCCGCGGCGGGGCACCATGGTCAAAGTGGTGAACCATGGCACCGGTCGTGTGCGGCTCGAGTACCGCCTCCCGGCGCGCGGGCTCATCGGGTATCGAACCGAGTTCCTCACCGACACTCGAGGGACCGGGCTCCTCAACCACCTCTTCGACGGCTGGGACGAGTGGCAGGGCGACATCGCCCACCGCCAGAACGGCGCGCTCGTCGCCGATCGCACCGGCCGGACGACCGCCTACGCGATCGACCACCTCCAGGAGCGCGGCGTCATGTTCCTCGGGCCCGGCGCCGAGGTCTACGAGGGGCAGATCGTCGGCGAGAACTCGCGCACCACCGACATCGACGTCAACATCACCAAGGAGAAGAAGCTCACCAACATGCGCTCGTCGACGGCCGACGAGGGCGTCAAGCTGACCCCGCCCCACGTCATGAGCCTCGAGCAGTGCCTCGAGTGGATCCGCGACGACGAGCTGCTCGAGGTCACCCCGAAGTCGCTCCGCCTCCGCAAGCGCCAGCTCAGCGGCCGCCGGCGCTTCTAATCCGGCTCCGCTCCGACGCCACGCCCCGTGGCGCCTCCTTCGGTATGGTAGTATGGCATCGGTATGGTCAAGATGACGTTCACGCTCGACCAGCCGACCGCCGACCGCCTCCGCCGGGCCGCCGCGAGACTGGGCAAGCCGCAGAGCCAGGTCGTCCGCGAAGCGATCCGCGAGTATTCGGAGCGCATCGGCAAGCTCAGCGAAGGGGAACGGCTCCGGCTGCTCCAGGTCTTCGATTCCGTCGTGGCGGCGATCCCCGCGCGCCCGGTCGCCGAGGTCGAGGAGGAGCTGAGGGCCATCCGCGACGCTCGGAAGCGCGGCGGACGACAGCGTCGAGCGCCGGACGGCGCGTGATCCACCTGGACACGTCCATCCTCATCGACGCGCTCAGCGGACCCAAGCGCTCGGCGAACCAGCTCAGGCGGGCGATCGATCGCGGCGAGCGCGTCGTCCTCACGACGCTCGCGCTGTACGAGTGGCTCCGGGGGCCGCGGCGCCGCGAGCAGCTGGCCGCCCAGGAGGCCCTCTTCCCGCGCGAGTCGGCGGTGCCGTTCGGATCCGAGGACGCGGCGCGCGCGGCCGACCTCTACCGGAGGGTCCCTCGCGCGCGCGGCCGGGAGGTCGATCTCGCGTTGGCCGCTTGCGCGCTCACGCACGGCGCGATGTTCTGGACCCTCAACCCTGAAGACTTCCGCGACATTCCCGGTCTCGAGCTGCTGATCCCGGACGGCGGCTGAGGCCCTGATCCCGGACGGACCCGCGGCTACCGCCGCCGCGCCAGCGCCTCGGGATTCAGGGTGCGCGCGGGGAGCTTCCCGGCGAGGTAGCTCTCGACGTTCTCCACCACCCGCTCGAAGAAGAGATCGTACGCCTCGCGCGTGACGTAGCCGACGTGCGGCGTGAGCACGACGTTGTCGAGTCCCAGGAGCGGATGGTCGCGCGGCAGCGGCTCGACGTCGTAGACATCGAGGGCCGCCCCGGCGATGCGCTGCTCGCGGAGAACCGCGATCAGCGCGGCCTCGTCGACCAGGGGGCCGCGCGCGGTGTTGATCAGGTACGCGGTCGGCTTCATGAAGGCGAGCTGGTGCGCCGTGACGATGCCGCGCGTCATCTCGCTGAGCCGGAGATGGATGCTGACCACATCGCTCTCGCGGAAGAGCGTGTCGAGCGAGACGTAGGTGGCGCCGCTCGCGGCGGCCCGCTCCTCGGTGAGCGTCGGACCCCAGGCGAGCACGCGCATGCCGAGGAACTTGCCGAACGCGGCGATCCGGCTGCCGATGCGCCCGAGGCCGAGGATCCCGAGCGTCTTCCCGGACAGCTCGACGCCGAGCCCGGTCTGCCACTGGCCCGCGCGCACGGCCCGGTCCTCCTGCGGGATCCGCCGCACGGCGGCGACGATGAGCCCGATCGCCAGCTCGATCGCCGCGCCGCCGGAGGTCTCGGTCTCCGCGACGAGGATCCCGAGCGCCGTGGCCGCCGTCATGTCGACGTGGCCCGTGTTGCGCCCGGTGAGCGCGAGGAGCCTCAGCGCGGGGAGGTGCTGCAGCAGTGAGCCGGGGAAGCGCGTCCGCTCGCGGATCGGCACGATGACCTCGTACGGGAGGAGCCGGCTGACCAGCGCGTCCTCGCTCTCGGGCGGGTCGCGATACACGTCGACCGAGGCCCGCCCCCGGACCCGCGTCCAGCACGGGAGCGAGAGCACGACGCCCTGGTAATCGTCGAGGACCGCGATGCGTGTCACGATCGGGCCACCGAGCGTCGATAATACGCCAAAGGGGGGAGCGCTTGGGACCGACTCTGATCGTCCTGCTGTGCCTCACGATGTTCGCCAACACTTTCTCGATCGGTGCGTTCCCGGCGCTCCTCCCAGAGCTGGGGAGCGTCGTCGGGCTATCCGACTGGCAGCTCGGCACCCTCGCCGGCGCGTTCGGCTTCGCCCGGATGCTGGCGGACATTCCGGTCGGCCTGTTCATCACCCATCATCTCCGGTGGGCGCTCCTCGGGGCGCCGCTCCTCCTTGCGGCGGGCGTCCTCACGCTGGCGAGCGGCGGGTCCTTCCCGGTGCTCTTGCTCGGCCGGGCGCTCCTCGGCGTTGCCCACGCGACCGGCATCGTGGCAGCGCTGACGGCGGTCCTCAGATACTCCGCGGGCTGGCGCCTGGGGTCCGCGCTGAACGCGGTCGAGTTCTCCGCGATGCTCGGGATCCTCGGCGGCACGGTCGTGCTGGGGCTCCTCCCCACCCGCTTCGCGTGGAACACGGCGCTGCTCCTGGCCTGCGCGCCCCAGCTCATCGGGATCCTCGTGGCGCCCCTGCTCTTCAGGGCGCTCCCGGCCACTCCCGCCGGCCCCGATGCGCCGCTCTTCGCGCGGCGCGCCACCCGGCAGGACGCCGGTGAGCACGCGGGGTCGACGCCTCGCATCCTTCTCGCCTTCGCTGCCGGGGGAGCCGTCGCGGTCGCCTACTCGACCGTCGAGCAGTTCGCGATCCCACTCCGCGGGAGCCGGGAGTTCGGGCTCGATCGCGCGGGCGTCGCGCGGCTCCTGATGCTGACGCAGCTCTCGGACATCGTGGCCCTGCTCCCCGTCGGCGTCCTGTCGGACCGGCGCGGCGCCGCCCCGGTGCTCGTGCTGATCCTGTACACGATGGCCCTGGCGACGGCGCTGGTCGGGTTCGGAGGCCTCCCGCTCCTCACCGTCGGCTGCGGCCTCTTCGGCCTCGCCATGGCCGGCTGGATGCTGCCGCTCAGCGTCCTGAGGGGCGAAACGTCACCCGACCAGGTGGCCTGGCGGACCGCCCTCTACCGGGTCATCGTCGACGCGGGCCTCTTCCTCGGCCCGTTCGCGAGTGGTCTCCTCGGCACCTACCAGGTCGGCCTGCTCCCCGGCGCGTGCGCCGTGGCGCTGGCGGCCGTCGGCACCCTGCTGCTCGGACGGCAGAGGGTGGGATGACGATCCGCGTGGGGACCTCGGGCTACAACTACGCCGAGTGGAAGGGCACGTTCTATCCCGCCGATCTGCCCGCGGCCAGGATGCTCGCCTACTATTCCGAACGCTTCTCCACGGTCGAGATCAACGCGACCTTCTACCGGATGCCGACCGCCCGGACCCTCGCTGGTTGGTCGGCCGCCACGCCGGCGGGGTTCGTCTTCGTGCTCAAGGCGCCGCAACGCATCACCCACCAGGCGCGCCTCCGCGACGTCGAGGAGCCGCTCGGCTACTTCTGCGACACCGCGCGCACGCTCGGCCCAAAGCTCGGCGCGGTCCTGTTCCAGCTCCCGCCGAACTTCAAGAAGGACCTCGGGCGGCTGGCCGACGCGCTCGCGCGGATCCCGTCCGACCTCCGCGCCGCCTTCGAGTTCCGCCACGCGTCGTGGTTCGCCGACGACGTCTACGAGCGGCTCACGCGGCAGAACGCGGCCCTCTGCGTCGCCGACACCGACGACGGCGCGACGCCGACCGTCGCGACGGCCGACTGGGGCTACCTGAGACTGCGAGCCGCCGAGTACGGCGACGACGATCTCCGGCGGTGGGTCGAGTCGATCCGCCGGGTGGGTGCCTCGTGGCGCGACGCGTTCGTCTTCTTCAAGCACGAGGAGTCGGGCACCGGGCCCGCCCTCGCCCGCCGGCTCGCGGCGACGCTCGCCACGTAGTCGACGGTGTTACGATCCTCCCAGCGACTCCGCGGAAGGAGGCTCTGGCGTGGAGACCGATGAGGTGCTCGTCACCCGCGACGGCCCGATCGTCACGCTGACATTCAACCGGCCCGAGGCGCGCAACGCGCTGACCTGGAACATGTACGAGCGGCTCTACCAGACGTGCGAGGAGGTCGACGGCGACGACTCGGTCCGCGTTCTCGTGCTCCGCGGCGCCGGCGGCCAGGCCTTCGTCGCCGGCACCGACATCGCCCAGTTCAGGACGTTCGAGACGGCGGAGGACGGTCTCCGGTACGAGCGCGACGGGGAGCGCCGGCTCGGCCGGCTCGAGCGCGTGCGCAAGCCCGTGATCGCGCAGATCGAGGGCTACGCCGTCGGCGGCGGGTTCGGGATCGCGGCCGTCTCGGACCTCCGCATCGCGACGCCCGACGCTCGCTTCGGGGTGCCGATCGCGCGGACGCTCGGCAACTGCCTGTCGATGGAAGCCTACTCGCGCTTCATGGACCTCTTCGGGCCGTCGCGACTCAAAGACTTGATCTTCCGCGCGCGCCTCCTGACGGCCGAGGAGGCGCACGCCGCGGGCTTCGTCCACGAGATCGTCTCGGCGGACGCGATCGAGGCGCGCGTTCGGGCCCTGGCCGCCGAGCTGGCCTCGCACGCGCCGATCACGCTCTGGGTGACCAAGGAGGCGATCCGGCGCATCCAGGAGCAGCGGCGCCTCGGCGGCGGCGAGGACCTGATCGCCGCCACGTACACGAGCGCGGACTTCCGCGAGGGCGTCCGCGCCTTCCTCGAGAAGCGCCCGCCCCGCTGGACCGGCCGCTAGCGGCCCGCGATCATCGCCGCAGACGGCGCCTTCGCCTCGTCGGGCCGGTGACGTCGGCCTTGCCGCTTGCGAGTCGCGCCAGAGGGACGACCGTCACGCGGCGCTCGAGATCGTAGCGCAGATCTCCGGGGTAGAGGACCGTGAGATGTTCCAGACGGAGATCCGTGAGAGCGATGCGCATGGAGGCCGTCAGCCGAGGGGCATCCTGGAACTTCACCTCCACGCCGTACCGGCGCGCCCGTTTGAAGAGGAGTAGATCCAGCTCGGCCCCGGTATGCGTGGCCCAGAAGTACGCGGCTTCCGGCCGGACCACTCTCAGGGTCTCTTCGATGGCGTATCCCTCCCACGAGGCGCCCACCTTCGGGTGGGAGAGGATCTCCCGCTCCGAGGCGAGACCGAGCAGCGCGTGCAGCAGCCCGCTGTCCCGCACGTAGACCTTCGGAGCCTTGACCTGCCGCTTCTTGAGGTTCTCGTGCCAGGGCTGGAGCTGCCGGACCATGAACAGCCCGGCCAGGAGGTCC
>JACQWC010000030.1 GCA_016209635.1 Candidatus Rokuibacteriota bacterium | reverse complement strand
TCCTCACCCTGTTCAACCCGAGCCGGCGAGACAACATGATCGCCTGGCTGGCGGGGCGCTCGGATCCGCCCAACTACGGCCGCCTCGTCGTCTACAACTTCCCGAAGCAGAAGCTCGTGTACGGCCCGCGCCAGATCGACGCGCGGATCGACCAGGACCCGCTCATCTCCCAGCAGCTCTCCCTGTGGAACCAGCGCGGGTCGACGGTGATCCGGGGCTCGCTCCTGGCGATCCCGATCGAGCAATCGCTGATCTACGTGCAGCCCCTCTACCTCGCGGCCTCCGAGCAGGGCGCGCTCCCCGAGCTCCGGCGGGTGATCGTCGCCTACGGCAACCAGATCGCGATGGAGCCGACGCTCGAGGAATCGCTCGCGCGGATCTTCGGCGGGCGCCGCGCTCCCTCGGCCGTGGCGGGCCCGCCGCCGTCGGGCCGGGAGCCGGAGGCCACGCCCGCGGGCCAGAGCCTCGCGCAACGCGCCTGGGAGATCTGGACCCGCGCCCAGGAAGCGCTCCGACGGGGCGACTGGACGACCTACGGCGCCGAGCAGAAGCGGCTCGAGGAGGCGCTCCGCGGCCTCGTGGAGGGGAAGCGCTAGGGAGCGTCAGGTGCGGGCGTTCAGAAAGAAGGAGACGCCGATGCCCGCGAAGATCACGTTGGCGGTCCAGGCGGCCATGAGCGGGGGCAGGAGATCGGCGCGCGCGAAGGCCATCGCCACGTAGTGCACGACGAGATAGGCCGCCATGATCGCGATTGCCAGCCCGACGCCGAAGAGGCGGCCGCCCCGGGGCGACTGGAGCGCGAACGGGATCGCGACCAGGACCATGATCAGGTTCCCGAGCGGGAACGAGAGCTTCGAGTACAGCTCGACCAGGTGCTTCTTGACCTGGTAGCCCGCCGCCTGGAGGCGCGTGACGTACTCGCTCAGCTCGCGGTAGCTCATCGCGCTGATCGGCTTCTGGATCTGGGTGAAGTCCTCGATCCGCTCGGGGAGCTCCATCGCCGTCTGAACGAACGGGACCGTCTGCACCTGGCCGCCGGTCCCGAGCTCCCTGAGCGCGCCCTCGGCGACCTCCCACCCGGCCGGCGTCCAGCGCGCGCGCCGCGCGTCCAGGCGACTCACCAGGCGGAAGTCCCGGTCGATCTCGAGCACGGTGACCCCGTACATCTCGTTGGTGCCGGGCGCCAGGAGCTCCACCCGATAGAAGCGCGTGTCGGCGCTCCGCAGCCACAGGCGCTGCCGGGACTGGAGGTGGCGCGGGAGCTGTCCGCGGATCTTCACGCGATCGACCTCCTCACCGCGCTCGTTGATGAACGGCAGCGCCAGCTCCTGGAAGAGCCCGGCGCCGACGGCGACGCCCAGCCCCAGGACGAGGACCGGCGCGCTCACCCGGTAGAGGCTGACGCCCGCGGCCTTCAGCGCGGTCAGCTCGTGGTACCGGCTGAGCGTGAGGAACAGGAAGATGGTCGCGACGAGCATGACGATCGGCAAGCTGTCGTGCAGCGCGGCGGGCAGGCGGTAGACGAAGTGCTCCACGACGTAGGCGAGCGGCGGCTTGGTACGGAGGAACCGGTCGAGGGTCTGGAGGAGGTCGACGACGACGAAAAGCACCGCGGCAACGGCGAGGCCGATGCCGACGAAGGCGAGGTGCTCGCGGACGACGTAGCGGTCGATCAGGTGGGTCGAGTCCCGCGTCGCGCTTGCGGCCCCCGACCGCCAGCCGAGCGAAGGGCGTGGGAGCCGGCGTCCCACGGTGTCGAGGGCGCGCGCGAGCGCAGGCATCCTCGGCCAGCGCCACTCGCGCAGCGTCGCGCCGAGGAGGAGCGCGCCCGCGGCGCTGAAGAGGAGGTTCGGGGCCCAGATCGCGAGCCAGACCGGCATCCGCAGCCGGAGCGCCATGCCCTCCAGCGACGTGAGCACGAGGTAGTACGCGACGATGATGGCGAGGCTTCCGACGAGCGCGATGCTCCGGCCACCGCGGTGGGAGCGGATGGCGAGGGGGAATCCCACCAGGGCGAAGACCAGCGCGGCGAGGGGGAGCGCGAACCGCTTGTGCCGCTCGACCAGCCAGGGCGCCCGGCTGCGCGGGTCGTCCCTCAGCTCGACGATCTTCCGGCCGAGGTCGGCGAGGCCCAGATCGTTCTCCGGCTTCTGGACCCGCGCCGCGGTCTTGAGTGGCGAGTCGATCGCGAGGGTCATATCGTAGACGCTGAACGAGGTGTACCGATAGCGGGCCGCGCTCGCGGCGCCGCCGGGCGGCGGCGGCTCGCCGGACGGGCTCGCCGGCGGGTCGACGGGCACGACGTCCCCCTCGTTAACGGCGCCGTTCAGCAGCCGGAGCGTGATACGGCGAGTCTCGGCGTCGGCCAGGAGCCGTCCCTCGCGGGCCGTGATGATCCGCGAGAGCTTCGGATCGCGCTCGTCGGAGACCACCAAGCCGCGCAAGGCGACCTGGGACGCGCTGATCTCCTCCACGTAGATGGTCACGCCGCCGAACGCCGTGTTGAACACGCGCTCCTTGAGCCCGGTCGCCGCCCGGGCCTGAAGGATCTTGAAGAGTTGGGACTGGAACGCGCGGTTCGACACGGGGTTCACGACCAGGGTGAACGCGGCCGTCACGAGCCCCACCGCGAGCGCCGCCGCGAGGACGGGGCGGAAGAGCCGCAGGACGCTGACGCCCGCCGCCTTGAACGCCACGATCTCCAGGTCGCCGGCGAGCCGCCCTCCGGCGAGCAGGACCGCGACGAGCAGGGCCATGGGCAGCGTGTGGGCGAGGAAGGCCGGGAGGGTGTAGAGGAGCAGCTCGAGCACGAGGTAGAAGGGAACGCCCTTCGTGATCACCAGGTCGGTGAGGTGGTAGATCCGGTCGAGAACCAGGAAGAAGGTGAAGAGCCCGGTGCCCAGTGCCAGGGGCGTAGCGAGCTCGCGCAGGAGGTAGGCGTCCAGGACCGGGGGCCGTGGCAGCCTCACCGGTCTGTTGTACCATAGGCCCGTGACGCGCCCGGTCCGCGCGAAGTGGGTGGGCGGCCTCGTGCTCGCGGCCCACGCGACCCTCGCGGTGCCCACCGTCCTGGCGGGCGACGGCCCCGACCGGCTCGATCGCTTTCGAACGCTGGCCGCGACGCGCCTGAGCGTGGCGCAGCTCCTCGATCCGGAAGCGCCCTGGGAGGCCCACCGCGAGGTGCACGCGCTCCTCGACGAGGAGATCGTCGAGAACTTGGCGAGCTCCGGCGTCTTCGCGTCCCCGGAGTTCCTGCAGGACCGGCTCGACGGTTTCGCCGAGGTCTGGGGCGGCGCGACGCTCCGGGTGCTCCGCCTCGGGCCGGTGACCATCGGCGCGTTCCAGCTGAGCGACGCGCCCCGGGGACACACGGTGCGCGTGTACGGCCGGTTCCGCGGCGAGGTGGCGCTGCTCGCGACGCTGGAGCGGGAGGGTCGCCCGACCGTCCATCCGCTGTCGGCGGCGGCGGAGGGGACGCGGTTCGTCGTGGCGTGGGAGGGGGGCGTGTCGGGCCGCGGGACCCGCGCGCTCAGGCTCGACCTGGTCCGGCAGCTCGGGGAGACGGTCCGCGTGGTCTGGAGCACCGCCGAGCTCTTCCCCGGCGGCCTCGAGGCCAGCGCCTGGAGCCTGCGGGGCCGGGAGATCCGTATCCGGTACGAGCTGCGCTATCCGGGATGGACGCCGGGCTGCGAGGGGCAGACGGAGGCCGAGGACGTCTACCGGCTGACCTCCCCGTCAGGCACGTTCGAGCGCGTCGCGGCCCGTCAGTACAACGCGTGGCACCGCGATCTGCGCGTGTGGGTGCAGCGCCTCTTCGCGGCGCTCGCGACCGGCGATCGGGCGGGGCTCGCGCGGCTCGTGCCCGACGGCGCCGTGCGGAGCCTGCTGCCGTCCACGCTCCACCCCGAGCCGGCCTGCGACGCGCCCGACGGGACGGAGCCCGACACGGTGTCCGTCGCCGCGAGCGGCGAGCAGCGGCCGTGGCAGCTCACCTTCCAGCGAGTCGGCTCCGGGTGGCGGCTCACCCGGGCCGCGCCGCTCCACCCGTGACCCGCCCGGCATGAGCGAGATCCCCGACCGCTACGAGCCGGCGGCCGTCGAGGCGCGCTGGTACCCGCTCTGGGAATCCCGCGGGTACTTCACCGCCGACGCGCGCTCGCGCCGCAAGCCCTTTTCCATCGTCATCCCGCCGCCGAACGTCACCGCGGCGCTCCACTGGGGCCACGCCCTCAACAACACGCTCCAGGACGTCCTGGTCCGGATGAAGCGGATGGACGGGTTCAACACGCTCTGGCTCCCCGGGACCGACCACGCGTCGATCGCCGTGCACGTGATCCTCGAGCGGCAACTCGCGGCCGAGGGCACGACGAAGGAGAACCTCGGGCGTGAGGCGTTCCTCGACCGCGCGTGGAAGTGGAGGGAGGAGACGGGGGACACGATCATCCGCCAGCTCAAGCGCCTCGGCGCCTCGTGCGACTGGTCCCGCGAACGATTCACGATGGATCCCGGACTGTCGCGCGCGGTCCGGGAGGCGTTCGTCCGCCTCTGGGAAGAGGGCTTGATCTACCGCGACGACTACATCGTCAACTGGTGCCCGCGGTGTCAGACCGTGCTCTCCGACCTGGAGGTCGAGCGGGAGGATCGCGACGCCGAGTTCGTCTACATCAAGTACGGGCCGCTCACGCTGGGGACGGTCCGCCCCGAGACGAAGCTGGGGGACACGGGCCTCGCGGTGCATCCGGGCGACGCGCGGTACGCGCAGTACGTGGGGAAAACGCTCGACGTCCCGTCGGTCGACGGGACCATCACGATGCGCGTGGTCGCCGACGAGGCCGTCGATCCGAAGTTCGGGACCGGCGTCATCAAGGTGACGCCGGGCCACGACCCGGTCGACTTCGAGATCGGCCGCCGCCACAACCTCCCGGTCCGGACCGTCATCGGCTTCGACGGCCGGATGACCGCAGAGGCGGGACGCTACGCGGGCCTGGACCGCTTCGAATGTCGCAAACGGATCGTCGAGGACATGCAGGCCCTCGGCCTCATCGAGCGGAGCGAGCCGTACCGGCACGCCGTGGGAGTGTGCTACCGGTGCCGGACGGTCGTCGAGCCCCTCGTCTCCAAGCAGTGGTACGTGCGAGTCAAGCCGCTCGCCGAAGCGGCGATCAAGGCGGCACGCGAGGGCCGCATCAAGATCCTGCCGCGCACCTCGGTGAAGACCTACTACCACTGGATGGAGAACATCCGACCCTGGTGCATCTCTCGGCAGCTCTGGTGGGGCCACCGGATCCCCGCCTGGCATTGCGACGCCGACGGCTCGACTCACGTGTCGCGCGACGATCTCCGCACGTGCCCGAGGTGCGGCGGGCCTCTCCGGCAGGACGAGGACACGCTCGACACGTGGTTTTCCTCGGGACTCTGGCCGTTCTCGACGTTCGGCTGGCCAGACAAGACGCCCGACCTCAAGACCTTTTATCCGACCTCGGTGGTCATCACCGGGCCAGACATCCTCTTCTTCTGGGTCGGCCGGATGGCGATGCTGGGCATCCACTTCATGCGCGAGGTGCCCTTCCGTGACGTCTACCTCCACGCCATCGTGCGTGACGCCGAAGGCCAGAAGATGTCGAAGTCGAAGGGCAACGTCACCGATCCGCTGGAGGTGATGGGTAGGTACGGCACTGACGCGTTCCGATTCACGCTCGCGGCTCTCGCGGCGCAGGGCCGGGACATCCGGCTCTCCGAGGAACGCATCGAGGGCTACCGGAACTTCGCCAATAAGCTCTGGAACGCGGCCCGGCTCGTGCTCTCGAACCTCGACGGCTACGACGCGGCGAAGGCGCGAAGGGTCGCCCCGGCGCTCGCCGACCGCTGGATCCAGAGCCGTCTCGCCGCGACGATCGGCGCCGTGCGCACGGCCCTCCGCGGCTACCGGTTCAACGACGCGGCCGCGGCCCTCTACCAGTTCCTCTGGCACGAGTACTGTGACTGGTACCTCGAAATCGCGAAGCTCTCCCTCTACCGCGCGGCGGACCCCGCGCAGCGCCTCCGAACCCAGCACACGCTGGTCGAGGTCTTGGAATCGACGCTGCGCCTCCTGCACCCGTTCATGCCGTTTATCACGGAGGAGATCTGGCAGCGGCTGCCCCACAAGGGCGAGTCCATCATGGTCGCCGCCTACCCGAAGGTGGGGCGGCAGCGGCA
Source organism: Candidatus Rokuibacteriota bacterium (assembly GCA_016209635.1). GTDB lineage: Bacteria > Methylomirabilota > Methylomirabilia > Rokubacteriales > CSP1-6 > JACQWC01. The sequence continues at coordinate 2,387 of JACQWC010000030.1, read as the reverse complement.
CGACGCGGCGGCGGAGCGCGAGATGAGCGCGATCATGGACGTCGTGACCGCGGTCCGCAACATCCGGGGGGAGATGCGGATCGGCCCCGGCACGACGCTCACGGCCACGCTGCGCCCGGCCCGCGGCACGGTGGGTCTGTTCAGGACCGCCTTGGTCCTGATCGAGACCCTCGCGCGCGTCCGGCTGTCGATCGACCCGCGCGCGAGGCGGCCGCGCAGCTCGGCGCTCGCCGTGGTGGGTCGGTCCGAGGTGTACGTCGAGCTAGCCGGCATGGTCGACCTCGACGCCGAGCGGCAGCGGCTCGCGAAGGAGCTCGGGCGTGTCGGCGAGACGATCGCCTTCCTCCAGGCGAAGCTCTCGCGGGCGGAGTTCGTCGCGCGGGCGCCCGCGGAGGTCGTCACCCGCGAGCGGGAGCGGCTTGCCGGCGAGATCGTCCTGCGCGACAAGCTCGAGGCGAGCCTCCGGGGGGTCGATGCGAGCACCCGCTAGCCCGCCGGTCCCGGCTCTCCCTGAGGTGGTCCGCCTGGGTGTGGTGGACTCCACGCAGACGGTCGTGTGGGCCCTCGCCGAGCGCGGCGCGCGGGACCGCACGGTCGTCGTCGCCGACCTCCAGACCGCCGGCCGGGGTCGCCGGGGACGCAGCTGGGATGCGGCATCCGGCACGAGCCTCCTCGCGTCGATCCTCGTGTGGCCGCGCCTGGCCTCGCGGTGCCTCCCCACGCTCTCCCTCGCCACCGCGGTGGCCGTCGCGGGCGCGCTCGCCCGCGTGGCGGAGGTGCGCCCCCGGCTCAAGTGGCCGAACGATGTCCTCGTCGGCGGCCGGAAGATCGGCGGCATCCTCCTCGAGTCGCGGATCGCCGATGCGCCGGTGGTGGCCGTCGGCATCGGGATCAACCTGAGCCAGCGGCGATTCCCGCCGTCGCTGGACGGGCGCGCCACCTCGGTCGTCCTCGAAGCGGGGCGGGCCGTCGACCGGGACGCGGTCCTCTCGGTCGTCCTGGAGGAGTTCGACCACTGGCGGGGCCGTCTCGAGCGGGACGGCTTCGCCCCGGTGCGGGAGCGATGGCTCGCGCTGGCCGACACGATCGGTCGCCGCGTCGCGGTGGACGGACGCTGCGGGGTCGCCGTGGACGTCGACGGCGAGGGCGCGCTCGTCCTCCACGACGGGTCCCTCGTCCACCGTGTGGTCGCCGGGGCGATCGCGTCGCCCTGATGGGCCGCGGAGGGGAAAGCATGCTGCTGGTCGTGGACGTCGGCAACACGAACACGAAGATCGGCGTCTTCGATGGGGCGCGGCTTCTCGTCTCCTGGCGCCTCACGAGCCGGCGCGAGCAGACTGCAGACGAGTACGGGCTGTTCGTCGAGACGCTCCTCAGGACGCGCGGCATCGAGATCCAGCGCATCGCGGGCGTGGCGATCTCGAACGTGGTGCCGCCGGTGCAGCAGACGCTCGAGGAGATGTGCGAGAAGTACTTCGGATGCACGCCCTTCTCGGTCGACCCCGGCCAGAACACGCTGATCCCCCTACTCGTGGACAGTCCGGCCGAGGTCGGCTCCGACCGGATCGTCAACCTCGTCGCCGCCCAGACGATCTACGGCCCGCCGCTGATCGTCATCGACTTCGGGACGGGCACGACCTTCAGCTGCATGAACGCGGCGGGTGCGTTCATCGGCGGGGCAATCGCGCCGGGGATCCAGATCGCGGCGGAGGCGCTCCTGAGCAAGGCGGCGCGTCTCTACCGGGTGGAGCTGGTGCGCCCCAAGGAGGCGATCGGGCGCAACACCGCGACGAACATCCAGTCGGGCGTGGTGTACGGGTACGCCGGGCTCGTCGACGGGCTCGTCGAGCGCATGCGGGGCGAGATGGACGGCGCGCCGAAGGTGATTGCCACGGGCGGGCTGGCGCCGCTCATGGCCGACGTGGCGCGGAGCATCCAGCACGTGAACGATGATCTGAAGCTCGAGGGGCTGCGGCTTCTCTACGCGCGGGCGCATGGCGAGGACGCCCCGCCGGTCCGTTGACACGGCGCGACAGCGGCGCGTATACTACACAAAATCTAGAGTAGGTGGCGGGCGGCGATCCCTATATACGGGAGTCGGGGCCGAAACCTCTTAGGCGCGAAGGGGAGGGGAACCGATGGGGATGTGGGTCGGGCGAGGGCGGAAGGCACGGGTCGCGTACGGCTTCGATGACATCGCGCTCGTCCCCGGGGCCGTCACAGTCAACCCTAACGAGGTCGACATCTCCTGGGAGCTGGGCGGCCGGCGCTTCGAGATCCCGATCATCGCCGCCGCGATGGACGGCGTCGTCGGGCCCAAGCTCGCCATCGAGATGGGTCGCCACGGCGGCCTGGCCGTCCTGAATCTCGAAGGCATCTTCTCCCGC
>JACQWC010000026.1 GCA_016209635.1 Candidatus Rokuibacteriota bacterium | reverse complement strand
CTCCTGATCGACGACATCCAGTTCATCTCCGGCAAGGAACGCTCCCAGGAGGAGTTCTTCCACCCCTTCAACGACCTCTTCGTGTCTCGCAAGCAGATCGTCGTCTCCAGCGACTGCTCGCCCAAGGAGATCCCGGAGATCGAGGAGCGCCTGCGCTCCCGCTTCGAGTGGGGCCTGATCGCCGACATCCAGCCGCCCGACTTCGAGACGCGCGTCGCGATCCTCAAGAAGAAGGCGTCGCTCGAGCGGGTGCGCCTGAGCGACGACGTCGCCTACCTGATCGCCAGCCGCGTCAAGTCGAACATCCGCGAGCTCGAGGGGTCCCTCACGCGCATGATCGCCTTCTGCGCGCTGACGGGCCGCGAGATGAGCGTCGACCTGGCCCACGAGGTCCTCTCGGACCTCTGGGGCGAGGAGGAGCGGATCATCACGATCGAGCAGATCCAGCGCAAGGCGTGCGAGTTCTTCGGGCTGCACATGTCGGACCTCAAGGCGAAGACCCGCACCAAGGCGGTCGCGTTCCCCCGGCAGGTCGCCATGTATCTCGCGCGCCAGCTCACGCACGCCTCACTGGCCGACGTGGGCCGGGCCTTCGGAGGGAAGGACCACACGACGGTCCTCCACGCGGTGGCCAAGATCCAGACGCTCCTCCAGGAAGACCCCAAACTGCGCAAGACGATCGATACCCTTATCCAGGGCATCACGCTGTGATCCCCCGCTCCAGCCCGTCCGTCCACACACTTATCCCCGCGGCGCCATCCGCCGAACCCTCGCGCGAGTCGCCGTTTAGCGACCGTCCACGCTCCCGGCACCCTCTACTATGTACTTCTACTACGACCTTTTGACTTTCTTCTCTCTATAGGATGGAGCTTTTCATGGAAGTCGTACTGGATCGTGACGGGTTCCTCCGTGGCCTCCAGATGGTCCAGAACATCGTGGAGCCGCGCCAGACGCTCCCCATCCTGGCGAACGTCCTGCTCGAGACGGAGGGGGAATCGGTCCGCATCACAGCCACCGACCTCGAGGTCGGAGCCCGGGTGTCGGTCCCGGCCCGGGTGGCGACCAAGGGTGCCATCACAGTGTCCGCACGGAAGCTCGGAGAGATCGTGAAGGAGCTTCCGGCACCCTCGCTCGTCCTCAGGGTCCAGGAGAACGCCTTCGTGAGCATCCGGTGCGGAGGGGTCGCGTATCGCCTGGTCGGGCTCGCCCCGGACGACTTTCCGCCGGTCGTGCCTGCCAGTCCCCCCAGGTGGATCGTCTTCGAGGCCAAGACCCTCAAGGAGATGCTCGCCCAGACGAGTTTCGCCATCTCCCACGACGAGACCCGCTATGCGCTGAACGGGATCCTCTTCGCCTTCCAGGGCACCGAAGCCCGGCTCGTGGCGACCGACGGCCATCGCCTGGCGCTCTCGACGCGGAGCCTCCGGCAGGGGGCCGAGGCAGTGACCGGGATCGTCCCGCGGAAGGCCGTCCTCGAGGTCGTGCGGGTCCTCGGCGCGAGCGAGGAGGTCGAGGTCGCCATCACGGAGAACCAGTTCCTCCTCCAGATGCCGAACTTCGTGATGACGGCCCGGTTGATCGAGGGACAGTTCCCGAACTACGAGGCGGTCGTGCCACGCGCCCAGCCCGCGAAGCTCCTGATCTCCCGGGCCGCGCTCATGGCGGCCCTCCGGAGGGTGTCCGTCATGGCCGAGGAGCGGAACAAGCTCGTGAAGCTCGGGCTCGGCCCGTCGTCGCTCAAGCTCTCGGCCTCGAGCCAGGAGCTGGGGGAGGCCGAGGAGGAGGTCGAGGGCCAGTACGCGGGCGCGGAGCCGTTCATGATCGGCTTCAACGCGCGCTATCTCCTGGACGCGCTCGGCGCGCTGGAGAAGGATCCCGTGGTCGTGGAGCTGAAGGACGCGTTGAGCCCCGGAGTGCTCAAGGGCGCCGAGGAAGAAGGCTACTGCTGTGTTATAATGCCTATGCGTATTTAGCGAGGTAACCCGCTCTGGAAACAGGAGCCTATCAGGTTGCAAATTGGGTGGGTCGCATTAGCGGATTACCGTAACTATTCCACCCTCTCCTACACCCCGTCCGAGCGGCTCAACGTCATCACCGGGCTCAACGCCCAGGGCAAGACCAACCTTCTCGAGGCCCTCGCGGTCCTCCTGACCGGCCGCTCCTTCCGGACGGGCCGCCTCGCGGAGATCCCGAGATGGGGCGCGCCCTCGACCACGATCACGGGCGAGGTGCGTCGGGCGGACGGCAGCCGGACCCTGCGGCGGACGATCCGGAAGCTCGAGGACGGGAGGTGGCACGCCGCCGGTGATGCGTGCCCGTGGACCCGCGCGGTCGCCTTCGGGTGGCAGGACCTCGAGATCGTCAACGGGGGCCCGGGGTCGCGGCGAAACTTTGTCGATGGCTGCGCCGCGCGCCTGTACTCTAGTCATCAGACGACCTTGGTGCGCTTTCGCCAGATCCTCGCGCGTCGCAACCGGCTGCTGCAGTTCCGGCTGCCGGCCGCTCTCCTCGATTCCCGACTCGCCCCGTGGGACGAGCAGCTCGCGCGGGTCGGCATGGAGCTGGTCGACCGGCGCCAGCGCGCGGTCGCGGCGCTCCAGACGGAACTCGCGCGCGTCTATCCCGCGCTCTCGGGTCTCCATCACAAGGTGGAGATCCGCTATCGCGCGTCGGTCGGGGAGACGACGGAGCCGGCCGCGTTCGTGGCGGCCCTCGCGCGGGTGCGGGCCGAGGAGGTCCGGCGCGGCCAGACCGTGATCGGGCCCCACCGCGACGACCTCGCGATCGAGATCGACGGCGTCGGCGCGCGGGCGTTCGGCTCGCGCGGTCAGCAGCGGCTCCTGGCGCTAGCCCTCCGGCTCGCGGAGGTGCTGCCGATCCGGGAGGCCGTGGGCACGGCGCCGGTCCTGCTCCTCGACGACGCCCTGTCGGAGCTCGATCCCGACGGGCGGGAGAACGTGCTGCGCGAGATCGAGGGCGCCGAGCAGGTGTTCCTGACCACGCCCGATCCGCGGCCGCTCGGGGCGGGCGCGCGCTGGGTCGTCGCGGGAGGAGGGATCGCGGCCGCATGAGCGCCGAGACCTACACGGCCAGCGACATCAAGGTCCTCGAGGGCCTCGAGGCCGTCCGCAAGCGTCCGGCGATGTACGTCGGGGACACGGCGGCCTACGGCCTCCACCACCTCGTGTACGAGGCGGTCGACAACGCCGTCGACGAGGCGCTCGCCGGCTACTGCGACAGCGTCAAGGTGATCCTGCACTCCGACAGCTCGTGCTCCGTGGGGGACAACGGCCGCGGCATCCCCGTGGACGTCCACAAGGAGAGCGGGAAGCCGGCCGCCGAGGTCGTGCTCACCATGCTCCACGCCGGGGGCAAGTTCGAGCACTCGGCCTACAAGG
>JACQWC010000037.1 GCA_016209635.1 Candidatus Rokuibacteriota bacterium | reverse complement strand
GCGTGAGGGCGTTCTCGAGTGCGGTCGGGAGATGGAACTTCGTCAGCTCGAGCTCCATGCGGCCCGCTTCGACCTTCGACAGATCGAGGATGTCGTTGATGAGCGAGAGGAGGTGGCGACCCGAGGCGAAGATGTCCTTCTGGTACTCCTCCTGCTTCGGGTTCAGTTCCCCGAACATCCGCTCCAGCAGCACTTCCGAGAAGCCGATGATGGCATTGAGCGGCGTCCGCAGCTCGTGCGACATGTTCGCGAGAAACTCCGACTTGTGACGGTTCGCGACGGCGAGCTGGCGGCTCTTCTCCTCGATCTCCTGGAACAATCTGGCGTTGTCGATGGCCACCGCCGCGTGCGACGCGAACGTCTGGAGGAGGTCCAGCGTCTGGGGGAGGATCGGAGCCCGGCTCCGCTTGTTGTCCGCGGTCAGGAGGCCGACGGTCCGGCCGCGGGCGATCATGGGGACGACGAGGAAGCTCCTCGTCCGGATCGACTTGAGCGCCGAATAGGGCGGCTTGAGACGCAGCTCCGGCGGCATTGGGGTGTCTTCGTTGAACACCAGCGACACGCTTTCCCGGTAGGCCTTGTACATCGCGCCCGCCTCGGCGAGTGGGATCTCGGCGCCGTGGAAATCCTCGAGCTCCTCCTCGGAGAACCCGGCACCGGCCAGGTTCACCAGCCTTTCGGCGTCCGAGCTCACCGCCCAGATGTAGAAGCGGTCGATGACGACGACCTGGCGAGCCGCGTCGAGCACGCGGTTGAGCTGCTCCCTCAGGGACAGCGGTTCCTGCATCGCGGTAGAGAGCCGGTAGAGCTGCTCCACGTTCCTGGAGAGCGTCTCGAGCTGGCGCCGCTGGTTCTCGACCTCCTGGAAGAGTCGGGCGTTCTCGATCGCCACCTTCGACTGGTTCGCCAGGGTCGTCACGAGGGTGACGACCCGCTCCTCGAACTGCCGGAGATCCCGGCCGAACAGCACGAGGCCGCGCGTGACCTTCGCGCCCCCCATGGGGACCGCCAGGAGCGTGCGGAACCCTTCGCGCACCACGAGGTCCCTGAGCGGATGCTGCCAGGCGAGCATCATGTCCGGGATCTCGACCGGGCGGCCGATGTCCGCGGCCTGCCTGATGACACCCTTCCCTGGGTCGAAGGACATCCCCTGAACCGCGTCGAGGAAGCGCGCGCTCAGTCCGTGGCTCGCGACGACCTCGAACGCCTGCCGGCTCTCGTTGAACTCGAAGATCCCGCCGCCGTCGGATTCGGACAGGTTGACCGCGTGCGCCGCGACGCTGTCGAGCACCTGATGGAGATCGAGGGACGAGCTGACCGCCTGGATGACGTCGCTCAGCGCCCGAACCTCTTCGAGGGCCTCCTTCAGCTCGCGGGTGCGCGCGTCGACCTTCTGCTCGAGGTCGGCGTACGACTCCTTGAGCCGGACCGTCATCCGGTTGAACTCCTCCGCGAGGGCTTCGAGCTCGTCGCCCGTGAGAACCTGGATGCGGTGACCGAGATCACCGGCGCCGATGCGGGCCGCGCCGGCTTGCAGGGCCCGGATCGGCGTCACCATCTTCCGCGCGAGGACGAGGCTCGCGCCGACCGACAGCACCAGGCCGACGAGCCAGAGGGCGGCGGTCCGGAGGATAGACGCGTAGAGCGGGGCGAACGCCTCCTCGAGGGGCAGGTCCACGAACACCAGCCAGCCGAGCGGCGCGATCATGGCCCAGGCGGTGAGCACCTTGCGTCCCTGGAAATCGTCGACGACCGTGGCGTCCTCCGCGCCTTCACCCGACGCCCCCGCGGCTGCACGCGCGGCCTGGATCTGCGGGAGCCTGGAGAGATCGGTCTTCTGCAAGACCAGACTGATGTCGGGATGCGCGATGAGACGGCCGCGGGAGTCCACGACGTACGCGCGCCCCGCCTTGCCGATCCTGATCTGGGAGACCACCTCGCCGATGAACTTCAGATTGACCTCGGCGACGATGACGCCGACGTCCCCACCGCTCCCCGCGAGGGCGAGCGTGATGTACGGCTCGGACTCTTTGTGGAAGTACACGGGGCTGAAGTGGGTCTTCCCCGACCGCGCCTCGCGGAATTTCGGATCCCCCGAGAAGTCCGCCCGGCTCTCCACCACGGCGGTCCCGAGGCGCGAGACCCGAAGCACCTCGCGGCCCGATGCATCCAGCTGGCTCAGCTCGGTGACCGCGGGGATCTGACGCAGGAGCCGAAGGTACTCGAGGCGGCGCTGAGTGAGCGCCTCGGTCTCGGAACCCCACTCGGGCTGGGCCGTCCACGCGAGCTGGCGCTCGATCTCCCTCGCGAACTGCTCGATCCTGGTGGAGGCGGCGAGCGCCTTCTCCCGCTGGAGGCGGACCAGCGCCGTCTTGTTCTCGCCGTAGGAGAAGTAGATCTCGATGAGACCGCTCGCGAGGAGCGCGCCACTAACCAGGACCACGAAGAAGACGACGTACTTCCGGAAGAGGTGGCCCCGGACCCTAGGAGGCAGCACCATGACTCATTGTAGCCGAAGCTCGCTCACTGAATGACGTGATCGGCCGCTCGGAGCAGCTCGCGGCGGATGTTCAACCCGAACGTTTTCGCCGTCCTGAGGTTGATCACAAGCTCGAACCGGGTCGGCTGCTCTACCGGGATGTCGCCCGGCTTGGTCCCCTTCAGGATCCGGTCGACGTAGAACGCGGCCCGTCGAAACATCTCGGAAGGGCTCGGCCCGTACGTCATGAGCGCCCCGGCGGGCGCGAACCGCGGGATCAGGGAGATCACCGGCAGCCGGCTTCCGTGCGCCATCTCGATGACCTGGGCGCGATAGCTGTCGAAGGCGGTGTCCCCCAGCACGAGGAGCCCGCCGGCCCGCTCGCGCCGGGCGGCGGCGAACGCAGACTCGAGCTCCTGGAGGCCCTCCGCCTTCAACGGCTAGAGCTGGACTTTTAGCGAACGCGCCGGGCCCTCCAGCTCCTTCAGCGTCGGCGGATGCTGGGGGTTGGCGGGATTCCAGAGCACCGCGATGCGGGACACGCCGGGCACGGCGTCCTTGAAGAGCTCGAGCAACTTGGCGCTCAGCTCGTGGGACATCACGGACAGCCCCGTGACGTTGCCGCCAGGTCTCGCCAAGCTGGCCACGAGGCCGATCTGCACCGCGTCACCGCTCACCGCCATGACGATGGGGATCGTCCCGGTCGCGCTCTTGGCGGCCCGAGCCGACGCCGTGCTGTCGGCGACGATGACCTGGACGCTCAGGCGGGCCAGCTCGGCAGCGAGGTCGACCAGCCGAGCGTCCGTCCCCGCGGCGAAGCGTGACTCGAACGCGATCGTCCGGCCCTCCATGTAGCCGAGCTCCCGCAGCCCCTGCCTGAACGCGTCGTGGTAGGGGCCCGCGCAGGTGACGGAACAGAGGAGTCCGACGCGGGGTACCCGTCCCGCGGGCTGGGCGGCGGTGCCGAGCGGGGCGAGGAGCACGCCGAGGACGAGCGCGACGGTGGCGCCGCGTCTCCCCCACCGTGTTCCGGTCTCAGAAGCTGAACCAGGTGATGAGCTCGATCTTGTTGTTCTCATTCTCGCGGCTTTCCGAGCCGCCCGTCGACGGCACCCGCTTGAAGTTCGTGGCCGTGTGGTTGTAGGAGAGGCCGAACGTGAACGGCCCCGGCGTCCAGAAGATGCTGAACTCGGACTGGCGGTTGTTGACCCGGAAGAAGTCGCTCGTCAGCGTGCCGGCCGCGACGGGCCGATCACTGTCGAGGGCGAACTGGGTTCCGCCGGCCCACCGGAGGCTCAGCGTGTCGGTGATGAAGAACAGGGCGTTGACGAACGCCCCGACGCTCTCCGCGGGCACGAGCTGGCCGTCGTCGTCGATGATCACGCGCCGGTCGAACGTGGCGTCGAGGTGCAGGGCGTCGCCGCGGGTCCAGAGGCCACCACCCCGGAGCTCGAGGGTCATCGCCCGACCGGTCTTGTTGAGGCCGATCCGTTCGAGGGTCACGGTGCCCCACGCCGTTTGATTGGTGAAGTGCCGCTCCGAGAAGTTCGTCGTCGCGCCAAGGCTCGCAGTGCCCTCCGAGGTGAAGCGCTCCTCGAACTCGCCCCAGGTCGTTCTCACGTACGCCGCCGAGCGGCCGATCCCGAAGCCCTCGCCGAGCCGCCCGCTCTCGAGCCCGACGCCGGCGCTCAGGGCGGGGAAGCCGCTCAGGTCGCCCGGGCCGAGATCGGTCCCGATGAAATCGTTGCCGAAGAACGGGCGTTCGGCGCCGAGCGAGCTGACGAACCTGAGATTCGAGGTGAGCGGGTACTTGTGGAGGAGCTCGAAGCGCGGATTGCGCTTCGACGCGGCGCCCAGTCCTCCGCGCATGGCGTTGGCGTCGGCCGTGTCGGGGAGGTTATCGGCGAAGCTCACCGTCTGTCCGAAGGTGAGGGTGAACTCGTCGCCCGCGGCGAAGAGGTCGTCGCGGATCCACCGGCCGAACGCGTGCCGGAGGCGGGGGTTCGGGCTGACGGCCCCGCTCTCGCCGCCGATCGAGTTGCGGAAGAAGTCGATCTCGACGAGCCCCTGGGTCTTCCCCTCGAAAGTCGCGGGTCCCTCGACGGCGAGGTTGAGCCGGGTCCCGCTCGCGAAGGAGCGGAAATTGTCGCGCCCTCCGTTGTTCCCACCGCCCGGGACCGTGGGATCCGGGAGGAGCGCCGTCGACACCGCTTCCGGCACGGGCGTGTCGTTGGACTGCGTGTGCAGCCGGATCGAGCCCCCCAGCCGCACCTTGAACTTGTCGCCCGTATAGACGTTCCCCTGGACCTCCCGACCGAGCGGGGGCGCGTCGCCGGTGCTCTGCTTGCGGCCGGCCTCGAGATCGAAGAAATTCTCCCAGCCGTCGAGCACCCTCGCGACGGCCTCCTCCTGCTTCCGCAGCGAGAGTTGCTGACGTTCCACCTGCTCCCGCAGCACCTCGTAGGCGCGCTCGCGCTCCTCCTGCGCGCGCCGCTCCTGGGCGCGCTCGGCTTCGCGCTGCTCGATGAGCCGTCGGAGCGCGTCGATCTGCTCGCGGGTCGAGCGCTCGAGCTCCTGAATTCGTTGCCTCAGGTCCTCGACGGTCTGCGCCGCGACGTCGGTCGCCGGGGGGAGAAACGCCAGGAGTGCCGTGATCGCCGTCACCCAGATCCAGTGGTTGGCTCGCATCCCGCTTCTCCTCTTCGATTTCCGGGCGGTAGGGCTGGCACGATCCACGGAAAGGAATCGCAGGGCATTGTACGCCCTGCCCCCCGCGTCGGGATGGGCGATAATGGCCGCGATGCGTGACGCCGTCGCCTTGAGCGAGGAGCAGCGGTCGGTGCGCGACCTCGTTCGCTCGATCGCGCGCGAGCGCATCGCGCCGCTCGCGGCGCAGGTCGACGAGACCGAGGCCTACCCGCAGGACCAGCTCGGGCTCCTCGCCGCCCAGGGGCTCACGGGGCTGTACATCCCGGAACGGTACGGCGGCACCGGGATGGGCGTGCTCGCCTTCTGCCTCGCCGTCGAGGAGATCGCGTGGGCCTGCGCCTCCACCGCCGTCATCTATCTCGTGCAGTACGCGGCGGGGCTCCCCATCGTCGCGGCCGGCACGGAGGGCCAGAAGCGGCGCTACCTCCCGCGCCTCGCCTCGGGCGAGATCACCGCTGCGTTCTCGCTCTCGGAGCCCGGCGCGGGCTCCGACGCGGCGAGCCTCGCGACGACGGCGGTGCGCCGCGGCGACCGCTACATCCTGAACGGCTCCAAGATGTGGGTGACGAACGGGAGCCACGCCTCCGTGATCACGCTCTTCGCCTCCGTCGACCGCGGCGAAGGGCGTCACGGCCTTCCTCGTGGAGCCGGGCTTCCCCGGCTTCGCCGTCGGCAAGCTCGAGCGCAAGATGGGCATCCGCGGGTCGCCGACCGTCGCGCTCCACCTGACCGACTGCGAGGTGCCCGTCGCGAACCGGCTCGGCGGGGAGGGCGAGGGGTTCGCGCTGGCGCTCCGCGCCCTCGACGGCTCGCGGCCCGCGGTGGGCGCCCAGGCGGTCGGTATCGCCCAGGCCGCGCTCGACGCCGCCCTGGCCTACGCGCGGGAGCGGCACCAGTTCGGCCAGCCGATCGCGAGCTTCCAGGGGATCCAGTTCATGCTCGCCGACATGGCGATGCACGAGCATGCGGCGCGGCTCATGGTGCGCCACGCGGCGGCGCGCATCGACCGCAGCGCCGCCTCCGCTGCCCTCGAGTCGTCAATGGCCAAGTGCTTCGCCGCCGACGCCGCGATGAAGGTAGCGACCGACGCTGTGCAGATCTTCGGCGGCTACGGCTACACGCGCGAGTACCCGGTCGAGCGGCTGATGCGCGACGCGAAGATCACCCAGATCTACGAGGGCACGAACCAGATCCAGCGGATCGTCATCGCGCGCGAGATCGGCGCGGCCCATTGACCGCCTCGCTCGGGAGTGATATGTCTAGACATCCTGACAGCGGGGGTCATTCCGGAATGGACTACAGGCCCGGAATTCCGAGGTACCTCCAGATCGCCGACGCGGTCCGGCAGGAGCTCCGCGGCGAGGGGGAGCGCATTGCCTCCGAGCACGCTCTCTGCGCGCGCTTCAAGGTGAGACGCCCCACGATCCGCCAGGCTCTCGACGTGCTTGTGCAGGAGGGACGTCTGTACCGCCACGCCGGACGCGGGACCTTCAGCACGCCCACCGCCGGCAGCGACCGAAACCTGCGCGTGATCGGCTCGGTCGGCGACATGATCGCGCTCGGCGACGAGACGTGGTTCAAGCTGATCGCGCGCGAGGTCGTTCGCGTCCCCGCGAACATCGCGCAGGCGCTCCGGCTCGCGCCGGGTTCCTCGGCGTACCGCGTGAGCGGCGTCCGCCACGCCGAGACCGGTCCCTTCCAGCACGTCACCGCGTACGTGCCGACGGCGATCGGTGAGGCCCTGTCCGACGAGGACCTGTCCAAGACCTCGCTGATCGGCGCGATCGAACGGGTGCTCGGGGTGCCGATCAAGTTCCTCGAACAGGTGGTCGACGCGGCGCTGGCGCCGCGCCAGGTGGCCGAGCTGCTCCAGCTCCGCCCGCGCACGCCGCTCCTCCTGTTCGAGCGCACCTACTTCGCCGCGAGCGGCGAGCCGGTCGAGCACGCCATCACGTACCAGACCGGCCGGCGCTACCCGTACCGCGTCGTCCTGTCTCGAGCCGACCGCCGGAACTAGGGTCATGCCCTATCGCGTCGGGTTCGACGTGGGCGGGACATTCACCGACTTCGTCCTCCAGTCGCCCGCGGGGGAGCTCGTGACGGCCAAGCGGCTCACGACCTACCCGGATCCCTCCGAGGCGTGCCTCGACGGGCTCGACGAGCTGCTGATGCGCGCCGGGGTCGCCTGGGCGGACCTGGCCCAGGCGGTGCACGGCACCACGCTCGGCTCGAACGTCGTAATCGAGCGCAAGGCGCGCGGCGTCGGCCTGCTCACGACCCGGGGCTTCCGGGACGTCCTCATCATCGGCCGCGAGAAGCGCTATCAGGTGTACGACCTCCAGATCGAGAAGCCGGCGCCGCTCATCCCGCGCCGTCTCATCGGCGAGGTCACCGAGCGCGTCCTGGCGGACGGCTCGGTCCGCACGCCGCTCGACGAGGCGGACGCGCGGCGCGCCATTCGCGAGCTCGTCGCGCGCGGTGTCCGCACGCTCGCGGTCTGTCTTCTCCACGCCTACCTCAACCCCGAGCACGAGAGGCGGCTCGCCGCGCTCGTCGCCGAGGAGACGCCGGGGGTCGCCGTCACGCTGTCGCACGAGGTGTCGCCAACCTTCCGGGAGTACGAGCGGACGTCGACGGCCGTCGTGAACGCCTACGTCATGACGGCCGTCGCCGAGTACCTGCGCGGGCTCCAGGCCGCGATGCGCGCGCGGGGCTACCGCGGGCGACTCTTCGTCATGCAGTCGTCCGGCGGCATCGCCACCGCCGAGGCGATGGAGCGGTACCCCGTCCGCATGATCGAGTCGGGGCCCGCGGCGGGGGCCCTCATGGCCGCGGCGTACGGTGAGCTGACCGGGTACCGCGACCTCATCGCCTTCGACATGGGGGGGACCACGGCGAAGCTCGCTCTCATCGAGAAGGGGCGTCCCTTCACGACCACGGCCTTCGAGCTGCACCGCGTGAACTACGCGCCGGGCAGCGGACTCCCCATGAACATCCAGGCGATCGACCTCGTCGAGATCGGCGCGGGCGGCGGCTCGATCGCGCGCGCGCGGCTCGGGGTGATCGCCGTGGGACCGGAGAGCGCGTCGTCGATGCCGGGACCCGTGTGCTACGGCAGGGGCGGCCAGGAGCCCACGGTGACCGATGCGAACCTGGTGCTCGGGTACCTGAACCCCGACTACTTCGCCGGCGGCTCGATGCGCCTCCAGCCCGGCGCGGCGGCGCGTGCGATCGAGGAGCGCGTCGCGCGCCCGCTCGGGCTCGGCCTCGAGGACGCGGCGTGGGGCATCCACGCCATCGTGAACACGAACATGGAGCTGGCGACGCGCGTCGTGTCGATCGAGCGGGGCCGCGATCCTCGCGACCTGACGCTCGTGGCGTTCGGCGGCTCGGGACCCGTCCACGGCTGCCGGCTGGCCCAGGCGCTCGGGATCCCGCGCGTGATCCTGCCGGCGGCGGCGGGCGTCACCGCGGCGATCGGGCTGCTGGCCGCCGAGGTGAAATTCGACGTGGCCCGGACGTACGTGCGGCGGATCGACGCGCTCGACCTCGAGCGGCTCAACCGGATGTACGCCGAGATGGCGGCGCAGGCGCTCGAGATCGTGCGGGAGTCCGCGGTCGCCGGCGAGGTGACGGTCGTGCGCTCGGCGGACGCCCGCTACCTCGGACAGGGGTACGAGCTGGCCGTGCCCGTGCCGGGGGGCGTCCTCGATGCGACCTCGTTCCAGGCGATCCGGAGCGCGTTCGACGAGGTCTACGCTGCCCGCTACGGGTACTCGAGCCCGGCCGAGCCGGTCGAGATCGTCACGTGGAAGCTCTCGGCCGTCGGCGGGACGCCGCGCATCGCGCTGCCGAAGGGACCGTCGGGCGCGGACGAGGGGAGCCTGAAGGGGACCCGGCGCGCGTACTTCCCGGAGGCGCGCGGCTACATCGACTGTCCCGTGTACGATCGGTACACGCTCGCCGCGCGGACGTCGCTGACCGGTCCCGCGATCGTCGAGGAGCGGGAGTCGACCACGGTGCTCCCGCCCGGGGTCGCGGCGACCGTCGACGACTACGCCAACCTCGTCGTCCAGGTGGGATGATGGCACCGGTCGATCCGATCACGCTCGGCGTGATTTGGGGCGCCCTCCAGTCGATCGCCGTCGAGGTCGGCACGACCGTCCATCGGACGGCCTACTCGGAGCAGGCGCGCGAGGGCCAGGACTTCTCGGTCGCCGTGTTCGATCGCGCGGGCCGCATGGTCGCGCAGGGGCCCTACAGCCCTGGCCACATGGGGGCGATGTCGTTCGCCGTGAGGAACGCACTCGCCGCGCACCCGGTCGAGACCCTCCGCCCGGGCGACGCTATCCTCCTCAACGATCCGCTGCTGGGGTCGGGACACCTGCCGGACTTCTTCATCACGCAGCCGGCGTTCCACCAGGGCGAGCTGATCGGGTTCGCGGTGAACATCCTCCACCACACGGATGTCGGCGGCCAGCGACCCGGGAGTCAGGGCGTCGAAGGCATCTTCGACTACTTCCAGGAGGGCCTCCGGATCCCGCCCACCAAGGTGTGGAAGCAGTACGAGGAGCAGGAGGGAATCGTCGGCATCATCGCCGCCAACACGCGGACCCCCGAGAAGGTCCTCGGCGATCTGCGCGCCCAGCGGAGCGCGCTCCGGGTCGGCGAGCTGAGGCTCGTCGAACTGGTGGAGCGGTACGGCCGCGCCATGGTGTTCGCGGCGATGGACGAGATCGTGGCGCGGACCGAGGCCAACATGCGGGCCGCGATCCGCGGGGTGCCCGACGGCGCCTACACGTTCGAGGACTTCCTCGACGACTACGGGCCAGGGACGGAGCCGCTCAGGGTCTTCGTCACCGTGACCGTCGACGGCGACTCGATGGTCATCGACTACGAGGGGTCGAGCCCACAGACGCCGTCGGGCATGAACTCGTACATCAACTACACGCGGTCGTACTCGTACGCGGCGGTCAAGTGCCTCACCGATCCCTTCGGGCCGATGAACGAGGGGGCGCTCCGCCCCATCGCCGTCCGCGCGCCCGCGGGGTCGTTCCTGAACCCGCGGCCGCCGGCGGGCGGCGGCCCGCGCGCGATCATCTGCTACCGGACCTTCGAGGCCGTGATCGGCGCGCTGGCGCGGGCCGTGCCCGAGCGCGTCGCCGCGGCGTCCTCCCACTTCGCGAACCCCACCTTCGGCGGCTGGGACCGGCGCCGCCAGCGCCGCTTCGTCGCCTACGAGCTGGTGCTGTCCGGGACGGGCGCCCGCGCGACCACGGACGGCTGCGAGGCGATGGCGAACGCCTTCAACGCCTCGAACATCCCCGTGGAGGCGCAGGAGGCGAACCAGCCGATCATCGTCGAGCGGTTCGAGCTGATCCGCGATTCGGCCGGCGCGGGCAGGTTCCGCGGCGGCTGCGGCGTCCGACGGGACATGCGCTTCCTCGCCGACGAGGGGAAGCTGACGAACCTGTCCGAGCGGCAGCGCTTCCGCCCGTACGGGCTCTTCGGTGGCGAGCCCGGCGCGCCGGCCCGCACGGTGATCAACCCCGGACCCGGCGAGGAGATCGTGCACGGCAAGGAATCGCGCGAGTTCGCCTACGGCGACGTGGTCTCGTTCCAGCAGTCGGGGGCGGGCGGGTACGGCGACCCGCTCGCGCGCGACCCCCGGCGGGTCCTCGAGGACGTGCTCGACGACTACGTCTCCGTGGAGGCGGCGCGCGCGGAGTACGGCGTCGTGATCATCGCCGGGGACGTCGAGGGGGCGAACATCGGGCGCCCGAGCGCACCGACCGCGGAACTTGTGGTCGACGAAGAAGCGACGGATGCCCTCCGGCGGCGCCTAGGGAGCCACGCCGTGCCGAGCGCACGCCACCCACGGGCTGAGCCGGCCCGGGAATGAGGGAGCCACGCCGTGCCGAGCGCACGCCACCTACGGGCTGAGCCGGCCCCGCGGGACCCGTTACAATGATCCGCTTCACGCCCGAGCAGGAGGAGTTCAGGAGGACCGTCGCGCGGTTCGTCGACGCCGAGGTCGTCCCCGCGGCCCAGGCGATCGACGAGCGTGGCGAGTTCCCGGTGGCGCTCTTCCGGCGGCTCGGCGCACTCGGATACCTCGGGCTTCGCTACCCGGAAGCGTACGGCGGCGCCGGCGCGGACATGGTCACGTACTGTCTCTTCGCGGAAGAGCTGGCGCGCGGCTCCCTGTCCCTGGCCGCGGCGGCCGGGATGCAGTCGCTCATGGGCACCCACTTCATCTACAAGTACGGCTCCGAGGCGCTGCGCGCGCGGTACCTGGTGCCCGCCCTGCGGGGCGACCTCGTCGCCACCTTCGCGCTCACCGAGCCGAACGCCGGGTCGGACGTGGCGAACATCACGACGCGAGCGGAGCGGCGCGGTCCCTCCTGGGTGCTCCGCGGGGCGAAGACCTGGGTGACCAGCGCGCCGGTCGCGGACCTGCTCACGGTGGCCGCGAAGACCTCGCCCGAGCGCGGGATGAAGAACATCGCCCTGTTTCTGCTCGACCGGGCCGGCATGCGCGGCATCGCGCTCGGGAAGAAGATCGACAAGATGTCGGTGCGCGCCTCCGAGACCGGCGAGATTCTCCTGGACGAGGTCGAGGTCCCGCCCGAGCACCTGCTGGGCGGGGAGACGGGCGGCGTGGAGAAGATCGGGACCATCCTCGCCGAGATCCGCGTGATGACGGCCGCGCTGTCGATCGGGCTCGCGCGCGCGGCGTACCAGGCCGCCCTCGAGTACGCGCGCCAGCGGGTGGCGTTTGGCAAGCCGATCGTGGAGCACCAGGCGATCACCTTCAAGCTCGCCGACATGCTGACGGCGCTCTACGCGGCGACCCTCATGACCTACCAGGCCGCCGCGGGGATCGACGCGGGACGCGCGGTGACGCGCGAGGCCGCGATGACGAAGCTCTTCGCGTCGGAGATGGCCGTCCGCGTGACCGACGAGGCCGCGCGGATCTTCGCCTCGTACGGGCTCGCGATGGAGTACCCGGCGCAGCGCTACTTCCGCGACGCCCGCTTCCTCCTGCCGGGCGGCGGCACCTCCGAGATCCTCAGAATCATCATCGGCCGCGACCTCGACTGGGACCGGGGAGGGGCCTTCCCGTGACCGCCGGGACCCGCCACGCGTACGCCGACGTCAACGGCGTGCGGCTCCACTACGCCTGCGCCGGGGCGGGGCCGCTCGTCGTGTTCCTCCACGGCTTCCCCGAGTTCTGGTACGAGTGGCGGCGCCAGCTCGAGGAGTTCGGCCGCGACCACCTCGCGGTGGCGCCCGACATGCGCGGCTACAACCTCTCGTCGAGGCCCGAGGGCGTGGCGGCGTATCGCGTCGCTGACCTGGTCGAGGACGTGCGCGCGCTGGCCGCGCACCTCGGCCACGCCCGGCTGACGCTGGTCGGTCACGACTGGGGCGGCGTCGTGGCGTGGGCGTTCGCGCTCGCCCATCCGGCCGCCCTCGACCGGCTCGTCATCGTCAACGCGCCGCACCCCGGCGTCTTCGCGCGCGAGCTGCGGGAGAATCCCGCCCAGCAGCAGGCGAGCCAGTACATGCTGGTGTTCCGGAGCCCGGAGGCCGAGGCCATCCTCGCCGCCGACGGCCACGCGCGGCTCCGGCAGGCGCTGCGCGAGGTCTGGGACGCGCGGCTCAGTGAGGAGGACCGCCGGATGTACCTCGAGGCGTGGTCGCGCCCGGGCGCGCTCACCGGCGGGCTCAACTACTACCGCGCGGCCGGGGTGGGCCCGCCGTCGCCCGCGGGCGAGCCGGCGCGGGGCGGCTTCGGCCTGGGCGCGGAGATCCCTGTCCTCGAGGTCCCCACGCTCGTCATCTGGGGCGAGCGCGACCGAGCGCTGCCCACCGGCAATCTGGTCGGGCTCGACCGGTACGTGCGCCGCCTGACGGTGAGGCGCGTTCCCGAGGGATCGCACTGGGTGATCCACGAGGAGCCGGCGCTGATCAACGGCTGGATCCGGGAGTTCATCGGCGGGTGATGGGGCGGACGTGACGGGCCCCGCCGCGGCGGCGAGCGGGTCTGGAGGCGCCCCGCGGCAGACAGGAGAGGCCATGGCCTACGAGCCGAAGGGACGGTACTGGGAGGAGTTCAAGGTCGGGCAGACGTTCGAGACCGCCGGGCGAACGGTCGAGGCGGGCGACGTCTCGGGCTTCGCGGGGCTGTCGGGCGACTTCAACCCGCTCCACGTGGACGAGGAGTTCGCCCGCGCGACGCCGTTCGGGGGGCGCGTCGCCCACGGGATTCTGACGCTCGCGATCTCGAGCGGGCACCAGAACCAGCTCGGCATCTTCGAGGGCACGACGCTCGCGCTCCTCGGGATGGACGGGCTCCGCTTCACCGGACCGGTGCGTCCGGGTGACACGATCCACACCGAGCTCGTGGTCAGGGAGACGCGCGAGTCGTCGAAGCCCGACCGCGGCGTGGTCCGCTTCGCCGTGCTCGTGAAGAACCAGAAGGGCGAGACGGTGATGCAGTGCGAGCAGTCCGTGCTGGTGCGACGGAGGACGGCATGAGGCTCGAGGGCAGGGTCGCGCTCGTCACCGGGGCCGCGGGTGGGATCGGCGCCGCGACCGCCCGGCGGTTCGCGCGGGAGGGCGCCCTGGTGGCCGTCAACGACACCGCTGCGGATCCGCTCGAGCGGCTCGCGGGCGAGCTGCGCGCGGCCGGCGCCAAGGCGCTCGTCGTCGCGGGGGACGTCACGAAGCGGCCGGAGGTCGAGCGGATGGTGCGTGAGGTCACGCAGGCCTTCGGCTGGCTCGACATCCTCGTCAACAACGCGGGGATCAACCGCGACGCGATGGCCGCTAAGATGACCGAGGAGCAGTGGGACGCCGTGCTCGACGTGAACCTCAAGGGCACCTTCCTCTGCGCCCAGGCGGCCCTCCCGGGGATGCGCGAGCGGGGATGGGGCCGGGTGGTGAACACTTCCTCGATCGGCGCCCTCGGGAACATCGGGCAGGCGAACTACGCCGCGTCGAAGGCCGGCGTCATCGGGCTCACGAAGACGCTCGCGCTCGAGTACGCGAAGTACGGCGTCACCGTCAACTGCGTGGCGCCCGGCGCCACGCTCACGCCGATGCTCGCGGGCGTGCCGGACCACATCAAGGAGAAGATCGTCGCGCAGATTCCCGTCGGCCGCATCGCCGCGCCGGACGAGATCGCGAGCGTCCACGCGTTTCTCGCCTCGGACGAGGCGGCCTTCATCACCGGCCAGGTGATCTTCGCCGACGGCGGCATGTCGGTCGGGATCTGAGGGGAGGCACACCATGAGGCAGGTGGCGGTCGTCGGGGCGGGGGTCTCGAAGTTCGGGGTCCGGAAGGCGAGCTACCGAGACCTGATCTGGGAGGCGGGCAAGGCCTGCCTCGACTCCGTGCCCGGGGTAAAGCCGGGGGATCTCCAGGGGCTCGTCGTGGGCTCGGTCATGCCCGAGCGCACGGCGTTCCAGAGCCACATCTCGTCGCTCGCGGCCGAGGCGCTCGGTATCAGGCCGAGCGCGCTCAGCGCCCGGACGGAGCACATGTGCGCGTCCGGCACCGTGGGCATCCGCTACGCCTACGCGTTCATCGCGGCCGGGCTGGCCGACCTCGTCATGGTCCTCGGCGTGGAGAAGCTGAACCAGCCCTCCGGCGAGGAGGCGATCCTCAACATGGGCACCGGCGTGGACCGCGAGTGGGAGGCGGCGTTCGGGCTCACGGCGCCCCCGTGCTTCGCGCTCGCCGCGCAGCGGCACATGGCCGCGTACGGAACGACGGAGGAACAGCTCGCGATGGTGGGGGTGAAGAACCACAACCATGCGGCGAAGAACCCGACCGCCCACTTCCAGAAGGGCGCGAGCCTCGACCAGGTCCTCTGCTCGCGGATGATCGCGACCCCGCTGCGCCTCTTCATGTGCTCGCCGATCACCGACGGCGCCGCGGCCGTCATCCTCGCCGCCGAGGAGCGCGCCCGCGACCTCACCCCGCGCCCCGTCTGGATCCGCGGCACGGGCCAGGCGCTCGACGGCTTCCAGCTCACCTCGCTGCACGAGGACTACGCGCACTGGCCCGCCCTCAAGCGCGCGTCGGAGTCCGCTTACCGCATGGCGGGGATCGCCGCGCGGGACATCGACGTCGCCGAGGTCCACGACTGCTTCGCGATCGCCGAGCTGATCGCGTACGAGGAGCTGGGGTTCTGCGAGAAGGGCGCGGCGGGCCCCTTCGTCCAGGCGGGCCGGAGCGACTACGGAGGGGACGTGGTCGTGAACCCGCGCGGCGGGCTCATCGGCTGCGGCCACCCGCTCGGCGCCACCGGCGTCGCCCAGGCGGCCGAGCTCTTCGCCCAGCTCCGCGGCGAGGCTGGCGCCCGGCAGGTGCCCGACGCCGCGATCGGCCTCACCCACAACAACAGCGGCATGGGCGAGCACGTGGTGATGATCTACGGTCGCGATCCCTCATGACGGGCGCGACCGACCCGCACCCCACCACCGTCGCGGTGCTGGGTCCCGGGCGGATCGGGCGTCAGATCGCGCTCGCGTTCGCCGTGGGCGGGTGCCGCGTCCTCCTCGCCGATCTCAAGCCGCGGTCTCCCGAGGCGGCCCGGACCGTCTTCGCCGACGCCCGGCGGGAGATCGCGCGCGACCTCGGGCTCATGGCGGAGGAGGGCGTGGTGGCCGAGGCCGACGTGGTCCCGGTGCTCGAGCGGATCGAGCCGCGCGTCGGGCTCGCCGACCTCGGCGGGTGCGGCTTCGTGCAGGAAGCGCTACCCGAGCGCCTCGAGCTGAAGCGCGAGGTCCTGGGCCGCGTCGCCGGCGCGGTCGCCCCGTCGGCGATCATCGCGTCGACCAGCTCGACGATCGCGCCCTCGCACCTCGTCGACGCGGTTCCGGGGCCGGAGCGTTTCCTGATCGTCCACTGGCTGAATCCGGCGCACATCATCCCGCTGGTCGAGGTTGTCGCGAGCAAGACGACCGCGCCCGCGGTCGTCGAGCAGACGCTCGCGCTGCTCGAGCGGCTCGGCAAGGTGCCGGTGCGCTGCGGGGACTCGCCCGGGTTCATCGGCCCGCGATTGCAAGTGCTCCTCATGAACGAGGCGGTCCGCCTCGTGGAGGAGGGCGTCGCGACGCCGGCGGACATCGACAAGGCGTTCCGGGCCGGGATGGGGTTCCGCTACGCATCGGTCGGGATCTTCGAGTTCATCGACTGGGGAGGCGTCGACATCCTGTACCACGCGAGCCGCTTCATGGCTCGGGCGCTCGCCGACGACCGCTTCCGGCCGGCGTTGCTCGTCGAGGAGAAGATCGCGCGGAACGAGCTCGGACCCAAGACCGGGCGGGGATTCTTCGACTACACGGGCGACCGGCGCGCGGCGTTCGAGACCGCCAAGGTCCGCGCCCTCCTGCGCCAGCTCAAGCGCCAGCGATGCTCCTGATCGAGCACGCCACCGTCCTGACGCTCGACCACGAGCGCCGCATCCTGCGCGACGGGTCGATCCTCGTGGAGGGCCACGACATCGTCCAGGTCGGGCGGGCGGGCGACGTCCGGCCGCCGCGCGCCCCCGACCGCGTCCTCGACGGCCGCGCGCGGCTCGTCGCCCCGGGCTTCGTCGACACGCACGTGCACCTCTCCGAGCACCTGAACCGCGGGCTCATGCTCGACGACGTCCCCGTCGATCGCTACCTGCCCGACTGGCTGCTGCCGCTCTACGCGGTCATGACCTCCGAGGAGGAGGCGCTCGCCGCGCTCCTGGCGTGCATCGAGATGATCCGGACGGGGACCACGACGTTCTGCGAGGCCGGCACGCTGTTCGACGTCGCCACGGTCGCCGACGCCGTCGAGACGATCGGGATGCGCGCGGTCCTCGGGCGCTGGACGTGGGACCTCGTGCGTGGCCCCGGGCGTCTGACGCAAACGACCGAGGAGGGGCTCCGGCGCAACGAGGCGATGCTGGCCGAGGTCCACGGGCGGGCCGACGGCCGGATCGGCGCCTGGCCCCTCCTCATCGGCTTCGGCACCTGCTCCGAGCGGTTGATCCGGGGCGCCAAGGCGCTGGCCGACCGCCACGGCACCGGCTGGGGGATGATGCACTTCGCGTCCCACCCGTCGCGCAAGACCGCGGACACCGTCCCGCTCGCCACCCTCGACGCCCTTGGCGTGCTGGCCCCCACCACGAAGCTCGCCCACATGGTCTACGTCGACGACGACGACATCGCGCTCCTCGCCCGGCGCGGGGTCAAGATCTCGCACTGTCCGACCGCGGGCCTGAAGCACGTCAAGGGGCTGGCGGCCCACGGGCGCTTTCCGGAGATGCTCGAGCGCGGCGTGTGCGTCTCGCTCGGCGGCGACAGCGGGAACGGCTCGAACCACTTCGACATGCTGCGGATCGTGTCCCTGGTCGCGACCATCTACAAGGACGCGCGGCTCGACGTGGGCGTGCTGCCGGCGGAGCGCGCGCTCGAGATGGCGACGATCCGGGGCGCCGAGGCGCTCGGGCTCGAGACCCGGATCGGGTCCATCGAGCCGGGCAAGCGGGCGGACCTCGTTCTCTACGATCTCGACACCCCGGAGTGGCGTCCCCTCCTGAACCCGGTGAACAACCTCGTCTACGCGGCCACCGGCGCCAGCGTGCGGACGGTCCTCGTCGACGGCCGGATCATCCTGGACGAGGGCCGGCTCGTGACGATGGACGAGCGCGCGCTCCTCACGCGCGTCGAGGCGCGCGCCCGGGAGCACATCGCGCGCGCCGGGCTGCCGATCGAGTCCCGGTGGCCTGTGGTATGAGCTCACCATGGGCTACCTGAGAGCGGTCGATCCCTTTCCGCTCGAGTCCGGGGAGCACACGAAGCTCCACGAGTTCTACGCGCGGCTCGCCGAGGGGCGGCTCGTGACGACCGCGTGCGCGGGGTGCGGTCGCACGGCGTGGCCGCCGCGCGGCTTTTGCCCCGAGTGCAGCTCGGACCAGTTCGCCTGGGTGGATCTCCCCCAGGAGGGGACCGTGCACGCCTTCACGATCCAGGAGACGGGACTGCCGGCGGGCTTCGACGGGCCACGGGTGTTCGCGATCGTGAAGATCGACGGCCACCGGGTCTTCTCCATCCTGTTGACCCGGGACCCCGCGGCGGTGCGCATCGGGCAGCGGGCTCGCCTGACGCCGCTCCGCGTGGCCGACGACCCGAAGGGAGGCGCGCGATGGCTCCCCGCCTTCACACCCGTATGACGTCGCGCCGGCCCGGGCGCCCGCGCCCCGTGCAATGAAGATCCTGATCGCGAAGCCCGGGCTCGACGGCCACGACCGCGGCGCGAAGGTCGTGGCCCAGGCGCTCAGGGACGCGGGCGTCGAGGTGGTCTACTCGGGGCTCAGGCGCACGCCCGAGGAGATCGTGCAGGAGGCGATCCAGGAGGACGTGGACGCGATCGGCCTCTCGGTGCTGTCGGGCGCCCACCTCCACCTGGCCCGCCGCGTGATCGACGGGCTGCGCGCGCACGGCGCCGCCGAGATCCGCGTGGTCGTGGGCGGGATCATCCCACCCCGCGACGTGCCCGAGCTACGGGCGCTCGGCGTCGCCCGGGTGTTCCCGATGGGGACGCCGCTCGCCGGGATCGTCGACGCCTTGGCGGACGTGCGAAGCCGCAGGGCGTCGGCGGTGGAGGAGGCACGCCCGCCCGAGGCGAGCCTGTGAGGGTGGTGCGAAGCCGCAGGGCGTCGGCGGTGGAGGAGGCACGCCCGCCCGAGGCGAGCCTGTGAGAATCCAGGCATGAGGAGGACGCGATGAGGGACGTGAGATTGCACGCGGGGATCCCGGTGAAGCCGGTGTACGGACCCGAGGATCTGGCCGCCGTCGACTTCGAGCGCGACATCGGGAGGCCGGGGGAGTACCCGTTCACGCGCGGGATCCACCGCCACATGTACCGCGAGCGGCTGTGGACGATGCGGCAGTACATCGGCTTCGGCACGCCGGCCGAGACCAACGCCCGCTTCAAGTACCTGATGGCCCACGGTCAGGACGCCCTCAACGTCGCGTTCGACCTGCCGACCCAGCTCGGCCTCGACTCCGACGATCCGAGAGCGGAGGGCGAGGTAGGGCGGGTCGGAATGGCGATCGACACGCTCGCAGACATGGAGGAGGCGTTCGCCGGCATCCCGCTCGACCGGGTGAGCGTCTCGCTCACGATCAACTCGATGGCCGCGCCCATCACGGCCATGTACTACGCGGTCGCCGAGCAACAGGGGGCCGCGCGCGATCGGGTCGTCACGACGCCGCAGAACGACATCCTCAAGGAGTTCATCGCCCGCGGGACCTGGGTCTACCCCGTGGAACCCTCGCTCCGGCTCGTCGGCGACCTGATCGAGTTCTCGGCGCGCCACTATCCCCGATCGAACCCCGTCTCGGTCTGCGGCTACCACATCCGCGAGGCCGGCTGCACGACCGCGCAGGAGATGGCGTACGGCCTCGCGATCGCCGGAGCGTACGTGGAGCTGATGCTCAAGCGCGGGATGGCCGTCGACGAGTTCGCGCCACGGATCTCCTTCAACTTCACCTGCTGGGGGAAGATCTTCGAGGAGGTGGCGAAGTTCCGCGCCGGCCGGCGACTCTACGCCCGGATGATGCGGGAGCGCTTCGGCGCGCGGAATCCGAAGTCCTGGATGTTCCGCAGCCTCATCGGCGGCGGCGGCTCGGCGTTCGTCGTCCAGGAGCCGGAGAACAACATCGTCCGGGGCGCGTACATCGCGCTCGCCGCGGCCCTGAGCGGCGCGCAGACGGTCGCGCTGCCCACCTACGACGAGGCCTACACGATCCCGTCCGCCAGGGCCCAGCTCCTCGCGCTGCGCACGATGCAGATCTGCGCGGAGGAATCCGGCGCGGCGGACACCGTCGACCCGCTCGCGGGCTCGTACTACGT